>CAYVVW010000024.1:0-18696 GCA_964455335.1 uncultured Marvinbryantia sp.
CTGTGGGATTTGGCCTTTTGGCATACTTTTGCTCGGCGTACTATGAGCGCGTATTCAAAAAATATATCCCAAAAGAGGAGGTTCCGCTCACGCCGGAAGAGCAGTTGCTGCGGGAAGGACATAGCGTCGATGATGACAAAGAGAATGAGGGGCGTTTGACAGATAAACAGTGAAATTAGGCATCTAAAGTAAGCATATAAAGTAAAGGGGGAGACGAGGTATGGATCGGATTGAGCAATATATTGACGAATTGATGGAGAAAAGTACGCCGGACTGCCCTGCGTGGAATATCGAAAAACTTATGCAGGGGCTGAAGTCCAATTGGAATTATATCGATGGCTGCATGATCAAGGCGATTTTGGAAATGTATGCCATCACAAAGGACGAGAAATATTTCCGTTTTGCGGATGCGTTTATTGACAGCAAGGTGCGCGACGACGGGAGCATCGAGGGGTATGACGTCGCGGAGCGGAACATTGACAATGTGAACGCGGGCAAGACATTGTTTGAATTATATGACCTGACGGGAAAGGAAAAATACCGCAAGGCCATCGACTTGGTATATAGCCAAATCGGGCAAATGCCGCGCACGAAAGAGGGCAGTTTTTGGCACAAAAACATTTACCCCAACCAGGTGTGGCTGGATGGCCTTTATATGTGCCAGCCGTTTTACATGGAGTACGAGACAAGGTTTCACAACAAGGAGAACTACAATGATATTTTCCTGCAGTTTTTCAACGTGGAAGAGCACATGAAAGACCTGCGGAACGGGCTTTATTACCACGCGTATGACAGCTCGCGCGAGATGTTTTGGTGCGACAAGGTGACGGGCTTGAGCCGCAATTTCTGGCTGCGCGCCCTGGGGTGGTTTTCGATGGCGCTTTTGGATACCCTGGAAAAGGCAGATCCCATCTGCGGCACGCCCTACGTGCGGCTGCGTGTGATGTTTACGGAACTCATCGAGGCGCTGCTGCGCTACCAGGATCCGAGCGGCATGTGGTATCAGGTGGTCAACATGGGCGGCATGGAGAAAAATTATCTGGAGACGAGCGGAAGCGCCATCCTCTCCTATGCCCTGCTAAAGGGCGCGCGCCTCGGCTTTTTGCCCGAGGGATACCGCCATTACGGGGAAAAGGCATTTCGCGGAATCTGCGAAAAATACCTCACCACAGACGCGGAGGGCAAGCTGCATTTAGGCGGCATTTGCCTGGTGGCAGGCCTCGGCGGCGCGCAGATGCGGCCGGGCACGTTTGATTATTATATGTCAGAACCGGTGGTCGCGGATGACGCAAAGGGCGTCGGCCCATTCCTCTTGGCATACACGGAGATGCGCCGGCTAGATAAGGCGTGAGGCGCAAAAGAGAGCCTTGTGGCGGGGGCATGTATGATGGAGAAAAAAACGGTCAGGTTTTTAATTGTGAGCGTCGTGATGGCATCCTTAGTCTGTATCTTGATTTTTGCCTATCAATCGCGTTATGTCAACCGAAAAGGCGCGGAGACCATCAGCGAAATCGGGAAAATCTACATGTCCGGACTGAGCGAGCGCTCGGTCGCCCATTTCCAGACGACGGTAGAGCTGCGGATGTCTCAGGTGTCCGCCCTGGTGGACGCCAATCCTCCCGAGAGTGTCGCCAGCATGGATCGCATCCGGGCGTCTTTGAGTTTCCACGCCAGGCAGCGCGGGTTTGAGCATTTGGCATTTTATGGGACAGACGGCACATTTGACATGCTCTATGGGGAACTGACGGGCGCGTCTGACAAGGACGTTTTTTTGTCATCCCTGCAAGCCGGCGAGGAGAAAATGGCTATCGGGTACGACGGCCAGGGGGGAGAGGTGCTCATGATGGGCATTCCCTCCGACTACGAGATGGCCAATGGGGAAAAGAGCGCGGCGCTTGTTGCGGCCCTGCCATTTTCCTACATTAGCGACACCTTGCTGCTCAGTTCCGGCGACACCGGCCTTTACTACTTCATCATCCGCGAGGACGGGAGCTTTGTCCTAAGTGAGGTCGAGGAAGCGTCCGGCAGTTATTTTTCGCTTGTGCGCAACCAATATGAGAGCGTCGACGGGGAGCGGAGCATGGATGATTACCTGGACCAGCTCAATGGGGCGATGCAAAGCGGCAGCCAGCTCTCCTTGGAATTTGTGATGGGCGGGGAGCGCTTTTATTTGCACGGCAGCCCTTTGGGGTATTCCGAGTGGTTTTTGATATTGGTTCTGCCCTACGACATGATTGACAAGGCGGTCAACACCCTAAAGTCGCAATGGGTCAGAACCGAGGCAGTGAGCTGCGTGGCGCTGCTTTTGGCCATGCTGTGGGTGTTTGTCTGTTATTTCACGGTCTTGCGCCGCCAGATGCGCACGCTCGACCAAATGAAGCAGGACGCAGAGCGCGCGAACCGCGCGAAAAGCGAATTTCTCTCCAACATGAGCCACGACATCCGCACGCCGATGAATGGCATTGTCGGCATGACGACGGTGGCGATGAAACATCCGGAAAATACCGAACAGGTGAAAAACTGCCTGACGAAAATCATGATTTCCAGCAGGCACCTGCTCGGGCTGATCAATGACATTTTGGATATGTCCAAAATCGAGAGCGGCAAAATGAACCTGATACCGGAACCCATTTCCTTAAAAGACATCAGGGAAACCGTGATCGACATTGTGCAGCCGCAGGCCGACAAAAAACAGCAGAAGTTTGTGGTTTCCTGCGAAAAGATGCAGACAGAAAACGTCTATTGTGACGGTATGCGCCTGACGCAAGTGCTGCTGAACCTGTTGGGGAACGCCGTCAAATTTACCCCAGACGGGGGAACGGTCCAACTGACGCTTTCCCAGGAATCCTCCCCGATGGGCGATGGCTATGTGCGCCTTTGCATTTGCGTGAAAGATACGGGCATCGGCATGACGCCGGAGTTTCAAAAGCGCATTTTTGAGTCGTTCATGCGCGAGGACAACGCCCGCGTGCAAAAGACGGAAGGGTCCGGCCTTGGGATGGCCATCACCAAATATATCGTGGATGCCTTGGGCGGCGAGATCACGGTGGAGAGCGACTTCGGGTGCGGCACAACTTTTCGCGTCACCCTGGATATGCAAAAAATCGACGAGGATGCGGACGGCGCCGCCACGCGGGACGCGTCGCGCGAGGCGGAAGCGGCGGACTTGTCGGGCAAGCACATTTTGCTGGCAGAGGACAATGACCTGAATTGGGAGATCGTCCACGCGCTTTTGGGCGACATGGGCATCCTTTTGGATCGCGCAAAAGACGGGCGGGAGTGCCTGGAGATGTTCGAACGCTCCGGGGAAGGGGAATATGACGCGGTGCTCATGGACATCCGCATGCCGCGGATGAATGGGCATGACTCCGCAAAGGCGATTCGCGCCCTAAACCGCGCGGACGCAAAAACGATCCCCATCATTGCCATGAGCGCGGACGCATTTGAGGAGGACATCCAAAAATGCCTGGACAGCGGCATGAACGCGCACATCGCAAAACCAATCAACTTGGACGACATGGTGCGCATCCTGTGCCAGTATTTGCTGTGATGCCAGGGGTAGGATTGTGGGGTGCTGTGTGCCAACGGGCGTATGGGCATTTGTGCGATATGAGGAAGAAGAGGAGAAGAGGGAGGGAACAACGTGAGAAAGACAAAGAGAGCGGCGGCATATTTTATGGCATGTTTGCTTGCGCTTGTGGCGTGCGCCTGTGGGAATGGGCAAAAACAGCAGGCACAGACGGACGCGGCGCCTACGGAAACGCGGACGGAGGAAAAGGCTGGGGATCAGAACGCAAAAAAGACGGAGATCTTTTTGTGGTCCTATCCCATCGGCAGCTGGGGCAGCCAAAACTCGGTTTCCAGTCTGCTGACCGAGTTTCACAAGGAATACCCGCAGTACCGCGTCACCTTAAAGACGCTGGATTATGAGACGGGGGATCAGGAGATTGAGGCTGCCATCGAGGCGGGCGAGATGCCGGATCTGGTGTTGGAAGGCCCTGAGCGCCTTGTGGCGAACTGGGGAAGCCGCGGCCTCATGGCGGACATTTCCGATTTGTGGGAGTCCGAAAAGGCGGGGCAGATCTATGAGCGCATCCGCAATGCCTGCAAAAGCCCGGAGGGCATTTACTATGAATATCCCCTGTGCATGACGGCGCATTGCATGGCGATCAACTATGACATGTTTCGGGAAGCGGGCGCATTGCAATACATCGACGAGGAAAACCGCACCTGGTCCACCGAGGAATTCCAAAAGGCAGTCCAGGCACTGTATGACGCGGGGCATACGCGCGTAGGCGTGGTTTATTGCGGCGGGCAAGGGGGCGACCAGGGCACGCGCGCGCTGGTGACAAACCTCTACGGCGGCACGTTCACAAACGCGGAGCATACCGCGTATACCCTCAACAACGAGCAAAACGCAAAGGCGCTTCAACTGCTGCAGGACATGGACGGCATCGTATTTGACCCCACCATCGTGGGCGGGGACGAGGCTTCCCTGTTTGGCAGCGGGGAGCTTGCGATGGCATTTTGCTGGAATGTCAGCCAGGAGCTTAGCCAGATCCTCAACAATCCGGACATGACCTTTGACGCATTTCCCATGACGTTCCCCACCGAGGACGGCACTCCTGAGCTGCAGGGCGGCATCTGGGGATTTGGCATCTTTGACAACAAAGACCCTGACCGCCTGGAGGCCGCAAAGACGTTCGTGCGCTACATGACCGAGGACGACCAGCAATACATGCGCGCGGTTCACACGGCAAGTTACTGGCCCACCCGCGAAGTGGAGGGCATCTACGCAAACGATGAGCTGATGACCGAATATGGCCAGTTCATGCAATATGTCGGCGACTACTACCAGGTGACCACGGTGTGGGCGGACGTCAGCACCGCTTGGTGGCAGATGCTGCAAAAAGTGGGAGAGGGCGAAGAACCCGCAAAGGCGCTCGAAGAAATGCCGCTGCCCACGGGCGAGTAGTTGGCACGATGATCCATCGTGCCAGTAGGAAAGGGCTTTTTACCGCAACACCATACCATTTTTCGGAGGAATCTAAGGGAGGCTTTTGCCGTGCAGGAAAAGACAGGGATCGGCAAGAAACGTTGGGAAAATTTGGGAACGGCTTTGCTCGCCATCTTGTTTGCCTTGTCAGTCGCATATTTTTTGTTGCATCGGGGATACTACGTCCACAACCAAAAAGGTGGGGGCATCTCGCTTCGTCGGGTGCCGGCCGCGCTTGAGCTTTTGACGATTTCCGCGGGCATCTTATTGTCAGTGTACCGCGACAGGCTGTGCGCATGGGCGCAAAAACACACGCGTGTCATTTCGGTGGCGGCGGCCGTCCTGACCCCGTTTGTCACGATGGCGCTTTCCCAACTGCTTGTCCTTGCGACATCCAGGAATTTTAAGCTGTCCAAATATGGAAATGGCAGAATCCGCCCAGAGTCTTTTTGCTACAATATTTTGATTTTGGCGGCGTTGCTCGCGCTGCTTTTGGCCGTTATCAACCGCTTGCGCGTTTCCTGCGCCATTTGCCTAAGTGTGGGGGTGTTTTTCTGCCTTGCGAACTATTATGTGTGCAAATTTCGCGGCAGCCCGATCCTCGCTTCCGACCTGCTTTCGCTGGGAACGGCGTTCCATGTGGCGGGAGCATATTCCTACAGCCTAAACTGGAAGGCAACCCTGATTTTGCAGGCATATCTCCTGACGGTAATGGCCTTGCGCGCCCTGCCGGGTGGCAAACTGTTTTCGGGGAAAAAACGGGTGGCCTTTTTCTGCTTTTCTGCACTGGGCGTATTGTTGGCCGCAAAGATTTTTTTCTTTTCGGACTATTTGCAGAGCCGCAAAATTAAAGTCAATCGGTTTAAGGCACTGGTGACATATCACAAGCATGGACCGTTTGTGACATTTGCCCGCAGTGTGCGGTATCTGCACATTGAAAAACCGGAAGGGTATCTTGCGGAGCAGATGCGGGAATTGCCGAAAAGTTATCCGTCCGATCCCGCAAAAGAGGGGGAATACCCGAATCTGATCGTGATCATAGATGAGTCCTTTTCTGATTTGAGCGTGCTCGGCGATTTGAACGCATCGGAAGATTACATCCCATTTTTCCATCAGCTATGCGAGGAGTCTGTCCACGGTTATGCCTATTCTTCGATGGTGGGGGGAGGCACTGCAAATACCGAGTTTGAGGTATTGACGGGAAACAGCGTGCTGATTATCCCCAATAACGCGGTTGCGTTCCAGGTGTATGTCAGCCAGCCGATGGACTCGCTTGCGACGTATTGCGCGGATCTTGGGTATCAGGGGCTTGTGGCGGTTCATCCCTTCAAACGGGCCAATTACAGGCGTCCACAGGCATACCCGTTTTTGGGATTTTCCGAATATTTGAGCATGGAGGATTTCCCGGATGACGCGCTTTCTATCTGCGGGCTGATTTCTGATGCCGCGGATAATGAGATGCTGATACAAAAATACGAAGAGGCCAAGGCCGCCTCGGACGCGCCTGTTTTTCTCTATACCATGACAATGCAAAACCATGGGGGATATAGCCGCGATCCAAAAAATTTGCCGATGCGCGTCTCGCTTCCCGAACATCAGGATTCTGAGGCAGAGCAGTACGTCAACCGCGTCCGGTGCACGGACGACGCCCTAAAAGATCTGATTGCCTATTTTGAAAAACAAGCAGATCCCACGGCGATTTTGTTTTTGGGAGACCACCAGCCGGATCTGACATCCAACTTTCTCAACAGCATTACGGACGGCGCTTTCAAGGGCTGGAACGGGGAACAAATGATGCGCCGTTACGCTATTCCTTTCGTGCTGTGGACAAACTACGGGCTGCCCGCAAAAGAATATGAAAAGACCAGCATGAATTATTTGCAGAGCATTTTGGCAATAGAACTTGGCCTGCCGATGACTGGTTACCAAAAATACCTATGGGAACTGATGGGGGAAATTCCGGCGGTCACGGCGAAAGGCTACTGGGGAAATGACGGAAACTTTTATGCGCTGGAGGACGCGTCCTCCCCATATTACGAGACCTTGACAAAATACAGGCAGATCCTATATAATAATGTTTTGGATGTGAAAAACAGGGCGGAGGCGTTCTTTTGCTTGGCAGGCGCATAGCAGGGAAAAGCCGCCAAAAGGAAAGGAGAAGGACAAATGCTGGGGTTGATATTTAAGATTGCGATGCTGATTCTGGCCGGAAAACTGCTGGTATGGGGGCTGAAAGCGACCTGGGGCATTACGAAGTTTGTATGTGGATTTATTTTATTTCCTCTTGTGATCCTGGCATTGGTCTTTGCGGGAATCATATACCTGGCGATACCGATTTTGGTCGTAGTGGGCATTTTCGTGCTTGTGAGAAAAATGTCCGAGGCGTAGGCATTGCGCAAGAAATCGTGAGCCAAAATAAGGAAAGATGATGTGGGCGCCAAGATATTTTCTAGCGCCCACATCGTTTTTTCACACTTCCACCGGCTCCATCCGGATGCGGATATCCGGCAGGGCGCGGATGGTGGCATAGCTGTTGAACAGCCCATCTTCGATGCTTAAGTCATTTTCGCCTGTGGCGGGCGGCGCGAAGATTTTTAGGGTGAGGTCTTTCGGGCCGTCTAGAGGGCGCGCAAAAAATGCGGGCATCAGGTCGATGGTTCGGGCTTTCGGGGATTTGTAGAACCACCGTCCGTTCAGTTCCATCATGAGGTTGGCGTCGTCCGCAAAGACGAGTTCGCAAAAATGGGGATTGCCGTCAAAGTGCAGCGGGATGGCAATCCCGTCCGCGTCCTCGGCGCCGCCCCAGCGCAAGGTGGCGGGCAAGGTGACTTCTTCCCCGATGCGCATGGCGGGGCAGAAGTGTTCCTCGTGGATGATTTCCCGATACGTCTGCAGCAGGGGCTGCTCGATGCCGACTTGGGCGTTGTTCGGGTCCTCGATTTCCAGGCCCAGCCTGCCGCGGTCGCGGAACTGGTAGGTGGAAAAGCCGGAAAACCAGGACGTGTCCTCTGTGCGCAGGATGTCGCAAAATTCTTGCACCATGGCGGCCTGGTCGTAGGGTCCTGTCACGTCGCCGTCCGCGTTCATCTCGCTCATCACCATGGGCTTTGCCTGCCCGCCGCAAATCTCGCAAAACCTCTGGTAGGTGCGCTTGGTATACGCGAACACGTCGCGGATTTTGCTGCGCCCGTGCGTGGTTCCGCCGCGCTCCGCCACGTCGTAGGGCCATCCCCAGTGCAGCGCGAAATATTTGTCGATGGACCAGATGTCCGCCAGCCGCACGGCCTCGGCGAAGTCCTCTTCTTTTTCGATTTTTTCCTGCCCTTTCTCTACGCCGCCGGTGCACAAGATGGTTTGCACGTTTGGCGCATACGTTTTCAGCAGCTTGTGGAAACGGCAGAAAAATGCCCCGATTTCCTGGTAAGTGCAGCGCTTTGTGAAACTGAACCAGTCGCCGGTGCACTCGTGGTTGATGCGCAGCATCATGCGCCCAAAGGGGCGCAGATCCTTGGCGATGGCGATGAGGTGGTCGTCCGTCACGTGCGGGTCTATCGTCAGGGTGAGCGTGACATCCTGCCCGTGCCTGCGCACGTCGCGCATAAACGTAAAAGGCTCCCCGTCCGTGCTGCCGTTTAGGCCGCCCAGGTAGGGGAAGTAGTCGTCATAGGGGTAGTCCCACGCGAAAGAGACGCTGGGGTTGGCGTGCACGACGCTGGCGCGCCCCGGCCACCCCTCATCCAGGGGATAGTAGCAATACATCAGCGTGATGTTGCGGTGCGGTCTCCCCAATTTGTTTAAAATGTAGTCCTGGTTTACATATTCGCCGCGCTCAGACCCGTCGCCCAAGTCCACGGCACAGTTTGCCTTTCCCATGTGCAGGGAATAAACACGTTGCTTGTCCATTTTGCAGCCTCCGTTTGTGTTTGCATTTGTGTGAGCCATCGTGAGGAACGGGTGTTCCGTCATAGACAACAAATGTATGCGTCGTTTACGATAGCCTCATTTGGGGTGTGTCAAAATATCTCTTGACGCGCATGGTACGCGGATTTCTTTGCACTTTTTTGGGTGTTTTACGCATCCCAACGCCATGCGCTCCATGCTTGCGGCAAAGTATGTCTTTGCAGGATTTTGAGAGCGCAAAGCGCGGCGAAATCCGTGTGTCACGATGCCAGGGTAGGAAAGAGGTCATCTTTCCCCCGAAACATCATACCATGCAAACCGTCCAAATGCCACAAGAAATTCCATCGGATTTGCAATCGGATTTGAAAACAGATTGACAACTTTGAAAAAAGAAAAAAGAAAACAGATTGACAACTTTGAAAAATGATTGACAACAAAATAGGAGTTGCGTTATACTAATTTCATGGCAAACGGTTGTGCAGATTGCACGAATGACCTGGAGAACCTGGCGGGTTTTGTGTGGGATGCGCAAGGTTGCCGAGTATTTTTTAAGGAGGTTTTTTGTATGAAGTGCAAGAAAACATTGGCGTGCGCGCTTGCGGCCGTTACGGCTCTTTCTTCGGCTGTCTGCGCAAATGCACAGGAAACCATCTCCCTGACGCTTTGGGGGGCTGAGGAGGACCAGGCATTGCTTGGCGAGTTGGCGCAGGAGTTCCAGGCGGCTTATCCGGATCAGACGTTTGACATTCAGATCGGCGTGGAGTCCGAGTCTACGGCAAAGGACACCATCCTGACGGATGTCGAGGCGGCGGCGGATGTGTTCGCGTTTGCGGACGACCAGATCTATGACTTGGTCAATGCGGGCGCGCTGCTCAACCTGGAAGAGTTTGACGAGATGCTCACGCAGATGGCAGGGAAATCCCTGGCGGACGTCAAGAGCGCGAACGTGCAGGGCGCGGTTGACGCGGCGACGATCGACGGCTCGCTCTATGCGTTCCCGCGCGCGGCGGACAACGGGTATTTCCTGTATTATGATTCCTCTGTCCTTACGGAGGAGGACGTGGCGAGCTGGGATGCCCTGCTTGCGGCGGCGGACGCGGCGGGCAAGAAAGTCGGCATGACGCTGGCTTCCGGTTGGTATAACGCTTCCTTCTTCTACGGCGCAGGCTTCCACACCGACCTAAATGAGGACGGCACGACGGCCATCGACTGGAATGGCACGAGCGAGAGCGGCATCTCCGGCGTGGACGTGGTAAAGGGCATGATCGGCATTGCGGGCAGCCCGGCATTTATGGCGATTGCGGACGGCGACATCTCCAACCAGATCGCGGGCGGGCAGCTCTGCGCGGTCGTGAGCGGCACATGGGATGCCCAGGCGTGCCAGGCGGCGTTTGGCGACGGCTATGCGGCGACGAAGCTGCCGACCTACACGGTGGGCGACCAGCAGATCCAGCAGGGTTCTGTCGCGGGTTACAAGTTCGTCGGCGTGAACGGCTACTCCGAAAATTCTGGGTGGGCTGTTTTGCTCGCCGAGTTTATCACGAACGAGTCCTCTCAGCAGAAGTATTTTGACCAGCGCGAGAGCGGCCCGAGCAACCTCAACGTGCTCAATTCGGACGCGGTTGCGGAAAATGTGGCGCTTGCGGCATTGGGCCAGCAGAACCAGTTTGGCATACAGCAGCGCGTGGGCGGCAAGTACTGGGATCCGTCGGCCACGTTTGGCGAGCTGATCGCGCAGGGCAACCTCAAGGCGGACGACGATGCCGGCATCCAGGAGGCGCTGGACACGCTGGTAGAGGGTGTCACTGCTCCGGTGGAATAAGCGCATTGGGCGAAGCGGCGCGGGTTTTGCCGTTCGCCAGGAGCGTTTCGTTTTAGGGAAAAACGGCGGGCTGTCGCATGGGTAGTGAGTTTGCGGCGGCCCGCTTTTTTCAAAACCGAATGATTTTGCAGGGAGGTTCCTATGGCAGAGCAAAAGAAGGGTGGGGCCGCTGTGGCAGTCGGCGGCTTCTTTCGATCTATCGGCGGTTTCTTCTCGGAGTTTGCGCAGGCGTTTGTCAAAGGGGATGCGTTTGTGAAGCTCACCGCCATCTGGATGGGCGCGGGGTACGCCAGGCGCAGGCAGGTGGCAAAGGCTGTCCTCATGACCATTTTGGAGGCCGCCATCATCGCCTTTACGGTGCTGTTTGCGATGAAATATGTGCCAAAATTCGGCACGCTTGGCACGGTGAAGATGGAGCGCGTCTTTAATATGGCGACGATGAAAAGCGAGTTTAATGACTACGACAACTCGTTTTCCATTTTGCTTTTTTCGCTGTTTAGCTTTGTGGTGTGGGCGGCGGCAATCGTCATTTGGATGCACAATATCGTCGCGGTTTACCGGCTGCAGCTGCAAGCCGAGGCGGGTGGCCACATCAACACGTTTCGCGAGGATTTGCACGCATACGTCGAGGAAAAATTCCACATTACGCTGCTGACGCTTCCGGTGCTCGGCATCACAATCTTTACGTTCATCCCGATTTTGCTGCTGATTTTTGTGGCGTTTACCAACTATGACCAGCAGCATATGCCGCCCTCGTCCTTGTTTACCTGGGTCGGGTTTGCCAATTTCCAAAATTTGTTTGGCGGCGGGGGGCTGACCACCACGTTTAGCTATGCGTTTGTCCGCATCCTCGGGTGGACGCTCGTGTGGGCATTTTTTGCGACGTTTACCACTTACATTGGCGGGATTTTGCTGGCCGTTTTGCTGAACAGCGAAAAGACGCGCGCCCCGAAAATCTGGCGCACGCTCTTCATCGTCACCATCGCGGTTCCGCAGTTTGTGTCGCTGCTTTTGGTGCGCAATTTCTTTTCCAACGGCGGCATCGTCAATACGTTTTGCGCCAACATCGGCCTGACGGGTTTTTTGCGCGACATCGGCCTGATCTCCACCAGCTATATCCCATTTTTGTCTGCCCCAGGGTGGGCGCACGTGACGATCATTCTCATCAATATCTGGATTGGTATCCCATACCAGATGCTGATCGCCACCGGCGTTTTGATGAATTTGCCGGCGGACCAACTGGAGAGCGCGCGCGTGGACGGCGCAAAGCCTTATCAGATCTTTGCGAAAATCACCATGCCCTATATGCTCTTTGTGACTGGCCCCGCGCTGGTTACGGATTTCGTGAAAAATATCAATAATTTCAACGTGATCTACCTGCTGACAGAGGGGGTTTACACGACGACGAACCAGGCGATGGCAAACTCACAGGCAAAGGAAGTGGATTTGCTCGTCACGTGGCTGTTTCGCCTGACTCAGGATTATTACAATTACAAAATGGCGTCGGCGATCGGCATCATCGTATTTATCATTTGCGCGATTTTTACGCTATTCGCATTTAACCGCATGATCGGAAACGGCAGAGAGGAGGATTACCAATGAAGAAAATAAAGAGCAGGCGCGCGACGCGGGTCGTGGCGCACAACGTGCTGATTGGCATCCTTGCCTTTTTTTGGCTGATCCCGATTATCTGGCTGGTGTGCACGTCGTTTAACGCTTATTCGGGGATGAATACCAGCACATTTTTTCCGAAAGAGTGGAGCATCATCCATTACAAAAAACTGTTTCAGCCGGACACCGTGCAGCAGTTCCCGCGCTGGTTTTTGAACACTTTTGTGATTGCGTGCTTTACCACGGTCATCTCCACCGCGTTTGTGGTGATGGTGGCATATGCCATGTCCGTGATGCGTTTTCCGATGCGAAAGCCATTGATGAACCTGGGGGTAATTTTGAATCTATTCCCTGGCATGCTTTCGATGATTGCGGTTTATTTTGTGTTAAAAACCTTTAACCTGACAAATAGCTACGCGGGGCTGATTCTCGTCTATTCCGGCTCTGCGGGCCTAGGCTACCTGATCGCAAAAGGGTTTTTCGACACGGTGCCGCGCGCGCTGTGCGAGGCGGCGCGCATCGACGGGTGCACCGAGGCGCGCATTTTTTGGCAAATTGTCATGCCGATGAGCCGCCCGATCTTGGTCTATACGGTCATCAGCAGTTTCCTGGGGCCGTGGATGGATTTTGTGTTTGCGAAAATGATCCTAAACGCGGGCATTTCCGCAAATTACACCGTGGCGATCGGGCTGTATAAGATGCTGGACAAGAGCCTCATCAACAGCTATTTCACGATCTTCTGCTGTGGCGGCGTGCTGGTGTCCATCCCGATTTCCATCCTGTTTTTCATCATGCAGAAATTCTACGTGGAAGGAATCACGGGCGGCGCGGTGAAAGGATAGAAAAGGGTAGAAAGAACCACGGGCGGCGCGGTGAAAAGATAACGGTGCGGCAGGATGAATCGGACGGAAGAATGGTGCGCGAGGAGGTGACGGGATGTCTGGTCGAATGGGAAGGCAAGGGGTGGTCTGGCGGACGCCGGACGTGACGGCGGACGGCCTGAAGATGTTTGCGTCTGTCACGACGGTGCTGGCGAATTTTGGCATTGTGGTGGTGCAAAATGGCATCATTCACCTGGAGCGTTACACGCAGGAAAGCCTGGCGGCGGCCATGGAAAGCGACAGCTTTCTGATGCTGGCAAGCGGCGTTGGCGTCGTCTTGCAGCTTTTGGCTGGGCTTGCCGTCACCTTGTGCGCCTTTTTGCTGGTGGAGGGGTATCGCAACACGTCCAGTTTCAAGCGGTATCTTTTGACGATGCTGGCATTTGCGGCGATCAGCGAAATCCCCTATGATTTGGGGGTGAACGGGCGGGCAATCGCCTTCTCTGGGCAAAATGTGCTGTTCACCCTGGCGGTGTGCCTGCTGATGCTCTATTTCCTGGATATGTTCCGAAAAGGCCGGGGGTTTGTGCCCGCCCTGGCGCGCGTGGTCATCGTGTGCTGCGCGGCGGGGTGGGTGTCCCTTTTGCGCACGGCCTATGGCCTTTGCATGGTTTTGCTGGTGGCCATTCTGCATCTCTTGTACACAAAAAATGTGTGGAAAACAGTGCTCGGCGCGCTGGTCAGCTTGCTCTACGTCACGGGGCCTTTGGCCTTTTATGGCATCTGGTGCTACAACGGCGTGCGCAAAAACCGCTTTCCCAAATATGCCTACTACGCGCTCTACCCGGCGCATTTGCTTGTGTTTTGGGGAATTGCGCGGATCGTGGGGTAACGTTCCATGCGGATGCTTTTGTGTTTTGCAAGCCCTCTCCTGCTGACATCTGGGCAATGCCGCGGCTATTTCATGAAATGGGAAGCGGTTGTCTGATGACACGGCATCGAAGCAGGCAAATGGAAGTCAATGACTGCCACGAAGCGATTTTCGGATGCCATGTGTAAGAAGGGGGAACAGGCGGGCAAATTGTCAGAAAAATTGTCGGGAAATGGGATGAGAAATTGAAAAATTGCAGGTGCGAAATTTGAAAAAATGAAGGTGCGAAATTGAAGCGAAATTGAAGGTGCGAAATTGAAAAACATGCAGGTGTGAAATTGTGCGAAATTGAGGTGAAATTGAAAAAATTGGGGCTTGCAAAATACTAGCGCAGATGGTATGATATTGAATTATTGCTTGCGGATGGTATAGAGGAAAGCACGGAAACGCGCTCTTTTTTTGGAGCATAAGGACGGGATGGCAAGGGCCGGCGGCGTGGCGATGTGGGGCGTATCCCACGGTGTCGCGCCGTGTGGGGCGCGTGGGAGTCTGTGCAGGGAAGGGAAGCGGGTGACAAAGATGGGGTTGACGACGGAGAAACTTTGCATCGCATTTGCCATTTTGGTTTATTTGCTGATGATGCTGGATATCGGCTATCGCTGCGCAAAAAACAATAAAAATGAGGACGACTTTTATCTGGGCGGGAGAAGGCTTGGGCCGATCGTGGCGGCGATGAGCGCAGAGGCCTCGGACATGAGCAGCTGGCTTTTGATGGGCCTGCCGGGTCTGGCTTACCTGACCGGCATCGCGGACGCGGGATGGACGGCGACCGGGCTGGTGGTCGGGACGTATGCCAACTGGCTTCTTGTGGCAAAACGCCTGCGCCGCTATTCCCACGTGGCAAACAATGCCATCACGCTGCCGCAGTTTATCCGGAATCGCTACCACGACAACACCAACCTGTTGCTGTACGTCAGTGCTGGCTTGATTGTTCTTTTCTTTATTCCATACACGGCCTCGGGTTTCGCGGCGTGCGGGAAGTTGTTTTCCAGTTTGTTTGGCGTGAATTATTTTGCCGCCATGGCGGTCAGTGCCCTGGTCATTGTCGGATATACCATGCTGGGCGGCTTTTTGGCTGCCTCCACCACAGATTTTGTGCAAAGCATCGTGATGTCGCTCGCGCTTGTGATCGTCCTGGTTTTTGGGATCAGTGTGGCGGGCGGTTTTCGCGAGGTGCTGGAGAACGCAAAGGAACTCCCGGGGTATCTGTCGGTCACGCGCACATATGACCCGGTGACGCACACCTCAAAGGAATATGGCATCATCAATGTCTTTTCCATGATGGCATGGGGGCTTGGCTATTTTGGTATGCCGCACATCCTGCTCCGCTTTATGGCGGTCGAGGATGAGAATAAATTGAGCCTTTCGCGCAGTGTCGCGACGCTGTGGGTGATCATTTCCCTGACGGCGGGCGTGCTGATCGGCGTGGTCGGGCTTGGCATGAGCGAAGTGGGGGCGCTCCCCATGCTGGAAGGCGCTGACGCGGAGACGATCGTCGTGCGCATTGCGGACCTGCTCAGCCAAAAGGGGCTGATTGCCGCCTTGCTGGCGGGCGTGATTCTGGCCGGCATTTTGGCATCCACCATGTCCACGGCGGATTCTCAGCTTTTGGTGTCCGCCTCCGCGGTGTCCTCTGACATTTTTGGGGATTTTTTCCGCAAGAAAAAGAGAAGCCCAGTGCTGGCGGCGCGGCTGACCCTGCTCGTCATTGCTGCGGTTGCCATTTTTTTGGCCAGAGATCCCAACAGCTCGGTCTTTTCCATTGTTTCCTTTGCATGGGCGGGATTTGGGGCATCCTTTGGGCCAGTGGTATTGGCGGCACTGTTTTGGGAGCGTTCTAACCGCTACGGCGCGCTCGCCGGCATGATCGCCGGCGGTGGCATGATCTTTATATGGAAGTATCTGGTGCGCCCGATGGGTGGATTTTGGGATATTTATGAGCTGTTGCCCGCTTTCTTGACGGCATTGGCGGTGAACGTGCTTGTCAGCTTGCTCACCCCCGCGCCCGAAAAGGAGATTCTGGAGGAGTTTGCGCGCGCGGTGTCGCCAAATCGGGCAAAATCGTAAAAAAACACTTCCCATTTTTCGGGAGATGTGGTAGAATGGATGGGCATTGTCTTTGCGGGGTTCCGCTTTTGTGAGCGGAACCGCGTTTGCGCATAAAAGCCGGTGGCGGATGGGAGGCGAAGAGATGCCTTGCGATGGTTATTCCCATATTGGAATGTGCCGATTTGCCGCCCTTGTGCTTGCGGCTGCCCTGGTGTTTTCGCTGGGAGGGTGCAAACAGCAGGGACCCTCAGAACTGGAGCAGGCGCGCGAGGAAGGCATCGCCCTGATGGCCCAGAAGGAGTATGCGGCGGCCATTGCGTCATTTGAAAAGGCCTACCAGCTGTGCGACGAAAAAATGCCCGAGACGCGGGCGGACATCAGTCTTTACGAGGCGGCTTGCCAGTTTCGCATGGGGGATTACGCACAGGTGCGCGACACATGCAGCCGCATTTTGAATGAGACGGAAAACGCGGACGCATACTATTTGCGCGGCGCGTCCTTTTTGAAACTGCAGGAGCAGGACGCGGCCAAGGCGGATTTTGATGCCGCATCCCTTTTGTCTCCCCAGGATTATGGGATGTTTCTGAACATCTATATGCAATATGAGGAGCAAAATCTTTCCGCAATCGGAGACGAGTACCTGCGAAAAGCCCTCAGTTACGAGGGGCAGGAGATGGAGGATTACTACCAAAAAGGCTGCATTTATGTGTACTTGCGGGATTATGAGCTGGCGCAAAAAATGTTGGCGAAGCCCGCTGAGCAAAAACATAAAAAAGCGATGATGCTGATGGGGCAGGTCTACCTGGAGCTGGATGACAGCACGCACGCCAGAAACCTGTTTCTCCAATACATCGAGGAGTATGGCAACGACGCGGCCGCCTACAATGGCATCGTGCTGTGCGATCTGGCGGAGGGAAACTATGACGCCGCTGTCTCGATGGCGCGCGAGGGGCTGGAACTTGAGACGGAGGACGAGGCCGTGCGGCGCGACCTGCTGTATAACCAGATCGTGGCGCATGAGCGAAAGTACGACTTTGCGTCCGCGCTGGCCCTCGCCGAGGAGTTTGTGCAGCAATATCCGGACGACGAGGAAGGAAAAAAAGAGTATGCTTTTTTAAGCAGCAGATAGGCGGGGTTGCGCGAAAGGGTGCTTTGCACGAAAGTAGAGCGGCGGGTTGCGTGCGGATTGGATTTGCCTGGATAGGTGGGATGGTTTGTGGAGATTACGCAGGAGACAAGGAAAGAACGCGTGATTTTGGTTGGGATCAGCACAGGTGACGCGCGTGACGCGGAGGCTTCTTTGGACGAGCTGGGGGAGCTTGCCGAGACGGCGGGCGCCGAGACAGTCGGCAGGATGCTCCAAAACCGTGAGCAGGCGCACCCCGGCACTTATCTCGGGAAGGGAAAGATCGAGGAGCTGCAGCAGATGGCGGATGCCCTGGAGGCGGATGCCATTTTGTGTGACGATGAGCTTACCCCAGCCCAGCAGCGCAACTTGCAGCAAGAGCTGGATCAAAAGGTGATGGACCGCACACTTGTGATTTTGGACATCTTTGCGGCGCACGCGTCTACGGGAGAGGGAAAGATCCAGGTGGAGCTGGCGCAGCTGAAGTACCGCCAGGCAAGGCTTGTCGGTTTGCGGGACGCGCTTTCCAGGCTTGGGGGCGGCATTGGCACCAGGGGTCCAGGAGAAAAAAAGCTGGAAATGGATCGCCGCCTGATTCGCGACCGCATTGCGCAATTAAACAAGGAGCTGGAAGCCGTCAAGCGATCCCGCGAAGTTGCGCGGGGAAAGAGAAGCCGCAGCGCCATTCCGGTGGCGGCCATTGTGGGTTATACGAACGCGGGGAAATCGACGTTGCTCAATGCTCTGACAGGCGCGCAGGTGCTTGAAGAGGACAAGCTGTTTGCCACACTCGACCCGGTCACGCGCGTGCTGCAGCTGCCGTCCGGGCAGGAGATGCTGGTGACGGACACGGTGGGATTTATCAGAAAACTGCCGCACCACCTCATTGACGCGTTTCGCAGCACATTGGAAGAGGCGAAGTATGCTGACATCATCTTGCATGTGGTGGATGCCTCCAACCCGCAGGCCGGGCAGCAGATGCAAGTCGTCTACGATACCCTAAAAGACTTGGGTGTCATGGGAAAACCTGTGGTCACGCTGTTTAACAAGCAGGACCTGGCCGGTGAGGATGCTCCCACGCGGGATGCCCATGCGGATGCGTGCCTGCCGATCTGCGCAAAGCGCAAGGAGGGGCTGGACGCGCTGAGGGAAAAACTAGAGGAGCTGCTCAACGCGCGCAAAGTGCGGATAGAGCGCTTGTACCAGTACAAGGACGCGGGCTGCATCCAACTGATCCGCAGACAAGGCCAGCTCGTCACGGAGGAATACCGAAACGACGGGATTTACGTGCTCGCCTATGTCCCGATGGAGATTTACGGGGCGGTTACCCCAGAGTAAGCCCCGTGTCTTATTTTTATAGCAAACGACAAAACGATTTTCGTATCGTCGTTTGCTGCGCCGGATTTGCGCTGCGCAAGCGGCTGTACCACGGCAAATTCG
>CAYVVW010000025.1:0-8849 GCA_964455335.1 uncultured Marvinbryantia sp.
ACAGGGCAGACTGTCCGAAAACCTAGACGTGCATTTTGCAAGTGGGGGATGGCAACAGGAATCTGCGACAAAATGCTGCGAGGGGGGAGACGAATGGGCATTTACGAACAACTGGCGCAGGAGTTACAGGTGGGAACATGGCAGGTGCAGGCCGCCGTCGATCTGATCGACGGCGGCAACACCATTCCGTTCATTTCCCGCTACCGCAAGGAGGCGACGGGCGCGTTGGACGACGCGCAGCTGCGCAAACTTTCCGAGCGGCTTGCTTATCTGCGCAGCTTAGAGGAGAAAAAGGAGCAAGTCCTCTCCTCCATCGCGGAGCAGGGGAAGCTCACGGACGCGCTGCGTCAGCAGATCGAGGCGGCGCAGACGCTCGTTGTGGTGGAAGACTTGTACCGCCCGTTTCGCCCGAAAAGGCGCACGCGGGCGACAGTCGCAAAAGAGCGGGGGCTTCAGGGGTTGGCTGACATGTTGTTGCTGCAAAAGACGCAAAAGCCGATGCTAGAAGAGGCATTGGCCTATGTCTCGCCGGAAAAAGAAGTGCCCACGCCCCAGGACGCCCTGCAGGGCGCGATGGACATTGTGGCCGAGGAGATTTCCGACGTCGCCAAGTACCGCATCCACATCCGCGGCCTGACGGAAAAGGAGGGCTGCCTGACTTCCGAGGCAAAAGACGACCAGGCGCAGTCGGTCTATGAGATGTATTACCATTTTTCCGAGGCCTTGCCAAAACTTGCCGGGCACCGTGTGCTTGCCATCAACCGCGGGGAAAAGGAAAAGGTGCTGCAAGTCAAAATCGATGCCCCGGAGGAGAAAATCCTGGCATATCTCGAGAAACAGGTGATCCGCGGGGAAAACCCGCAGACGGCGCCCATCCTGCGCGAAGTCCTCGCGGACAGCTACAAACGGCTCATCGCCCCTGCCATCGAGCGCGAGGTGCGGGGCGCGAAAACCGAGTGGGCGCAGGACGGCGCCATTTCCGTTTTTGGCAAAAACCTGGAACAGCTTTTGATGCAGCCGCCCATCGCGGGGAAAGTGGTGCTCGGCTGGGATCCGGCATTTCGCACGGGGTGCAAGCTGGCTGTTGTGGATCCCACGGGAAAGGTGCTGGACACGGCCGTGATTTACCCCACCGCGCCCACAAACGAGCAAAAGATACGCGCGGCAAAAGAGGTGCTAAAAAGGCTGATCCGCACCTACCACGTGGATCTCATCTCCCTTGGGAATGGCACGGCATCGCGCGAGTCCGAGCAGTTCATCGTGGAGCTGTTAAAGGAAATCCCCGAGCCGGTGCAATATGTGATCACGAACGAGGCGGGCGCGTCGGTCTATTCGGCGAGCGAATTGGCGACGGAGGAGTTCCCGCAGTTTGATGTCGGGCAGCGCAGCGCGGCGTCGATTGCGAGAAGGGTGCAGGACCCGCTTGCGGAACTGGTGAAAATCGACCCCAAGTCGATCGGGGTCGGGCAATACCAGCACGACATGAACCAGAAAAAACTCGGGGAGACCTTAGGGGGCGTGGTGGAGGACTGCGTGAACCGCGTGGGGGTGGAGCTCAACACGGCATCGGCTTCCCTTTTGATGTACGTCTCGGGCGTCACCAAGCCGATTGCGAAAAATATCGTGGCGTACCGAGAGCAAAATGGGAGCTTCCAAAACCGCGGGCAGCTCAAAAAAGTGGCAAAATTAGGGCCAAAGGCCTATGAGCAATGCGCGGGTTTTTTGCGCATCACGGGCGGCGAAAACCCGCTCGACGCGACGAGCGTCCACCCGGAGAGCTATGCGGCCGCCGAGCGGCTGTTGCAAACCCTGGGCTACACGCCGCAGGACGTCGCCAAGCGGCGCCTAAACGGGCTATCCGAAAAAGTGCGTGACTACCGGGCGCTCTCCCAAGAGCTTGGCATTGGGGAGATCACCTTGCGCGACATCGCGCGGGAATTGGAAAAGCCCGCGCGCGACCCGAGAGAGGACATGCCAAAGCCCATCCTGCGCACGGACGTGCTCGACATCAAAGACTTAAAGCCGGGCATGGTCCTAAAGGGAACGGTGCGCAACGTTATCGACTTTGGCGTCTTTGTGGACATCGGGGTGCATCAGGACGGGCTGGTCCACATCTCGCAGATTACGGACAAAAAGTTTCTCAAGCATCCCCTGGAGGCAGTCAAGCTCGGCGACATCGTGGACGTGAAAGTCCTAAGCGTCGACCTTGCGCGCAAGCGCATCTCCCTGACCATGCGGCTCTGAGGCGCGCAAGTCTCAGTGCATCTCCCTGACCGCGCGGCTTTGAAGTGCGCAAGCCTTAGCGCACCTCGATGCGGTAGACGACTGGCAGGGCGCGCGCCGCCAGGCGGCTTTGGATGTGCAGCCCCTCGCCGTCCTGACGCCAGGCGGGCGCATCGGCTTCCCCTAAGATCGACACGCGCTCGATGATGCCGTGAAATTCGGGCAGGTTTTGGTTGTCCGACGCTTTGAGGGAGCGGATCACGCTGCGCCCATCCTTTGGGCTTTGCATGGCAAACGCGTAGATGCTGCCGCCCTTTGCCGTAAAGCGGTAGTCATCGGCGGTATAGGCGGTTTCCTCCCCATCCGTGAATTGCCCCTCTTTTGTCTTTGTGGGTCCTTCCCCGGATTTTCGCCACACGTGGCTGTCGTAAACGGCCTCCCCATTTGTCTTTAGCCAGGCGCCGATCTCCATAAGAATTTGCTGGTCGCGCTCTGCGATGGTTCCGTCGGCCTTTGGCCCGACATTGAGCAGGAGGTTGCCGTTTTTGCTCACCACGTCGATGAGCTGGCGAACGATCTCGCCCGCGGGCTTGTAGGCCAGGGAGTCGGTGTAGCACCAGGAATTGCGCGCAATCGCCGTGTCCGTCTGCCAGGGGTAGGGCTTTGCGTCGGCAAACGAGCCGCGCTCCACTTCCGGGATGCCGCTTCCAAACATCATGCCGTCATGCTTGTAACAAATGGCGACAGGCGTGCCCCAGGACGCCCCGCGGTTGTAATAGTACGCGGCGAGTTTTTTGAGATAGGGCTTGAACGCGTCGTGCTGCACCCACCAGTCAAAGTAGAGCAGTTCCGGGCGGTAGCTGTCCACCAGTTCGCAAGTGCGCAAGAGCCAGTCTTGCAAAAATTCCGCGTTGGGGTACGGCTCGCTTTGCAGATCCTCGGGGTCTCTTTCTGGCATGGACGGCCAATAAAAATCGCCGCGCCGCAGGGGCTCTTTTACATCGCTGTCAAATTCTTTTCCGTGGGACATAAAAAACCAATGCTCGGCCCTGTGCGAGGAGGCGCAAAAATGTATGCCCGCCGCATTTGCCGCCGCGCGCAATTCCCCCAGGATGTCGCGGCGCGGCCCCATTTCAAATGCGTTGAACGCGCTGATGGCACTTTTGTACATCTGAAATCCGTCGTGGTGTTCCGCGACAGGGAAGTAGTAGCGCGCGCCCGCGTCCCGAAACAGGCGCACCCATTTGGCCGCGTCAAATTTTTCGGCGCGGAAAAGGGGGATGAAGTCCTTGTAGCCAAAGACTTTCTGGTCGCCATACGTTTTGCGGTGGTAGGACCACTCCTCGGCCTCCTGCCGGTACATATTGCGCGAGTACCACTCATTGTTGTGCGCGGGCACGCTGTAAAGCCCGAAATGCGTGAAAATGCCAAACTTCGCCTTTTGGAACCAGGCGGGCACTTGCATTTTGCCAAGGGAATCCCAGTCGTCCGAGAACGGGCCTTCCTGGATGACGCGCTCAATTTCTTGAAGCTCTCTGTGCATAAAATAAAACCTCCTGTTTTTCTGGGTCCGGATGTTCCTCTTGCGCCCCGAATTGCGCGCGGTACCTGGCAGGGCTGACTCCGTAGGACTTCTTAAACGCGCGGATAAAATTCTCCGGGTTTTCATACCCCAAATCCGAGGCGATCCGCTGGATGGAGAGGGTAGAGGAGCGCAAAAACTGCTCCGCTTTTTGGAAGCGGATTTGCTGAAGCAGCTGCGAGAAGGTATATCCGGTGACATCCTTGATGTGCCTGGAGCAATAAGGAACCGAATAATTCATCTGCCTGGCAAGGCTGGACAGCGTGATGGTGCGGTAGTCTTTCAAGATGTAGGCGAGGAAAGGCGCGGCATCCGGGCGCTGGCTTGGCTGGGGCGGCATATAGGCCGCCTGGTCATAATGGCGCATCAACCGCCCGAAAAAGATCACAAGCATACTGGTGAGGATGCGGCTGCTGTAGGCATCCTTGCAAAATTGCTGCTCTTTGTACATTTCGAGGATCTGCCCGCACACCGCGCGGTCGCCCTTTGTGTGAAAGACGAGGTAGGTGGCGGAGCGCTTTGTGTACAGGCTGTTCCGCATGAAGTCTGAAATCTGGTTGCTCTCGCGCAGGATGTTGCAAAAAATCGCCTCCGCGCTCTCTTTGTGCAGGAGGATTTTTAACACCAGGCCGGACTCGTCCACATAGACCGCGTGCGCCAGGTGCGGCGCGAGAAAGCACAAATCCCCCTCGCCTAAGAGCGTGTCCTTCCCAAAAACGGTGTGCGTGCAGCTGCCGCGCAGGACATAGATCAGCTCGAAAAAACTGTGCGTGTGCAAAAAAGGCGGGGCGCAGCGGTCGTGCTTTGCCAGATAGATGGTCCGGTCCATGTCGATATTCGGGCAGCCGTCTCCCGTCTGCGAGATGCCCGCCTTTTCCATGGCGTCCGGGAACTCCGGCAGGACCAGCTGCTTCTCCCCGACGACACAGGGGTCTAAAGAGGAGATAAATGCAGAAAACCGCTCGGGGTTCCGCTTTAAGTTCTGGTAAGTCTGGTAAAAGATCTCCTTTTCGCTGTACTGATCCAGGTGCCGGAGAACCATTTCCGTGTGCATGGGCGCGCGCTCCTTCGTTTTTCTTCTATCATAACCGATTCCGACGAAAATTCCTAGTCTTTTTTGACCAAATCTGCCGATGGAAGGCTTTCGTTTTTGCGACCGTAAGCGGCAAATACGATTGTCGTTTGCGATCGTTTGCGCACCCGCGCACCACATGTCCTGGGAAATCGCTTGGTGATTCTGACTGAAAATCTTAAAAAATGATAGTTTGATCGGTTAAATAATACAATTTTCAATGCTTCAAGGGTGATATATAATGATGGGTGGATGAGCGACCTTTTCCCGTGGCGTGCTTGCGCATGGCTGGGGGCGGGGCGCGCGTCATCATTTTTGAGGAGGGAGAACGGGTGTTATGAACAAGCGATCAGATGCGGCGGCCGCAAAGAAGAAAAAGAAAGCGATCACGCCGCACGTTTTATGGAAGCAGCGCTACTTGTTGCTGATGTCCCTGCCATTTGTGGTCTGGCTCATCCTTTTTAAGTATGTGCCGCTTTGGGGGTGGACGATGGCTTTCCAGGAGGTCAAGCCCGCCACGTTTGCCTTGCCGATATGGGAGCGGAAGTTTGTCGGGTTTGACAATTTCACGAAAGCCTTTTCTGACCGTTTGTTTGCGCAAACGATGATCAACACGGTGGGAACGAGCATCCTGGACCTTGTGATCGGCACCGTTTCCGCCATTGCGTTCGCCGTATTTCTCAACGAGATGGCGTTTACGCGCATCAAGAAACTCTCGCAGACGATTTCCTACCTGCCGCACTTTGTGTCGTGGGTGATCATCGCCAGCATCGCGAAAAATATTTTCAACGATGGCGGCGTGCTGGACACCCTGCTCGGGACGAGGCTGCACTTGATGAGCACCAATTCCCCGCTCATCTGGCTCGTCATCGTCGTCATCAACTGCTGGAAGGAAGTGGGCTGGAACGCCATCATCTACCTGTCCGCCATGGCCGGCATCGACACCGGGCTTTACGAGGCGGCCGAGATGGACGGCGCGAACCGTTTCCAAAAGATGTGGCACATCACCCTGCCTTGCATCCGCCCGACCGTCATGGTCATGACGATCATGAGCATCGGCAGCCTTCTGGGGGTCGGCATGGAGCGTCAGATGCTTCTGAGCAACCCGCTTGTGCAAGACCACACCATGGTTCTGTCCTGGTTCTCCTATACGCGTGGTATCGGGAACAGCGATTATGGCCTTGGTACCGCCATCGGCGTGTTCCAGTCCGTGGTCGGGATTACCCTGCTGATGATTGCCAACAAGATCGCCGGAATGATCGGTGAAGACAAGCTGATTTAAGGAGGGCGAAAGAAGATGGCAGTAAAGAAGAAGAAAACATGGTTTGACTGGTTTTTGCTTGTGTTTTTTACGTTGCTGATGGTCATCACGCTGTATCCGTTTTTGAACGTGCTGGCGATTTCCCTAAACGACGCGACGGACACCGTGCGCAACATCAACTTTATCATCCCGCGCGTGTTCACGCTGAGCAACTACAAGTATGTCTTTAAGGAGGGCGGGATCGCCACGCCTTTCATGCTCTCGGTGGCGAAGACCATCATCGGCACGATGCTCGGCGTCATTTGCACGGCGATGCTTGCCTACACCCTGAGCCGCAAGGATTTTGTGCTGCGCAAATTTTTCACGCTGTTGTTTGTCATCACGATGTATGTGAGCGGCGGTCTGATTCCGGAATATCTGCTCATTATGCGCACCTTAAAGCTGGGCAACAACTTCCTGGTGTACATCCTGCCGGGCCTGATCTGGGTATACAACATGATCCTGGTGCGCTCCTACATCGATGGGCTTCCCTTTGCCTTGCAGGAGGCGGCCGTCTTGGACGGGGCAAACGATTTTCAGATTTGGTACCGCGTGGTCATGCCGCTTTGCAAGCCGGTCATCGCCACGGTGGCGCTGTTTTACGCGGTGGGGCAGTGGAACTCCTTTATGGACACTTACCTGTATGCGAAAAAACTGCCAACCCTGCAATACAAACTCTATGAGATCATGTCCCAGGCGACCGTGCAAATCGATCCGCACAGCGCTTCGGCCCGCGCGACTTCCGTGACGCCGATGGCCGTGCGCATGGCGGTCACCGTGGTGGCCACTGTGCCGATCGTGGTGGTCTATCCGTTCCTGCAAAAGTACTTCATCGGAGGTATGACCGTAGGTTCTGTCAAAGACTGACGGCGCGCGAAAAAACGTATAAGTTCCTGAGTGCCTCAGGGTTAACTTATAAAACATGCATGAAAAAAGGAGGATGTTTCATGAAAAGCAAAAAAGTAATGGCACTGTTACTTGCGGCGGCCATGACGGGCAGCATGTTTGCGGCCGGCATTTCCGCCAGCGCGGCTGATTTAGAGCCGATCACGTTCACGTATTATGATGCAGACGGCAACAACAATGCGTGGGACAACCCCGTTTCGCAGGCGATCACGGCGGCGACGGGCGTCACGTTGGATGTCACCTACCCCGTAGGTACCTCGGATGGCACACAGGCAGAGGATGTAGCCCTGATGATCGCCGAGGACAGCTATCCCGACATGATTTTTGCCAAAGGATCCGCAACCGACCTCTATGAGGCGGGCGCGCTCATCGACATGTCCGAGCTCATCGAGGAATACGGCCCGAACATCAAAAAGATGTATGGCGATGAGTTTGAGAAACTCAGATGGGGCAACGGCGACGAGGGCATCTACCAGTTGAGCTATGCGGATACCCGCGCGACCACCCTGCAGACCAGCGGCACCTGCCAGATCCAGTGGGCGGCTTTAAAGGAAAACAACTACGAGTACCCGAAGACCATCGCGGAATACGAGGCGCTGATCAAGAAGTACCTGGAAGCGCACCCGACCACGGACGACGGGCTTCCGATGATCGGCCTGACCATCAGCGCGTCTGACTGGCACTGGATGATCACATTGGGCAACCCGGCGGGCTTCATCGGCGACGCGCAGCCGGACAACGGCCAGTGGATCTACGACGAGAACAACAACTTCTACTACAAGCACGCCAGCGAAAATGAGAAGGAATACTTCCAGTGGCTGTGCAGGATGTACAACGAAGGCATCCTGGATCCGGATTTCGCGACCCAGACACACGATGACTACATCGCAAAAATTTCCAGCGGCCGCGTGGTTGCCCTTACGGACACGGGCTGGGATTACTCCGCCGCGGAGTCGGTTCTGATTGCCGATGGCAAACTGGACAAGACGTATGCCCCGCTGCCAGTCACACTGCACGAGGGCGACAAGGCCCCGTCCCTGATGTACCAGGGCTTGCAGGTGGGCTGGGGCATCGGCATCACCAAGAGCTGCGAAGACCCGGTGCGCGCGGTGCAATTCCTCGACTACATCTGCTCTGACGAAGGACAGATCCTGTTCAACTGGGGCGTGGAAGGCATCAACTACGAGATCGACGCAGACGGCAACCGCTATCGTCCGGAGGAAGAGACGCTGGCTTCCCAGACCGATACCGATTACTCCAAAAAGACGGGCATCCGCAACTTCAACGGCTTCCCGAACTATGGCGATGGCGCGACCGCTGAGGATGGCACGCCGTATACCCCGAACACCCGCGAGACCATCGTTGCCGCTTACAACGATGAACAAAAGGCCGCTTGCGAGGCATGGGGCGTGGAGATGCTGATCGACATCTTCCCGCAGCCGGATGAGTTTGAGACCCCGCCGTTCTCGCCAGTGTGGGCGATGCAGCTGCCGCAGGAGCTTTCCAACTTAAGCACGTCGCTCGACGAGATCGCCTGGCCGGGCCTTGTCAAGTGCGTGACCGGTTCGGACGCGGACTTTGAGGCAAACTGGACAGAGCTGATTTCCGCCCTCGAGGCAAATGGCATGGAAGATGCCAACGCCATGATGACGGAATTTGTGCAAGGCATGATCAACTAAGTGCAAACGTATTCAGGGCCCATCCACACAAGGGTGGGCCTTGGTTTTTGTCATGGGGAGCGGCAAAATCACCCAGAAATCACCGCC
>CAYVVW010000025.1:8949-18411 GCA_964455335.1 uncultured Marvinbryantia sp.
AAATCACCGCCGTTTCCCATTTTCCCTTGACAGTAACCGAACGTTCGTTTAAGATGGTGAGAGACCTTGAGTTTGCCAGGGATGCCCGGTGGTTGTGCAAGAAAGGAAAGGTATCACAATGGAAAATAAGGAAACAAAAACAATCAGAGCGGAGATCCTGCCGGTTTCCGATATGCTGCTTTTGCCGAATACGGAAGTCGCGTTTCGCGTCGCGGAGTCGGACAATGTGGAGAAGTACCAGGAACAGGGCAATCGCTTTGTGGCGGTTCAGCTGCGGGCAAAGCGCGACGAGCAGGAACTGGGCGTGTCCGATTTTTACCCCGAGGGCGTCGTGTTTGAAGTGAACCAGGTGGGGAAGAACGAGTCGGGCGTTGCCGTGATGGCGCACATGATGCGGCGCGTCAAGATCCTGTCCGTGGTGAAAGAAGAGGGAAACCGCTTTTTTGCGGAATGTGAGGATTTGCCGGAGGTGGACGACTTAGACGAGCCGAGCAAGCAGGAAATGCTGGGATATATCAAAAAGGTGGTGGGCGAAATCACAAGCCCCATCCAGGGCGGCAATCTGTTTTACCAAAAAGTGTGCACCTATGACGAGCTCAATACCATCATGGTCTTTCTGGCGCAGTTCATGCGCCTCTCGAGGGACGAGAAGTTCCGCCTTTTGGAAACCGATTCCCTAAGGGAGCGGGGCATCCTATTTTTGGACTACCTGTTCCGCCAAAAGGAATTGATGAAACTAAACATCCAAATGACCGAGAAATTTTCGGAAAATGCCAACAAGCGCTATCGCGAGCAGGCGCTTCGGGCGCAGCTGCGCGCCATTCAGGACGAGCTAAAAGAGTCTGACCCCGAGATGGCAGAAGAGGGGAATTTCCGCACAAGGATTGAACAGGCCGATTTGCCGGACGAGGTGCGAAAGGCCGCGCTGGAGGAGGCAAAAAAACTGGAGACGGCAGGCCCTGACGGGAGCGAGCAAAACGTCATCCGCAATTATCTGGATTTTTTGCTCTCCCTGCCGTGGAAAACAGACGAGACAGCGTCGATTGACCTGGAGCGGGCAAGGCAGATCCTGGACACGGGGCATTATGGGCTGGAAAAGGTCAAGGATCGCATCATCCAGCAGCTCGCGGTGATGAAACTCAAAGACGAAAACAAAGGGTCCGCCCTCTTGCTTGTCGGCCCTCCGGGAACGGGCAAGACCAGCCTTGGCAAGAGCATTGCGGAGGCACTGGGGAGAAAGTATGTCCGCATGAGCCTGGGCGGCGTGCGCGACGAGGCGGAGATCCGCGGGCATCGCAGGACGTATGTGGGGGCGATGCCGGGGCGCATCCTGCAGAGCATTCGCCGCGCGGGAACGCAAAATCCCGTCCTGGTGCTCGACGAAGTAGACAAATTGTCGCCGGGCGGCTTTTCCGGAGACCCGCAAAGCGCGCTTTTGGAAGTGCTGGACCCGGAGCAGAACAACACCTTTACGGATCACTACCTGGATTTGCCCTATGACTTGTCACACGTATTTTTCATCGCCACGGCAAATTCCATGGACGGCATCCCCGCGCCCTTGCTCGACCGCATGGAGATCATCGAGATCTCCGGGTATACGCCGGATGAGAAGTTCCACATCGGCAAAGACCACCTGATGGCGGAAGTCCTGGAAGATATGGGCATACCCGAGGGGAAATTGGTGATAGAAGATGAGATTTTGCGCAAAATCATTGCGGAATATACGCAAGAGGCGGGCGTGCGCGGCCTGAAAAAGCAGCTGTCCACACTGGCGCGGTACGCGACGGAAAAAATTGTCTCCGGGCAGGCCGGGGATGTGATCCGCATCAGCGAGGAGGATTTGGAAAAGGAGCTGGGGCACAAGGTTTCCCGGCACGAGATGGCGCAAAAAGACAACCCGCCCGGCGTGGTGACGGGGCTTGCGTGGACGCCTGTCGGCGGCGAGATCCTGTTCATCGAGACGACGGACATGCCGGGGAAAGGCGAAGTGATCCTGACGGGCCAATTGGGCGACGTGATGAAAGAATCGGCGCGCATTTCCTTGAGCCTGTTAAAATCCAGGCTGCCGTTTAACACGGTGAGTTTTCAGGATCGCGACGTGCACATCCATGTGCCTTCCGGCGCGGTGCCAAAAGACGGGCCGTCGGCCGGCATTGCGATCTTTACAGCTCTGGCATCTCTGGTGACGGGGAAAAAGGTGGATCCTGCGCTTGCCATGACAGGGGAGATCACCTTGCGCGGGGAAGTGACACCCATCGGCGGGTTAAAAGAAAAGCTCTATGGGGCGCAGCGCGCGGGCATTCGCAAAGTGCTCATCCCGCAGGAAAACGTAAAGGACTTAGAAGAAGTGTCAGACGAGATCAAGTCACAGCTTCAGATCATTCCGGTGTCCAATGTCGAGGATGTGCTTCGGGAGGCCCTTTGCATTACCCTGCCGCGCGTCGAGCACGTCCTCTACCCGCTGCCCGAGGCGCAAAAGCTGTGGGAGGGGCACACATTCTGACATTCGGCGAACGAGGAGGTACCGCATGGCAATCAATCCATTTTTGAAGCCTTACATCAAGCTCGTGGAATTTTTGGGAATGGCGTTAGGGCCGGACTATGAGATCGCCTTGCACGACCTCACGGACAAAAACCGCTCCATCATTGCGATTGCCAACTCCCACGTCAGCGGCCGGAGCATCGGCGCGCCGCTGACCAATATGGCATTGGGGGTCTTGCGGGACAAGAGTTACGAACAGACCGACTACCGGATCAACTACCGCGGGGTGTCCGCGTCCGGAAAAGAGTTGCGCTCGAATACGCTATTCATCAAGGATCGGGGAACCCTGGTGGGGATGTTGTGCATCAACTTTGACGACACGCGTTTTCGCGCGCTGGGCGCGCAAGTCATGGGGCTGTGCCATCCGGACGCCTACCTGGAGAACCTCCCGCCCACGCTGATTGACGGCAGCGCCCAGCTCATTTTGCAAGGCGCGCCGGAGCAATTCCGCAATTCCACGGAAGCCGTGGCCGCCGACGCCGTCCAGCGGGAGCTGGACGGTATCGGCATATCCCCGGACAGGCTCACATCAGAAGAACGCCAGCAGATCATTGCCGCGATGGACCGAGACGGCATTTTCCTCTTAAAAGGGGCCGTCAAAGAGGTCGCGTCCAGGCTCGGCTGCTCCCAGGCGAGCGTCTACCGCTACCTTTCGCACGTCAAAAATAGCCATCCCCCGCAGTAAACTGCCGTGCCTCGGATTTGCGACGTACCACCATGAAGGAAAGCCGATTGCTTCGCACTTCGTGCTTGCGCAACCGCCGGCGGTATTCGCAAATTGCTCCGCTTTTTGCCCGTGTACCACATTGCCCGTCAAAGATCCATGCGGTCTTGCAAGCGCATGGACGCTTGACGAGACTTTCAGAGCAATTTTGACACGCTCTCATCGATTTTGTCAGGGGTCACGGTTGGCGCAAAGCGATCCACCACGTTTCCATCCCGGTCGATGAGGAATTTCGTAAAGTTCCACTTGATCTTATCGCCCATGATGCCGCCCTTTTGCGACTTCAAATAGGTATAAAGCGGCTCTTCGTTTTTTCCGTTCACTTCAATTTTCTTGAACAGCCGAAAAGTCACGCCATAGCGGGACTGGCAAAAGTCCGCGATTTCCTCCTCCGTGCCCGGCGCCTGGCCGCCGAATTGGTTGCACGGAAAATCGAGGATCTCAAATCCCTGCGCTTTGTACTTTTCGTACAAGTGCTCCAACCCCTCGTACTGGGGCGTGAACCCGCAGCCCGTCGCCGTGTTGACGATCAGAAGCACCTTCCCCTTGTATTCGGAAAGCGATACATCACTGCCGTCCTTTGCCTTCACCGTGAAATCATAAATCCCCATGTTCCAATCCTCCTTTTTTAGATTGCGCAAAATTTAATCTTGCGCGATTGATAAAGGGAGTTTACACCCATCCGCCACGCTTGTCAAGGGAATGAGAAAATATTCTCACAAATTTTTCTGAAATTTATTCAGATCATACAATTTTATAGTGAAATACTGGGAAAATTAAAAACGATTCACCAAGAAAAATAAAAATTTTTTGAAAAATTGCAAAATTTTTATTGATAAATTATTCTCGCTGTGATATATTTTTATTACAGCGCAGAACTTTTGGCCGGAGGGTTTTCCCGGTCAGAAGGAACAGGCACAAACTTGAGAAAGGAGCAAAAAAGATGCGCAACAATGTTGTCACCCCGCAGGCGCCGGCGGCGATCGGCCCCTATGCACAGGCGGTTCAGACGGATACCATGGTCTTTACGTCCGGCCAGCTGCCGATTGACCCTGCCACCGGCCTGATGCCGGATGGGATCGTATCCCAGGCGCGGCAGTCGCTGTCCAACGTGAAGGCTGTCCTGGAGGCCGCGGGCACGGATTTGGACCATGTGGTAAAGACGACCGTGTTCCTAAAGGACATGGGGGATTTTGCCGAAATGAACGAAGTCTATGCGACTTTTTTCCAACAGGGGTCTTACCCCGCGCGGTCTGCGGTGCAGGTTTCCAGGCTGCCCAAGGACGCCTTGCTGGAAATCGAGGCGATCGCCATCCGGTAGGGGGTGCCGGCCGTTTCCCAATCCTAGGTACTGGCCGCCTGTCCGCGCCATCGCGTGGACGACCGGGGTACCTCCACAGGCATCTTGTTACCGTAGCATCATCTTAAGATGCGCGACAATCAGAACGGAGGTATTTGATAAAATGTCTACGATTGACAAACACGCACCCAATTACCCGCTGCCCGTCAGCGCGCCGCACCATTTCACCTATGCGGTGCGCGACATCCCGGAAGTGACCATAGAACAGCGGGAGCGCGTCCTAAAGGCCACGCATTACAACGAGTTTGCATTCCCGTCCGGCATGCTGACGGTGGATATGCTCTCTGACTCCGGCACGACCGCCATGACAAACCAGCAGTGGGCATCCCTCTTTTTGGGGGATGAGGCCTATGGGCGCAACATGGGGTACTATGTGCTGCTGGACACTTTCCGCGACATCTTTGAGCGGGGAGGGGAGAAAAATTGGAAAAAGATTCTGGATCTTGTCAGAACCGACTGCAGGGATGTGGAGCGCATGATGGACGAGGTCTATCTCTGCGAGTACGAAGGAGGCCTGTTCAACGGGGGCGCGGCGCAGATGGAACGCCCCAATGCGTTCATCATCCAGCAGGGGCGGGCGGCGGAGTCTGTCCTGATGGAGATCGTGAAAAACATCCTCGCCAAGCGCCATCCGGGCAAAGTGTTCACCATCCCCTCGAACGGCCACTTTGACACGACCGAGGGAAACATCAACCAAATGGGGTCCATTCCCCGCAACCTTTACCACAAGGAGTTGCTGTACGAGACGCCCGAGGGCGGCCGCTACGAGAAAAATCCATTCAAGGGCAACATGGACATCGAGAAACTCGAGCAGCTCATCGCGGCCTGCGGCCCTGAGAACGTGCCGTTGATTTTTACGTGCATCACCAACAATCCTGTTTGCGGGCAGCCTGTCTCCATGTCCAACATTCGGGAGATTCACCGCGTCGCCCACAAGTATGACATCCCATTGATCTTTGACGTGGCCCGGTGGGCGGAGAACTGCTACTTTATCAAGCAGAACGAGGAAGGGTATGCCGACAAGTCGATCGCCGAGATTGCGACCGAGATGTTCTCCTATTGCGATGGCTTTGCGATGTCCGCGAAAAAAGACGGCCACGCAAACATGGGAGGCATGCTCGCGTTTCGGGACAAGGGGCTGTTCTGGCAGAAGTTTTCTGACTTTCACCCTGACGGGAGTGTCAAGACGGATGTCGGCGTCCTTTTGAAAGTCAAGCAGATTTCGTGCTATGGGAATGACTCCTATGGCGGCATGAGCGGGCGGGACATCATGGCCCTCGCCGTCGGCCTGTACGAGTCTTGCGACTTCCATTATATGCACGAGCGCGTCATGCAGTGCAGCTACCTGGCGGAAGGGTTTTACGCGGCCGGCGTAAAGGGCGTGGTTCTGCCGGCGGGCGGGCACGCCGTCTACATCAACATGGACACCTTTTTTGACGGAAAGCGCGGACACGACAAATTTGCGGGGCAGGGATTCAGCATCGAGCTGATCCGCCGCTACGGGATTCGGGTGTCAGAGCTGGGCGACTATTCGATGGAGTATGACCTCAAGACACCCGAGCAGCAGGCGGAGCTTGCCAATGTGGTGCGCTTTGCCATCGACAGAAGCCGCCTGACGCGGGAGCACCTGGATTACGTGATCGCGGCCGTAAAGCAGTTGTACGAGGATCGCGAAAACATCCCGAACATGCGCATTGTCTGGGGGAGGGAGCTGCCCATGCGCCACTTCCACGCTTTTTTGGAGCCTTACCCAAACGAGGAAAAAGAAGCGCCGGCAAGTGCCGAAAGGGATGTGCCTTAAGAGAAAAGGAGAAGGATCATGAGTAACCGTAATAAACAAGAAAGAGACGGGTTTCGGAGTAAGTGGGGCTTTATTCTGGCATGTATCGGCTCCGCCGTCGGCATGGGAAACATTTGGCGTTTCCCGATCATGGTCTCCACCTATGGCGGCCTGACGTTTTTGATTCCCTATTTTATCTTTGTGATTCTCATCGCCTCCTCTGGCGTGATTGAGGAATTTGCGCTCGGGCGCCGCGCCAAGGCAGGCCCCGTCGGCGCGTTTGGCATGTGTACCGAGGATCGCATGGGAAAGCGCGCGCCGGGCGAGGCCATCGGGGCGATTCCCATCATCGGGTCTTTGATGCTGGCCATCGGCTACACCGTGGTCCTCGGGTGGATTTTTAAATATACGTGGCTTGCCATTTCGGGCGGGCTTGCCTCCCTTGGCACGGACATGAACGCCATCGGCGGCGCCTTTGGCGCGACTGCCCCGGAAGCGGCGACTTTGGGAGAAGCCATCAAGATGATGTTTGCAAACGGCATTTTTGGCATCGGAAATGGCGCCTGGCAGGTCGTGGCCCTGGTCTCTAGCATGGTCATTATGGCGATGGGCGTCTCCGGCGGCATCGAGAAGGCCAACAAGATCATGATGCCCATCCTGTTTGCCCTGTTCCTGATTTTGGGGGTCTACATCGTATTTTTGCCAGGATCTGGCGCGGGGTACAAGTATATCCTGACGCTTCGCCCTGCCGGGCTTCTCAATCCGCAGGTATGGGTCTTTGCCTTCGGGCAGGCGTTTTTCTCCCTCTCCGTCGCGGGGAATGGGTCTGTGATCTACGGGTCGTACCTGCCGGACGGGGAGGACATCCCAAATTCCGCGAAAAATGTGGCGGTGTTTGACACCCTTGCGGCACTGCTCGCGGCATTTGTCATCCTGCCCGCTATGGGCGCGGCCGGCATCGAGCCGTCCAGCGGCGGCCCCGGCCTGATGTTTGTCTACCTGGTCAATGTCATCAATGGCATGCCGGCGGGGTGGATGGTCGGCGCGGTATTCTTTGTGGCTGTATTGTTTGCGGGATTTACGTCCATTGTAAATCTGTACGAGGCGCCGGTGGCGTTTTTGCAGGAAAAATTCCACTTTGGGCGTGTGCCGGCCGTGAGTGTCATCGGCGTCATCGGCGCGGTCGTCTCCCTGATCATCCAGCCGTGGACCAGCCAGTGGATGGACGTCGTCAGCATCTATATTTGCCCGATCGGCGCGATGCTCGCGGGCATCATGTTCTTCTGGGTATACAACAAGGAAAAGGCGCTCGACGCGGTCAACCAGGGGGCAAAACGCCCGATCGGGAGCTGGTTCTACCCACTTGGGAAATACGTCTATTGCGTGTTGGCATTTCTTGCACTCATTTTGGGCATCAAATACGGGGGCATTGGCTGACCAAATGGGGACTTGGTCACGCCAGAGTATTTTAAGAGAACTTGTAATGTGGGTCACCTGCGCCGAAACGCGGCGCGGGTGGCCATTTCTGCGCCTTTTTGCGCCATTTCCATGCCAGGCACATCGTTTTACTTGACATCTCGCGGAAAATCTAGCACAATAGAGTGATGCAATATGTCACAAAGGAGGCGTTATGAAGCCAAACGCGGTTGATTTGCACGTGCACTCGACTTGTTCGGACGGCACGTTTTCCCCGGCCAGGCTTGTGGGGCTTGCGCTGGAAAAGGGGCTTTGCGCCTTTGCGCTGACCGACCACGACACGGTGGCGGGCATCAAAGAGGCCCGCGCGGAGGCGGCCGGGCGGGTTGAGGTGGTGTCGGGGATCGAGTTTTCCACGGAATATTTGGGGCAGGATGTCCACATCGTCGGGCTGGACTTTGACGAAAAAGACCCGAAGTTTTTGGAGAGCCTGCGCCAGTTTCAGGACTCCAGGACGGCGCGCAACGAGGCGATGGTCGAAAAGATGCGCCAGGACGGGATTGCGATTTCGATGGATGCCCTGCGGGAGGAGTTTGGGGAGGCGGTGCTGACGCGCGCGCACGTTGCCCATTTCCTGGCGCGCCATGGCATTGCGCAAAGCTGGCGGGACGCCTATGCCAACTGGATCGGGGAGGGCTGCCGCTATTATGTGCCGCGCGAGAAAGTGACACCGCAGATGGCAGTGCGCGTGATCGCAAGCGCCAGGGGCATCCCCGTATTTGCGCACCCCATGCTCTGCCGCCTGCCAAAGGGCGAATTGCGCGCCCTGCTGTCCAATTTGCGCCAGGAGGGCCTCATCGGGATAGAAGTCCTTTATTCCACCTATTCCCTCGAAGAGGAGCGGGAGGCGCGCGCCCTGCAAACGCAGCTGGGGCTGCTGCCGTCCGGGGGATCGGATTTTCATGGGGCAAATAAGCCGTCCATCTCTTTGGGAAATGGGCGGGGGTCTTTGTATGTTCCCTATGAGATCTTAAGAAATCTTCGCGCAAGGAGAGACGCACAATGGGCACGCACGTGACAAAAGCCGTTTTTTTGGACTTGGACGGCACATTGCTGAACGACAAAAAAGAAGTCACGCCGCAAAACGCCCGCGCCATCCGGCAGGCATTGGCAGATGGCCACAAAATCGTCCTGGCATCCGGGCGCGCGCCGTCGAGCGTGGCCGCGCAGGCGGAAAAGATCGGGCTTGCGGGCGAGGGGTGCTACGCCATTGCCTGCAACGGCGCGTGCATTTTCGACTTGTCGCAATCTCGGGCGGTCTATTGCCAAAGCCTGCCCCTTGCCGCCGCGAGGCATGTGCTGCGCGCAGCCGAGGAGTTTGGGATCTATGCGCAGACCTACGTGGGCGACAAGATTTTGGCGGGGCGGGACACGGCGGAGCTGCGGGCCTATGCGCGCGCGACGGCCATGGAATATTTGCTCTCAGACGACGTGTGCCAGGCTTTGCAAGAGGAACCGCAAAAAATCCTGGTCATTCATTACGAAGCCGATGGCCGCCTCGCGCAGTTCCAGAAACTGGTGATGGATCGGGTAAAGGATCAGGCGGACAGTTACTTTTCCTGCCCCTATTACCTGGAAGT
>CAYVVW010000026.1:0-12076 GCA_964455335.1 uncultured Marvinbryantia sp.
CCCGTGCCCTTGAACTCCTCGTAGACGACGTCGTCCATCTTGCTGCCCGTCTCCACAAGGGCCGTCGCCAGAATCGTCAGGCTGCCGCCCTCGCGCATGTTGCGCGCCGCACCGAAAAAGCGCTTGGGCATATAGAGCGCGGTCGGGTCAAGGCCGCCCGAGAGGGTGCGCCCGCTCGGCGGGACGACAAGGTTGTACGCGCGCGCCAGCCGCGTGATGCTGTCGAGCAAAATCACCACGTCTTTTTTCTGTTCCACCAGGCGCTTTGCGCGCTCGATGACCATCTCCGCCACGCGCTTGTGGTGGTCGGGAAGCTCGTCGAACGTGGAGTAGACGACTTCCACATTTTCCCCCACGATCGCCTCCCGGATGTCGGTCACTTCCTCTGGGCGCTCGTCAATCAGCAGCATGATCAGGTATACTTCGGGATTGTTGCGCAAGATGGAGCGCGCCACGTCTTTTAATAAGGTAGTCTTTCCTGCCTTTGGCGGGGAGACGATCATGCCCCTTTGGCCTTTTCCGATGGGAGAGATCAAGTCCACGATGCGCATGGAAATCTCCCTGCTCGTGCGCTCGAGGCGCAGCCGCTCATTCGGGAAAATGGGGGTCATGTCCTCAAAATTGTGCCGTTTCATCGACTCCGACGGGGATTTCCCATTGATGGCCGTCAGGTACAAAAGGGCGCTGAACTTTTCCTGCATCGTCTTGATGCGCGTGTTGCCGACGATGACATCGCCCGTCTTTAAGCCGAACCGGCGAATCTGCGAGGGGGAGACGTATACGTCATTTTCGCCCGGCAGGTAGTGGTTGCTGCGGATGAACCCATACCCATCCGGCATCACTTCCAAAAAGCCCTGCACGGTAATGCCGCTGTCGAGCTGCTGGATGTCCACGGGTGGCTTGTCCGAGCGCTCCTGCTGTTCCTCCTGCGGCTGTTGGGAAGCCTCCTGCCTGCGCGGCGGATCCGCCTCCTGGCGCCTGGCGCCTGGCTGCTCCTGCCATGCGGCCGGCTTGTCCGCCTCCTTTTTCCCATGCTCCGGTTTTTCCGGCTCTGCCCCTTCCTTCTGTTCCCTATGCTGTTCCTTTTGGGGCTGCTGCGCCTCCGCCCCGGCCGCCTCCTGGGACACGTGGCTCACCCGCTCATGGGACGCGTGCCCCACTTTTTCCTGGGAAACCTGGGACGTTCCCTCCCGCGCCAGCCTCTCGTCCTCCGCAAGCATCAGATCCACGATGTCATTTTTGCGCATGGACGCGGCGATCTTCAATTCCCGCGCCCGCGCAATGGCCTTTAGCTGCACGACAGGAAGCGATTCATACTGTTGTCTTGTCATACCATTTCCTTCCTAAATTTTCTCTCAGCAAACAAAACACTTTACCAGCTTTTCCGTGATGATGGATATGTGTCTGAACTGACCTGATGTATCGATTGGAATTATAGCATGGCAAATGCAAAAAAGCAAGTATACTTTTTTCTTATTTTTGCTTGAATTTTGCGAAAAAATAGGCTATAATTGGCAGAAACTTTTGCAATCCCAGATACGAAAGGAGCTGTTTTTTTTTGGATTCGGGCGATGCCATACAATTGGGCATAATCTTGGTGCTGGTCGCGCTCTCGGCGTTTTTTTCCTCCGCGGAGACCGCCATGACCACCGCGAACAAAATACGCTTAAAAATGCTGGCCGACGAGGGGAACCGGCGGGCAGCCACCGTGATTCGGATTTCGGAAAATCCGGGCAAGATGCTGAGCGCCATTCTCATCGGCAACAACCTCGTCAACATCAGCGCGGCCTCGCTGACCACTTCCCTTGTGATGGAGCTGTTCGGCAGTTTCGCGACGGGCATCGGGAGCGGCGTGCTGACGCTGGTCATCCTCATTTTCGGGGAGATTTCGCCAAAGACGCTGGCCTCCATCCACGCGGAGCGGCTCGCCCTGGCCTATGCCCCTGTCATTTCGGTTTTGATCACCGTGCTGACGCCGTTCATTTACTTGACGAATTGGCTTGCCACGCTGTTTTTGAAGCTTCTCGGCACTGACCCCAACGAGCGGACCGATGTCATGACGGAAAACGAGCTGCGCACCTATGTGGATGTCAGCCACGAGGACGGGGTGATCGAGCAGGAAGAAAAGCAGATGATCTACAACGTGTTCGACTTTGGCGACGCGCAGGCAAAGGACATCATGATCCCGCGCGTGGACATGGTGTCGGTCGATGTCAACGCGCCCTACCAGAAAGTACTCGAGATCTTCCGCCAGGAGAAGTTCACGCGGCTGCCTGTTTACGAGCACAGCGCGGACAACGTCATCGGCGTCCTGAACGTCAAGGACTTCCTCTTTGCGGATGCCCAATCGTTTGACATGCGCGCCATGATGCGCCAGCCCTATTATACTTATGAAAACAAGAGCACTTCCGAGCTGTTGGCGCACATGCGGGAGGATGCCATCAACTTCACGATCGTGCTGGATGAGTATGGCGCGACGGCCGGCCTCATCACCCTGGAGGACTTGCTCGAAGAGATCGTGGGCGAGATCCGCGACGAGTATGACGGCGACGAGAAAAACCTCATCCAAAAGCTGTCCGACAGGGAATACCTGATAGAAGGCTCTATGAAGCTGGACGATGTCAATGACGCGCTTGGCCTCTCCTTGCACTCCGAGGATTACGACTCCCTTGGGGGGCTTGTCATCGCGGGGCTTGACAGGCTGCCTGCCGAGGGCGAATCCGTCGCGACGCAGAGCGGCATCCGGCTGGTCGCGGAAAAAGTGTCCAACCACCGCATCGACAAAATCCATATGTACCTGCCGGAGACGAGCGGGGAATAAACGCTGACGCAAAAAGGGGATGCAATTTTTCTTGCATCCCCTTTTTCATGCAATGATTTTATGCAATGACTTTACGGTAGTTATCATTTTTCGCAGCGCAAACTCGGCGCAGCAAACGACAACACGAGAATCGTTTTGCCGTTTGCGACAACCCCGCCGTCCTACAGGGTGCTTCTCACAGGAAAGGGCTTGCCGCCCTGGCAGTTTCACGCGTGGATGCCCTGCTCCATGCGGTTCTTCAGCAGTTCTTCCGACAGGCGCACGATGTTCCCCTGGATGATCGCCTCGTTGCTGTGAACCTGGATCTTCTCCTCGAGCCTGCTCTCCTCTTGGCGCAGGCACTCCAGGATATCCGGGTTGAACTGCCCGCACTCGCCATTGTGGATCATCTCGATGGCGCGGTCGTGCGAGTAGGCAGGCTTGTAGACGCGCTCGCTCGTCAATGCGTCGTACACATCCGCCAGAGAGACCAGCTGCGCCGACAGCGGGATCTCGTCGCCTTTCAGGCCGTCCGGGTAACCCCTCCCGTCCCAGCGCTCGTGGTGCCAGCGGCAAATCTCGTGCGCGTATTGCAAGAGCTTGGATTCCTCGATCAAAGGAAGGTTCTTCAGCATGTCCGCGCCGCGCGCGCTATGCGTTTTCATGATCTCAAACTCTTCCGCAGTCAGGCGGCCCGGCTTGTTCAGGATCTCTTCCGGGATGACGATCTTGCCAATGTCGTGCAGGGAGGACGCGTCGCGTATCAGCATCTGATCCTCGAGCGGGAGGACAATCTCCGGATGCATCTCCAGGTAGGCCTCCAAGAGGATCTCCACGATGGTGCGCACGCGCACGACGTGCATGCCCGACTCCCCGTTTCGGAACTCGACCACGGTGCTTAGGATGTCGATCATGACGCGGTTGTTCTTTTGCTTGGAGACCAGCTCCTCCTTGACGATCTTTTGCAGGAGCTTTTGCTTGGCATAAAGCATGATCGTGTTTTCCACCCTCTTTTTGACGATGCTGCCATCGTAGGGGCGGCTGATATAGTCCGTCACGCCCATGTCGTAGCCCTTAGCGATGTAGTCCGGGCTGCTCTCCGCCGACACCATGATCACCGGGATGTCGTCGATCCAGTGGCGCTCGTTCATGACGTTGAGCACGCCAAAGCCGTCCAGCTTCGGCATGACCACATCCAGCAGGATCAAATCGATCTCCCCCAGATGCTCCTCGAGCATCTGGATGGCCTGCTCCCCGTCCTCCGCCTCGAGCAGGCGGTACTTGTCTTCGAGCATGAGGCTTAAGAACTCGCGGTTCATCTCCACGTCATCCACAATCAAGATACATTGTTTCTCTTCCATTTCACTCACCCCTGTCAGTGCCGCTTCGCATGCCAAGTCCTACTCCAACGCGCCCAGCCGCTCCATCACCAGCGCATACTCTTTTTTGACTGGCTCGAGCAAGGCGGCCGTTTCCTCCACCGGTTTGCCCGCCCGCACATGGAACAGGATCTGCTCTGAGAGTTGCTGCAGCCGCTCCAGGCCTAAGTTGGAACACACGCCCTTCAGGGTGTGGGAGGCCGCCTCTACCGCCTTTGCATCTTGCGCGCCCACGGCATCCACGAGCTTTTGGTAGGAGTCATCCTGGCCAAATTTGGCGAGGAAGCGCTTTACCATCGACTCCATGCCCCCAAAGCGCCCCAGCACATTGTCGTAATCACCGCCTACTTCCTGATAAAACGTCCTTAAATCCATCTCTTTTTGTCTCCCTGTTTTGTTGCCTGTTCCTTCCGGCTTCAATGCATTATTGGCAATTCTACCACTTTTCTATGCAAAAAGCAAGCGATTTTTTCCGCAGGATTCCCGATCTCTCCTGCGGAATTTACGCGGAATTTAGAATTTAGAACAGGCGCCGCACGTCGTTGAACAGAACCACGACCATCAAGACCATCAGGGCGATCATGCCCGCCAGGTGAACCATCGCCTCGCGCTCCGGCTGGATGCGCTTCCCCCGAATGGCTTCCAGAACCAAAAACAAAAGCCGCCCGCCGTCCAAAGCCGGAATCGGGAGCAGGTTGACAATGCCTAGATTGGCCGACAGCAAAATGGCGATGCCCATCATGTTGACCACAATGGCAAAGACGCTGATTTTTGCGCTCTCGGCATACGTGTCGCCGATCATGTCGACCACGCCCACGGGACCTGACAGGTCCTGGACACCGGCCTGCCCGCGCAGGAGCATCTTTAAGCTGGTCACCGTCAAGTCCACATAGTACCCCACCTCGCACGCGCCGTACCAGAGCACCTTCAAGGGGTTGCCCGTGCGCACATAGTAGGGATTGACGGAAACGCCCATCAGGTAGTGCCCGCTCTCGTCCGGCCTGGGCGTGATGTCCACCGTGCGCCGCTCCCCGTCCCGCACGAAGGTCAGCGCGATGTCCTCCCCCTGGTGCAAGCTGACATACAGGCTGATCTCGCGCCCGGTGTGGATGCGCTTGCCATTCATCTTGACGATGCGATCCCCTGCCGCGACCCCTGCCTCCTCGGCGGCGGACCCCGCGGTCACGTCCGCCACATAAGGCGGGTTGTAGCCCGTAAGGGCAACCAGGATCACGCCGAGGACAAATGCCATGAGAAAATTAAAAATCGGCCCTGCCGCGATGACGCTCATGCGCGCCCAGACCGACTTGCTGCCAAATGACCCCTCCCCGGCATCCCCCTCTTCCTCTCCTAGCATCTGGCAGGAACCGCCAAACGGGAGCAATTTCAGAGAATAGCGCGTGCCGCGCCAGGACTTGCTCAAGAGGCGCGGCCCCATGCCGAGCGAAAACTCCAGCACCGTGACGCCATTGTACTTTGCCAGCAAAAAATGCCCCAGCTCGTGGAACAGAATGATGGCGCCAAATACCAAAACCGACCAAACGACTTGCAACTTACCACCTGCTTTCCAGCCATTCGCACGTCTCGCGCTCCGCGTCCAGGATCTGGGCGACCGAGGGGTCTGTCACGACCCGATGCCTGTCCATGCACGCGGCGAGGATCTCGTAAATATCCAAAAAACCAATCGTTCCATCCAAAAATTTCTGAACCGCCCACTCATTTGCCGCATTGAACACGGTCGGCATCGTCCCGCCCGCCCGCGCCGCGCGGTAGGCGAGCGAAAGCCCCTGAAAGGTCTCTGTGTCAGGGCGCGCGAACGCGATCTGCGAAAGCGCGGCAAAATCGAGCCTGCCGCCTTCCAAAGGCCGGCGCCTGGGGTAATAGAGGGCATACTGGATCGGCACTTTCATGTCCGGCGCGCCCATCTGCGCCATCACCGCGCCGTCGGAAAAAGCGACCATCGAGTGGATGACGCTTGTGGGCTGCACCACCACCTGGATGCGGTCAAGCCCCACGCCAAACAGCCACTTTGCCTCCATGACCTCAAGCCCCTTGTTCACCAGGGTGGCGGAGTCAATGGTGATCTTTTGCCCCATGGCCCAATTGGGGTGGCGCAGCGCGTCCTTTGCGGTCACGTTTTGCAATTCCGCGCGCGTTTTCCCGCGAAAAGGCCCGCCGGACGCGGTGATCCAGAGCGTTTCCACCTGATCCGCGTTGCCCCCGCTTAGGCACTGGAAAATGGCGCTGTGCTCACTGTCCACGGGCAAAATGCGCACGCCGCCGCGCTCCGCCAGGGGCATGATCAAATGCCCCGCCGTGACGAGCGTTTCCTTATTTGCCAGGGCAATGTCCTTGCCCGCCTCGATCGCCGCGATCGTCGGGCGGATGCCAATCATCCCCACAATCGCCGTCACCACCAGATCCGCCTGATGGCAGGACGCGACCGCAAGCAGCCCTTCCATGCCACTCGCCACCGCAACATCCAGATCCGAAACCCGCACCCGCAGAGCTTTCGCGTCCGCCTCCTCCCAGACCGCCGCAAGGCCTGGCCGGAACTCCCGAATTTGCCGCTCCAGCAAGTCCAGGTTGCGCCCGGCCGCCAATGCCGCCACCGAGAGATCCCCGTTCGCGCGAACCACCTCCAGCGTCTGCGTGCCGATCGACCCCGTAGACCCCAAAATCGCAATCGATCTCATCTGTGTGCCACTCCTATTTCAAACTCGCTCATTTTCTGCAAAAATGGCTGCTCCCCTACAGCAGCCGCTCCGCCAAAAAATAGATGATCGGGGCGGTCACGATCACGCTGTCAAACCTGTCGAGGATGCCCCCATGCCCCGGGATGATCTTCCCATAGTCCTTGATGCCGTGGTTGCGCTTGATGGCGGACGCCGCAAGGTCTCCAACCATGGAAATGAGCGCGCCCACAGCGCAGATAACCGCAAAAATCCAGATGTGCTGCCCCGTCGGGAAATACGCCCGCAGCGCCCATGCGTACAAGGCGCCCAGAAGCGCCGCGCCGCACACCCCACCGATGGCGCCCTCGACAGATTTTTTCGGGCTGAGCACGGGCGACATTTGGTGCTTTCCAATCAGCATCCCCACGCAGTAGGCGCAGGTGTCACAGCCCCACGCGCACAGAAAGATGAGCCACACCAGGAATTGCCCATTTTGCAGTTCCCGCGTCTGGTAGATAAAGGAGAGCATCACGCTCACATAGACAATCCCAAAAAAAGCCGACGCCACCTGTTCCGACTGGTAGCGCGGAAATGTAAACACGTAGACCGCAAGCAGGGCAAGCATTGCGCCAACCAGGGTCACCGTGCCATGCGCGCCGAACCCAAAGGGCAGCAGGCAGTAATAGCCGGCCGAGAGCAAGTATCCCGCGACGGCCAGCACATTGTCCTTCGGCTTTCGCACGCCAGTCGCGCGGTAATACTCGTCAAGCCCGATCAGGGAAACGGCAAGCGCCATCCCCCACAACACCCAGCCCCCCGGCATGATTGCCAAAAACGCCAGGATCACCAGCAAGATCCCACTTCTAAGCCTTACCCAAAACATCTTCGTTTCCCCCGTAGCGCCGCTCTCTTTCATTGTATTTTTCAATGGCGGCCCAAAGGTCCGCTTTTGTGAAAGCCGGCCACGGCACTTCTGTAAAATATAACTCGCTGTACGCCAGCTGCCACAACAGGTAGTTGGACAGCCGCAGCTCCCCGCTCGTGCGGATGAGCAAATCCGGGTCCGGCACCTCGCGCGTGTCCAGGTAGCCGGAAAAACATTCCTCGGTGATCTCCTCTGGGCGAAGCCTGCCGTCCGCGCAATCCTGCGCAACGCGGCGGACGGCGCGCACGATCTCGTCGCGGCCGCCATAGTTGATGGCGATCTGGAAATTTAACCCGGTGTTTCCCTTGGAACTTTCCTCCAAGTTGCGCAAACTCTCCTGCAAATCCGCCGCAAGCGCGGTCGGGTCGCCGAGCACGCGCACCTTCATGTTGTTCTTTTGCGCCGTCTTGACGCACGTCTTGGTATAACTGCGGAACAGGCGCATCAGTCCGTCCACCTCATCTTTGGATCGCTTCCAGTTTTCCGTGGAAAACAGATAGACCGTCAGATAGCGGATGCCGATGTTCCAGGCGTCCTCGCAGATCACCTCCAGGTTTTTTGCCCCGCGGGAATGGCCATAATTGCGCGGCATCCCCTTGCTCTTTGCCCAGCGCCCATTGCCGTCGAGGATGATCGCCACGTGCCGCGGGATCACAAGCGCGCTCCTATCCATTATACCGTCAGGATCTCCTTTGACTTCTCCTCCACCGCGGCGTCTATTTCTTTCATGAACTTGTCGGTGAGTTTCTGCGCCTCTTCCTCCAGCTCGCTGATGATGTCCTCCGACACATCCGATGCTTTCAGCTTTTTGAACGTGTCGTTCGCCTCGCGGCGGATGTTGCGCACCGCCACCTTGGAATGTTCCCCTTTTTTGCGGATGTCCTTGACCAATTCTTTCCTGCGCTCTTCCGTCAGCTCCGGAAAAACCAGGCGGATCACCTTGCCGTCGTTCGTTGGGTGGATGCCAAGATCCGACTTCAAGATGGCCTTTTCGATGACGGAAACCAGCGCGGGATCCCACGGCTGGATTTGCAAAAGCCGCGGTTCCGGCACATTGATATTGGCCACCTGCTGAATGGGGGAATGCGCGCCATAATAGTCCACCGTGATGCGGTCGAGCACGTGCGGGTTTGCGCGCCCCGCGCGGATGGTGCGAAAATCAACCAGCAAGTTCTGGTATGTCTTTGTCATTTTTTCTTCAAATGGTTTGAGTCTTTCATCCATGGTTCAAAACCTCCTATTTCATTTCTTAAAAGAATCTGGCCTGCCTTTCGGCGCAGCCCGCAAGGCATCTCATAGGGCATCTCCTGCGTATCGACTCACGCCGTGACGCGGGTGCCGCTGCATCTCCCGCGTATCGCCCTCACGCCGTGACGCGGGTGCCCCTGCAAGCGCCGCTCGCCGCCTCGACAATGCTATTTTCCCCATCCAGCCCAAAGACGAGCATCGGCATGTGGTTTTCCATGCACAAAATGGCGGATGTCAGGTCGATGGCGCCCAGGCGCCGGTCGATCACGTCCCGCATGGAAATCTCCTCATATTTTACGGCATGGGGATTGGTCTGCGGGTCGCTGTCATAAATGCCGTCCACCGACTTCGCAAGCAAGATGGCGTCCGCGCCGATCTCGATGGCGCGCAAGGCCGTGGCCGTGTCCGTTGAAAAATAGGGATGCCCCGTCCCGCCCGCAAAAAAGGCGACCGCCCCTTTCGCAAAACAGGCCTCGACCGCGTCTTTGGAAAACAGATCGGCAAACGCGCCGCACGCAAAGGGCGTAAAGACTTGCGTCCGCACCCCGACGGATCTGCAAATCTCCGACACATAAATGCAATTCATCACCGTGGCGAGCATCCCGATCTGGTCTGCCTTTGTGCGCTCCAGGCTTTCACTGGAACGCCCGCGCCAAAAATTGCCGCCGCCGATGACGATGCCCACCTGCATCCCTTTTTCCACCAATTCCCGCACCTGCCGCGCAACGCCCGCGACCGTCGGCTCGTCAAATCCCATTTGCCTGCCGCCCGCCAGGGCCTCGCCACTTAGTTTCAACAACACGCGCCTCATCTCATGCGCCCCCTCTCTCTTTCCTTGCTCCTCATGCCTTCTTTCGCCACGCTTCCCGCGCGCGTTTGCGCCGATGCCCCACGCTTCCCCATGTTCTGTCGGAAACGGCGAAAGCACTTGCCGTTTGCGAATAGCCCCCTCGGGAGATGCGCGCGAAACGCATGGCCTTTTGCGCTTGCGTCCCAGTATAGCACACTTCCCAAATTTTTCCTACACTTTTTTTTCAAAGTATGGTACACTAGGGAAGATGCACGAAACAATCCGCAGGCATCTTTTTACCAGAAAAAGTCCAGGCGGCAGAAAGGATTGCGCAATGAATATCGAACACAAAAAAACAGCCCTCGGCGATGACTCCCCGCTCTACCAAAAACGCGATGACGCGCTCGGGAAAAAAGATACCTCGCACTTAAGCGGCAAGCAAAAAGTCGGCTATTTCAAGGACTACTACCTGAAGTCGGTCATCGTGGCAATCCTCGTGGCGGCCATAGCCAGCTCCCTCATCTATAGCATGTTCTTCCGCCGGCAAAACACGGTGCTCTCCATCGCGGTAGTGGGGGACGTCCAGGTGGCGGACACGGACGGCATGACGCAGCAGCTGCGCGCGCTCTATGGGCTGACGGACAAAAATGACTACGTCGTCATCGAGCACTACAATCCGGACGACTACGCCTCCCAGATCAAGCTGAGCACCTACATCGCCGCAAAAGAGATCGACTTGATCCTCTGTTCCGAGGAGATCTTCGGTCACTACGCCAAGCTGGGCTTTTTGTACGATTTATCGGAAGTATTGCCCAAGACACTCTACCAGAGCCTCTCCCGGCTTGCCATCGAGGCCAGCCAGGAGGACACGGACGACGCCGGCAATGTCACAAAAACCTACCCCGCCGCCCCCTATGGCATCGACATGACCGACAATGCCCGCTTCCGCTCCTTTGGCGGAAGCGCAAAGGAAAAAGCCATCCTGTGCATCGTCGGAAACGCGGAAAAAAACATGGGCAACATCGTCCAATACCTAGAGTGGGCCACGCAATGATCACAGATACTGCTCCAGGTCTTTGCGGTCGTTAGAGAACTGGTGCGCGGACTGCGGCGTGATCACCCCTTGCCGGACGAGCCTGCTCAGCTCACTGTTTAAGGTGTGCATACCAAATGCCGAGCCAGACTGCATGGCCGTGCCCATCTGGTGCGCCTTTGCCTCGCGGATGAGGTTCAGGACAGCGTCCGTCCCGATCATGATTTCCGTTGCCGCGACGCGTCCGCTCCCCTTGGCGAGCGGCACAAGGCACTGCGTGATGACGCCGTTCAGCACGCCAGAGAGCTGCGCGCGCACCTGATTTTGCGCCTCCGAAGGGCAGGCGTCCACGATACGGTCCACCGTCTGCGCCGCGCCGGTGGTGTGCAGGGTGGACAGCACCAAGTGGCCCGTCTCCGCCGCGGTCAGGGCAGCGGAAATCGTCTCATAGTCGCGCATCTCGCCGACGAGGATGACATCTGGGTCCTCACGCAGGGCAGACCGCAGGGCAGACGCAAACGAGCACGTGTCCTGCCCCACCTCCCTTTGGTGGATGAGCGATTTTTTTGTCTGGTAAACGTATTCCACCGGATCCTCGATGGTGATGATGTGGCGCGCCTCCATCTGGTTGATGTGATCCACCATGGCGGCCAGCGTCGTCGACTTTCCGCTCCCCGTAGGCCCTGTGACGAGAATCAGCCCGCGCGGTTTTTCCGCGAGTTCCCTGAGCACCGACGGGAGCTTTAACTCCTGCAAAGTGGGGATTGTGCTGTTTAACAGACGGATGGTCGCGGCCAGCTTGCCCTGCTGGCGAAACACGTTGACCCTCTGCCGGTTGCCGTCCGATGTGGTCAGGGAAAAGTCGATGTCCTCCCCGCCCTGGAACATGCGGTCTTTCTGCTTTGCGTCCAACATTCCCAAAATGACATCCGCCGTCTCCTGGCGGCTCATGGGAATCTGCGGTTTGGTCATCGCGCCGTGGATGCGGAACACCAGATCCATCCCCTCCGAAATATGCACGTCAGAACACTTCTCCTGGCGCGCTTGCAAAATAATCTGGTCAATCGTCATAAGATGCCCTCCCATATTGTGTTGTGTGCTTATTGTGTTGTGCCCTGCACGTTTGCAATCTTTTCAGCATTGCACTTTCCACGTCAAGTTCCGTCTGCGGATCGCTTCGTGCCCTGCACGTTTGCAATCCAAGCCTGCAGCTCACGAATAATACG
>CAYVVW010000026.1:12086-17736 GCA_964455335.1 uncultured Marvinbryantia sp.
ATATTGTGTTGTGTGTTTATTGCGTTGTGCCCTGCACGTTTGCAATCCTGTATCTCACGAATAATACGCCACCTTTTGCAGTTCTTCCATGGTGCTTGTGCCGTTTCGCACCATCTCCACGCCCAGGTCGCGCAGGGTTTTCATGCCTTGCTGGGTGGTCGCATATTCCTCGATCTGGTCCATGGTCGCCCCATCGGCGATCATTTTACGGATCTTGGCATCGATGACGACGATTTCGTGGATGGCGACGCGCCCATTGTACCCCGTGCTGTTGCAGCGGTTGCACCCCACCGGACGCTTTACGGTCAGGACATCCTCGCCAAGCATTTCCCGCTCCAGTTCCGTCGGCGCTTCCTCGCGCGCGCAATGCGGGCAAACCTTGCGCATCAGACGCTGGGCGACCACGCCCACCAGGGAGTTCGCGATCATGTATGGCTCCATGCCCATGTCGACCAAACGCACGATAGACGCCACGGCACTGTTGGTATGCAAGGTGGACAGCACCAAGTGGCCTGTGATGGCAGCGCGGATGGAGATGCTCGCCGTCTCCGCGTCACGCGTCTCACCGACCATGATGATGTCGGGGTCTTGGCGCAAAAGCGCGCGCAGCCCGATCTCAAACGTCAGCCCCGCCTGGTTGTTCACCTGCATCTGGTTGATGCGGGGCAGGTTTTTCTCCACCGGATCCTCGATGGTGGAAATGTTGACCTGCCGCCTGGACAAATCCTCCAGCACCATATAAAGGGTGGTCGTCTTGCCCGAGCCGGTCGGCCCCGTGATGTAGATGATGCCATTTGGCGATTTGAGCATTTTGGAAAACTTCTCGTAGTCGCTGTCCTCCATGCCATACGAGCGGTTGTGCTTGATCACGGCCTGGCTCGCCAAAAGACGCATAACGGCTTTTTCGCCGAACACCGTGGGAATCACGGAGACACGCACGTTGATCGTCACGCCGCCCACCTTCACCTTGCAATGGCCGTCCTGCGGGATGCGCCGCTCGGCAATGTCCATGCCCGAAATAATCTTGATGCGGGCAATCAAAGAGGCGTGCAGCGCCTTTTGCAGCGTCACATAATCCACAATCGTGCCGTCGATGCGCATGCGCACGAGGGATTTGTCCTCAAACGGCTCGATGTGGACGTCACTGGCATTCGTGGAATACGCGCGCTGCACCAGGCTGTTTAGGAGCTTGATGATCGGCACCTCGCCGTCGCCCTCTTCGAGTTCGAGCTGTTCCATCTCGCTGTCCTGGAACGCCTCGTTTGCCGTGCTGGCGGCCTTGTGCGCCGAGACTTCCGTATAATAATAGGAAATGGCGCGCTCCAGCGGCGCCTTCTCCGCCAGGCGGATCTCCATCTCCATGCCCGTCAGCTGGCGGATGTCCTCAATGCCATAAAAATTCAGCGGGTCATTGGTGGCGACCGTCAAGATGCCCTCGTCCACCGAAAGCGCCAGGATGCCATATTTTTCCGCAAGCTGCTGCGGGATCTTTGACACTGCGTCCACGCTGATTTGCAAGTTGGACAGATCCACCACTTCCAGATTCAGTCGCCGCGCCAGGGCGTCTAACATCTGGTGTTCCGAAATATACCCCTGCTCGATCAGCACCGCGCCCAGGCGCTTCCCGCGATTCTCCTTTTGGTAGGCCAGGGCCTGCTGGAGCTGCTCTTCCGTAATGTAACCATATTCTTTCAAAACCTCACCGATCGGAATATTCCTGGTTTGGTTCATGTCTGTGTTCCCCCTTCCGTGCCAGCCGCTTCCGTTGCATCTTCCGATTCCGCACTAGCTGCCTCTGTGGCATCTTCCGTTTCCGTGTCGGCCGCTTCCGTTGCATTTTCCGTCTCAGACTCTTGCGCACCGCTTCCGCCTCCCCCCGTGATGAGGGACTGCAGGCGCTCCGAGAGCGCGTCCAGAGAGTCGCCGCCCTCGCCCGGCTGCGCCTGCCCATACAGGCTCTTGTCGCACATGTAAATATTGAGGTTGAGGACCAGCTGGCGTTTTGGCTCCTCTTCCACCATGCTCCCGTCCTCCTGCACGCGCATACGGGTGTTCCCCTCCTGGTAGCTTAAGGAAGTCACGCGGATGGAGGGGGAGTCGTTGACAAACAAATCCACCAGCCGCTGCAAGGCCTCATCCCCGCCCGCCACGGTCATGCTCACTTTGCACGTGTAGACCTGATCCTGGACTTCCTCGCCCTCGCCGGACGACGCGGATCCGCCCTCCGCCTGCTCCTGGGCCTCGGCCGCCGCCATGTCCGACCGCACATAGGGCGACTCCTCCGCGAAGACCAGGGGCTGGATGTTCAAATTGACGCACTCCAAATCGTTTGCCAGCACGATGCCCGTCAGCTCGCGATCCACCTCTTGGCTCGACATGCGGTCATAGTAGCGGCTGGTCGCCTCGGCCGTCCGCTGCTTCAGCCCGTCAATCTCCGCGCTGTACCCCGGGTACATGGCGATCTTCATGTCCATTTCCTGGACTTCCATCTCCGCCATTTCGATCTCTTGCTTTTTTTGCTTGGTACGCTCATAGGCCGGCATCACGACATACCACCCCAGCATCACCAAGATCAGGACGCTCGCAAGGATGGAAAGCAGCTTTTTGTCTTTTTCGGTAATCTTCATCTGCACCGCGCGCCCACCTCACTTTCCGGCCTGTTCCGCCAGGTAACATTGCACATTGATCGTATAGAGGTTTTCCGATTCGTTGTAGCTATATCCGGTATATTGCACGTCGTCGAAAATGCCGGACGCTTCCAGAGTATCGATGAACCGGTTGATCAACGCGACCTGCTCGCCCTTGGTGTCCACATTGAGCACCCCGTTGGACGCGTCATACGACCGAATCGCAAGCTCCACCGCCTGCCCGCTGGCACATTCCTGCAGCTGCTGCACCACCCGGCTGTTCATGTGCGGGTAGGAGGAAATGCACTCCCCGATGCGCTCTATCTGCTCCACCGTCGCCGTCAGCTCCGCAATCTGCGCCTGCAAAATTTCCGACTTTGCCAAAACGTCCAGATGGCTCGGGTCATTTAAGTAGGCTTGCAAGGCCTCCAGCTCTTTCGTCTTTTTCCGATCGTCATAGAACAGGACGCCGGCCGCCACACCTCCGACAAGCAGCAGGGCGACTGGAGGAATCACATATTGTTTCCACACGACCGGCCCGCTCGCCTTTTCCTTTACCTTTTTCTTGGCGATCGGGACCAGGTTGATGTCGTGCTTCCCGCGCATCAAATCGCCGATCTGGGCCAGGTAATGGCTGTAATCCTCCTCGATTTGCTTGTTCATGCGGATGTGCTTCTCTGGGTCGAGCGTGGCAAACTCCACGTCCATGCCCATCTCCTCAACGCTCTGGCGGTAGATTTCAAACTCCTGCGCCGTCGTGCCCGCGACATACGCCTTCTCAATCTTGTGCTGAATCTGCTGGGTGATGGCAAACTGCTGGATGCTGCTCACCTGCCTGGCAAGCTCCGCGCCAAACTGCGGCGTGCCCGGCTCGCTGAACACGCGCCGCTGCGTGGCGTAGATCACTTCCTTGTCCGCCCAAAACATGCTGCTGATGTTGCTCCCGTCGACAATCATCACCACGCAAGTCTGGTCGCGCAGCTGGCGCAGCGTGCCCAAAAGGCGGGTGCGGCTCGCGCGCGCCACGTTGATGGCGGACACCTTGACGCCGATCGCGTCAAACAAAGACAAGTAGCCCTGGATAAAGCTGCGCTCCACCATCACGGCGTTGACGGAGATGGTATTCTTCTCCCGCGCGGACGCGACCATGTAATCCAGGATGGGATCCTTTTGGTCGGTCACGTCGTGGAACTCCATCGGCAGCATCTCGCGGATCTTCTTGTCCTTGACCTTTGGCAGCGTGATCGTCTTGAGCACGAACTGCGAGCTGTTGATGACGAGCGACACGCCTTTTTTGGGCAATTTGTTTTCTTCCCAAAAAGACTTGAGCTGCTCCGCTAAGTCCGCCTCGTTGGTGATGATCCCGTTGATCAGACTCCCCTCCGGAATCTGCGTATGGCAGACCCTGCGGATGCGCACGCTCTTGCCCGTCGTGCCGATCACCGCATCGATATTGTTGTTGGAAAGATATACGGAAACGGTCATTTGTCGTACAGACTCCTTTGTATAATGTTACGGCAAAAAGATGCTTTACTACCCTGGCATCATAATCCTTACGCGTTCGCGCCGATTGCGTCGTAAGACCCGTAGATCGGCCCAATGACGGAAACCATGATCACGCCCACGATCAACGCCATGATGACGATCATCAGCGGCTCGAGCATGGACACCATTTTGCTGATGGCCATCTCCGATTCGTATTCCAGGTTTTCCGCGCTGGAGTCGAGCATGGAGTCCAGGCTTCCGGTCTCCTCGCCGATCATGATGGTGGCGGAAAATTTCTTGATGAAACCGTCGATGTCGCCCAGCGCCGCCGACAGGTTCTCGCCCGCGCGCACGCGCGCAATCGCCCGGTCAAACTGCTCCTCGATGTAGAGGTTGCCCACCGTCTTGCTGCCTGTCTGCAGTGCCGTGACAATCGGAAGACCCGAGGAATACAGGGAACTCAATGTCCGCGCAAAGCGCGCCGTGTAAATGGACTTCAGCAAAGGGCCGATGACCGGCATGCGCACAAGCATCTTGTCCTTTGCGTAGCGCACCTTGTGGATGCGGAACACCAGCATGATCACGACGGCGAACACAAAGACACCGATGGCGATCTGCAGCCAGTGCGTCACCAGAAAATCGCTGAACCACATGAGGAACTCCGTCGTCACGGGCAATTCTTCCATCTGCGCGAACATATCCTCAAATTGCGGCAGCACGAACGTGAAAATCACCAGCACCACCGCCACAATCAGAATCAACAAAATCATCGGGTACGTCATGGCATTTTTCACTTTTGCCGTCAGCTTGTATTCTTTTTCGTAATGGTTGGCCATGCGGAACGCCGTCTGCTCCATGCGCCCGCTGGCCTCCGCCGAGCGAAACATATAAACCATCAGCTCAGGGAACACCTCGCCCTGCTGCTCCATGGCGTCAGAAAGCGCGACGCCTTGGCGGATCAGCCGCTGCACGTCCGCATAAATCTCACGGTATTCCTTTTTGATATTTTCCTCCTCGGAAATGATGCCGAGCGCGCGCACGAGAGAGACGCCCGCCTGCAAAAGCGTGGCCAGCTCCCTGCAAAACTCCGCCAAGACCTTGGTCTTGATTTTTTTTCGCTTCTTAACGACAGTCTTTTCCTTAAAAGAGAGCGGGTACAAGCCCTCCTGGCGCAGCCTTTGGTAAAGTTCCGCCTCGTCCGCCGCGTCCTTTGTGCCGTGGACGCGTTTGCCCGCCTCATTTTGCGCGGTATATTGAAATTTTGGCATGAGACCATCCTTTCAAAAAAATTTTTTCGACTGCCCTCACAGGGAGAACCAGCCGAGATACCACTTTAAGATCGCTTCCCCGTAAAGCAGCGACACGCCCAGTCCCGCACACAGAAAAGGCCCAAACGCAAAATGCTCTTTTCTGCCCTTTTTCTTTGTAGCAAGCAGGTAAATCCCATATGTGCCGCCTGTCAGGATCGCCAGAAACGCGGCGACAAGCAGCAGCTTCCACCCGAGAAACGCGCCCGCCGCCGCCACGAGCTTGATGTC
>CAYVVW010000027.1:0-17329 GCA_964455335.1 uncultured Marvinbryantia sp.
TGAGGTGTTTTTAGGATTTCGAGAGCACGAAGTGCGAAGAAATCCGTGTGTCTTGAGTGTCAAAATATCTTTTGACGCAATACCAAGGCAGAAAGTCACGACACGCAATACGCGCAGCTGTCGCGGACGATGAGCCGCCCCGGCAGTTCCAGCTTGACATTTTCCCGATGCCCCCCTTCGATGCGGTCCAAAAGGAGTGACACGGCGTGGTGCGCCATCTCCCTGCGCGGCACATTGATGGTGGTCAGCATTGGCTTGCACGTCTGCGCCTCGCGGATGTTGTCGATGGAGATGACGGACGGCATCGCCCCTTTTTTGCGCCCGCGCATGGCATCGAGCACGCCCAGAGCCGTGCTGTCATTTGCGCAAAAGACGGCCGTCGGCCGCGGGGCTGTTTCGAGCAATTTTTGCATGGCCTCCTTCCCTTCCGCGCGCGTCTGCCCCGTCGGGCAGACATACCCGTAGTCGAGCGGCAGCTTGCTGGCCATCAAGGACTGGTGGTAGCCGATGTAGCGCGCCTCGTAGGAGCAATCCCCGATGTAGGCGATGCGCTTGTGCCCCAGGGAAATCAGGTAATCCATGGCTGTCTGCGCCGCCGCCTGGCCGTCGCAAAAGACCTCGTCAAAATCAAAACGCGTGGGGTTGCGGTCGATGCCCACCAGGTTTTCGTATTGCTTCCTTAAATAGGGAAGCAATTCCTGCGGGCATTTTCCGAGCAGAATCAGCCCGTTCGCCTCCTTTTTGCGCCCGGACGGGGCCTGGCTTTGCGAGCGGCGTATCATTTCGCTCAAATTGATGACCTTCCCCAAGTGGCATTGGCGCGCCAGCAGCTCCTCTTGCAAGCTGCGGTACAAGTCCTGGAAAAACAGGTCGTCTCCCACGTCCTGAAAGCGCGTCAAAAACAGATCCGCCACCAGGGGCTTATCTGGCTTCCCCCGCCCCGCCTTTAGGGATTGCGCCGCCTGGTTTGGCAGATAGTGCAGCTCCTTTGCCGCCTCCCAGATGCGCTCCCGCATCTTTTCATCCCTGCAGGCATAGTCCGGCTGATTCAAAACGCGCGACACGGTCGCGACAGACGCGCCGCTTTTTTGTGCGATTTCCTTTAGTCCCATGCGCCCCTCCATGTGAGAACGTTCTCTTTTGATTCCCTCTTTCTTTTCAAAACAAATCCTTCTTCACCTCTGATTATACGCCGATTCCCATAAAATGCAAGTGTTGAAAGCAGAAAACGTTCTCTGTTTTTTGGTTGTTTTTTTGCTGGAATCCTTGTATGATGGCAAAGGTGGCGCACTTCGCCAGCCACCCCAAAAAAAGAAGAACGAGAAAGGAGATTTACCATGCAATCTATTTTCAAAAAAGGAATCGTACTTTCCGCGATCGCGGCGGCATTCGCGTCGGTTTCCGTCGGTGCAAGCGACTTAAAGGAACTGAATGTCGGCTATTTTAACAATGTGACCCACGCGCAGGCGCTCTACATGAAGGCGCAGGGCACGCTGCAAGAAGCGCTGCCAGAGGGAACGACCATCAACTGGACGGCCTTCAACGCAGGCCCGGCCGAGGTCGAGGCGCTGTTTTCCGGCCACATCGACATTGGGTACATCGGCCCCGTGCCGGCCATCACCGCAAATGTGCGCTCCGAGGGGGATGTGACGATTCTCGCTGGCGCGTCCAGCGCGGGCGCGGAGCTTGTCAAAGCGCCGGGCGTGGAGATTTCTTCCGTGGCGGACTTGTCCGGCAAGACGGTCGCCATCCCGCAGATTGGCAACACGCAGCACCTTTGCCTGCTGAAGCTCCTCTCTGACAACGGCCTGGCCCCCGTTGACAAGGGCGGCGACGTCAACGTAACCGCTGTGGAAAACGCGGACGTGAAAAATATGATGGACCAGGGCAACATTGACGCGGCGCTCGTGCCGGAACCCTGGGGATCGACCCTCGTGGACGGCGGCGCGGAGATCGTGCTGGATTATGACGAAGTCTACGCGGACGGCGATTACCCGGTGGCGGTTGTCGTTGTGAGAAATGACTTTTTGGAAGAACACCCGGACGTGGTAAAGCAGTTCCTGGAATTGCATGAGGCCACCACGGACATTTTGAAAGAGGACACGGAAAACGCGGCGACCATCGTCAACGAGGAGATCAACTCCGCGACGGGCAAATCGCTTGCGCCGTCCATCCTGACAAGCGCGTTTTCAAAGATTCAGTTCTCGACCGAGGTGAACGAGCAGGCCATCCGCGACTTTGCGGACATCTCCTTAGAGCATGAATTCATCGACGAGGACTACACAGACATCTTTACCGTATTGGAGGACTAGGCGAACAGATGCTGCTATCTTTGAAAAATGTCGGCAAGACGTTTTCCAATGCCGACGAACCGACTTTGGAAGGAATCTCTTTGGATATCGAAAAAGGCGAATTCGTCTGCGTGGTGGGCAGGAGCGGGTGCGGAAAAAGCACCCTGCTCAACCTCATCGCGGGGTTGGAACATCCGACGGCGGGCGAGATTTTATTGAATGGCAAACCTGTTACGACTCCTGGGGCAGACCGCGTGGTCATGTTCCAGGAGCATGCCCTTTTTCCTTGGAGAAATGTCATGCAAAACGTGACATTTGGGATGGAAATCGCCGGTATTCCAAAGGACGAGCGCACGAAAACCGCGCAAAAATATCTGCGGATGACACAGTTGGAGGAGTATGCCGACTACCTCGTCCACCAGCTCTCCGGCGGGATGCGCCAGCGGGTCGCGCTTGCGCGCGCGCTCACGATGAATGCGGAAGTCCTCCTGATGGACGAGCCGTTTTCCTCTCTGGACAAGCAGACGTCCAACCACCTGCGCGGGGAACTGCAGGACATCTGGATGCAGACCAAGCAGACCATCTTTTTCATCACGCACAGCGTGGAGGAGGCGGTCTACCTGGCCGACCGCATCGTCATCATGGCCCCCGGCCGCGGCATCGCGGACATCATGGAGGTGACCTTGGATCGCCCGCGCCATGTGTATGACGACGCGTTCATGGACTACCGGCGCGCCATTTTAGAAAAAGTACAGGGGGATACACCATAATGCGGACTGTGTTCAAATCAAGATTTGTGCAAGAATTTCTCTTTCTCCTGGGCGTTGTTTTGGTGTGGCAGGTCGCCTGCATACTGGGGGTCAACGTGTTTGGCGTCTGGAAATCCTACGCCATGCCCTCCCCGCTGGGCGTGTGGGAGAGTTTCCTGAAAATCCTCAAAAACGGATCTCTTCTGGCCGCCGTCTGGCACAGCCTGCTGCGCGGATTCGTGGGGTATCTGGTGTCCATTCTGATCGGCATGGCGCTCGGGTTTTTGATGAACCATTTTCCCTATTTGCACCGCAACATGCGCCCCTTCGTGATGGGCGTGCAGACGCTCCCGAGTGTCTGCTGGGTGCCATTTTCCATTCTGTGGTTTGGCCTGACGGAAAATGCCATTCTCTTTGTCATCGTGATGGGATCGGCCTTTAGCATTGCCGTCGCGACGGACAACGCCATCCAAAACGTGCCGCCAATCTACAAAAAAGTCGCCCTGACCATGGGCGCCAACAAGCGGCAAATCTACTATAAGGTCATTCTCCCCGCCGCCCTGCCAGAGCTGATTTCCGGCTTAAAGCAAGGCTGGTCTTTTGCGTGGAGATCCCTGATGTCCGGCGAGGTCATGACGACGTGCATCGGCCTTGGCCAGACCCTGATCACGGGGCGCAACTTAGGCGACATCAACCAGGTCATGCTGATCATGATCGTCATCATTTTGGTCGGCGTGCTGATCGATGCCACGCTCTTTCGCATCGTGGAGAAAAAAATCAGGCAAAAAAGAGGGCTGTAAAATGCCCTCTTTCTCTTTTTCTTTCCCCTATTCTTCCCAGTGGATGCGTCTGGAGACGCTTAGCACCAACCCCATCTCCGCCATCAGGAAAAGCACCGCCGTTCCCCCATAGCTGACAAAGGGCAGCGTGATGCCCGTCGTGGGAATGGAGTTGGTGACAACGGCGATATTCAAAATCACTTGCAGGGAAATGTGCAAAAATACGCCCGCGGCAATCAAAGATCCCAGCAGGTCGGGCGCATTTTCCGCAATCAAAAACAGGTGGTAGATCAAAAAAACAAATAGCAGGGTCAGCATCAGGATGCCGAACATGCCAAGCTCCTCCCCGATGATCGTCAGGATCATGTCATTTTGCGCCTCGGGCACATAGTCGAGCTTTTGCAGGCTGTTGCCAAGCCCTTTCCCGAAAAGCCCTCCCGAGCCGATGGCGTACAGCCCCTGCATGATCTGGTATCCACCCGTGCTGGCATTTGCCTTTGGGTCGAGCCACGTGACGACGCGCTGGATGCGGTAGCCGCCCCTGCCCCCCATCTTGACATACGCAATGACGAGAATACAAAACAGGGCCACAAGACTGCCCACAAACTCAAGCGGCCTTCTTTTGCGGAAAACCAAAATCAGCAGCCCAAAAGTGATGCCCCCGATGATGATGGCCGTGCTGAGGTTTTCGGTAAAGACAAGCGTAAACAAGGCAGGCGCCCCGCCCAAAGCGAGCAGGGTGTAAAACGCCTTCATGGTTTGGACATTTTTTCCCATTTTTGTAATCGTCACCGCCAAAAAAACCACGATGGCAAGTTTTGCCATCTCCGCCGGCTGGAATTGGATCGGGCCGATTTTCAGCCAGCGCGTCGCGCCATTCACGTTGACGCCGACGAATCGCGTGATGACCACAAGGAAATTTGACCCTATGTAAAGGGGCACGGCAAATTTTGCATAAATGTGGTAATCCACCAAAGAGCCAACGAGCATCCCAAGAAAACAAATCGCGCTGATCGCCGCCTGTTTTTTGAAATAATACATGTCGTCGCCGTAATCGACCTGCGCGGAATACGCGCTGGTGCTATAGAGCATGACAAGGCCAAAGCAAGTCAGCAACAGAATGCTTGCCACCAAGTTATAATCGTAATATTGGACCGCCCGCTTTTTACGGCCAAACAGACCGATCCTTCTCGCCTGATTTTGCGCCCGCATCCCTTCACCGTTCCGGGTGCCCATATTCGTGCGCGCCATGTTCGATTCCCTCTCTCCGCGTTTTCCCTACAACGTCCACAATTCCTTCTTACACGTTCCGATTGCTGCTCTACAGTCTCCACTGCACCTTTCTCATGGCATCCGCTGTCTCTTTTTACCTTTTTCCGTACCGCAGGTGTGGCTCTTCTATCTGCACCTCGCACTTCCCCACGATATTCGCCTTTTCTTATCTGTTCCCTTCTTCAGACCGAGGTTGCGCCTCCTCTATCCTGACCGCGCGTTTCCTCACGGCGTTTTCCGCTACCCCTGCCGAAAGCGGTTTAGGAACTCCTTGGTCATTTCTTTTTGGGGATGCCCAAAGATTTCCTCCGGAGTGCCCGTCTCCTGGATCAGCCCGTCGCGCATGAACAAAACCTGCTTGGACACGTCTTTTGCAAATGCCATTTCGTGCGTGACCAGGATCATCGTCGTCCCTTCCTGTGCCAGTTGGCGCATGACTTGCAGGACCTCGCCGACCATTTGCGGATCTAGGGCGGACGTCGGCTCGTCAAACAGCAGAACCTCCGGCTCCATCGCCAGGGCGCGGGCGATCGCCACCCGCTGCTTTTGCCCGCCCGAAATCTGGCGCGGCTTTGCGTGGATATACTCCGCCATGCCGACTTTTTCCAGGTAAAAAAGGGCTTTTTTGCGCGCCTCCTCCTTGCTCTTTTTGAGGACTTTGACCTGCCCGACCATGCAATTTCCCAACACAGTGTGGTTGTTGAACAAGTGAAAACTCTGGAACACCATGCCGACCTTTGCGCGGTAAGACGGGATATTCATTTTTTGCTCCAGGATATTTTCCCCATGGTAAAAAATCGCGCCCCCTGTCGGGTCCTCCAGCAAATTGATGCAGCGAAGCAGGGTCGATTTCCCTGATCCGGAAGGCCCGATGATGGAAATGACGTCCTGCGGGTGGACATCAAAATCGATGTCCTTTAGGACGGCATTGTTGCCAAATTCCTTGCTTAAGTGACGCACCTGTATGATGGCTTCGCGCATGGCCTGTCCCTCTCTTTTTTCATCTCCGATTTGCATGACACAAGCGTCAAAAGGTCATATGTTTCGTGCTTGCACGAAAGAACACGCGTAAAACACCGAAAAAGCAGCCATGTTCTCAAAAATGCACGGATTTGAGGTGGTTTTCGGATTTCGAGAGCACAGAGTGCGAAGAAATCCATGTGTCTTGCGTGCGAAAAGTCATGCATCATTTCTGTTTGATTTCCGTGAACGGGTACATGCCGCTGGTAAAGGCCAGGGTGTCCGTCGTGGCCAGGTCGTAGTGCTCCGGCCCGTCCATTTTGCTCTCGATCAGACGCAAGAGTCTCGAACAGGCAAAGGTCATCACGAAGTAAATCACCATGGCGATGGCAAATGCCTCAAAGTAGGTATAGAGCGCGCCCGCCACGCTTTTTGTCGCATAGAACAGTTCCACAACCCCAATGATAGACAGGACGCACGTGTCCTTAATGTTGATAATCAAATTGTTGCCAATCTGCGGCAAAAGGTTGCGCATCGCCTGCGGCAGGATCACGTTTGCCATCGTCTGGAAATGGGTCATGCCGATGGCCTTTGCGGCTTCCGTCTGCCCCGGGTCGATCGAGAGGATGCCGCCCCTGACCGTCTCCGCCATGTACGCCCCCGTGTTGATGGACACAATGAAAAATGCCGCAAACCACATGGACATGTTGTAGTGAAACAGGGCGGATGCCCCATAGTAGATCAGCATCGCCTGCGCCATCATGGGCGTGCCGCGGAACACCTCCACATAAATGCCCAAAATGGCCTTGGCTGCCCACAAAAGCGCCCGCTTTGCGAACGGGTCTTTTTTTCCCGTTGGGATGGTCTTTACGATGCCGACAAAAAGCCCGATGACGCACCCAATCAAAGTGCCGACGAGGGCAATCGCCAAACTGTACCAGGCCCCGCGCAAAAACGAGGGGCCATAGCGTTCCAACAGATATCCGATCCTGCCAAAAAAGGATTGTGGCATACGTTCCTCCTAACGGCGGCAAACGATAAAACGCCCGCCCTTTTTCAAAGCCCCGCTCACTGCGCGTCCGAGAGCGGCTGGTTGGAAATGGCGGTTTCCATCATTTCTGCAAAGTCGTCCGCCGTCATCTCCTCTAGCACCCCGTCGATTGCGCTTTTGAGCGCCTCGTTGCCCTTTTGCATGGAAATGCCGATATTGATTTCCTCATCGGAAACCACAAAATCATCGTCCGATCCGGAAAAGTCCAAAAGCCGGAAATCCGGGTAGGCGACAAGCGCCGCCATGCCTGTCGGCATGTCCGTGACAACCAAGTCACACGCCATGTTGTTGAGCGCGACCAGCATCGCGGGCGCGGACTCCTGCGCCGGAAGGATGTTTGCGTCGGAAATCTGCGGCAGGCATGTGTCATACCACACGGTGTTGAGCTGAGACGTGCAAGTGGCGCCCGCCAGGTCAGACACGCCGTCCGCGTCTGCGTAAGGGCCGTCCGCCCGCACCAAAGTGACAATGGACGCATAATAATACGGCTCGCTAAACGCGACCATCTCCATGCGCTGGGAGGTGATGGACTGCCCCGCGATGGCGCAATCCACATTTCCGGACTGCACCGCCGGCACCAGGGAATCCCAGTCCAACTTGACAATCTCAAGCTCGTACCCCAGCGCGTCACAGATGTGCTTTGCCATCATCACGTCATAACCGCCCGCAAAATCCGGGCTGTCCTTGATCGGCACAGCGTCATGCGCGTCGTCCGGCTGCGTCCAGTTGTAGGGCGCATACCCGCACTCCATGGCCACGCGCAAGACCTTTTGATCCGCTGCCCCCGCCGACGGCGCCGCCGCCAAAAGGGATGCCGCCGACAATGCGGCAATCCGTTTCGCACACTTTGCATATTTACTCATTTTCACCATGTCCCATTTCTCCTTGCGTGAATTGTGCCAAACCCTCATCTCAGGGATTTGGCACTGTGGAGTCCATTATACATCATTCGCAAGAGAAATCAATGCACAGTCTCTCCAGAACCTTGGAAAATACTGGAGTGTTTCATCACTTTTTTTCATGATACCAAGGCTGGCGTGCCCAAAACGCTTTGAAAGGAACACCCGAATAAGCCCCCCGTGAGGCCTTACCCGGGTGTTTGCCGTTAGTAGTTCACGATCTGCCCAAATTCTTCTTTGAGGGATGCCCCGCCCACCAGGCCGCCGTCGATGTCCGGCTGCGCAAACAAGTCCGCGGCGGTTTTTGCGTTCACCGATCCGCCGTACTGGATGCGGATGGCCTGCGCGGTCTCATCGCCGTAGAGTTCCGCGATGCACTCCCGAATGCCCTTGCACACTTCCTGAGCCTGCTCGGTGGTCGCCGTCTTGCCCGTGCCGATCGCCCAGATCGGCTCGTAGGCGATGACCGCCGTCTTTGCCTGCTCGGCCGTCACGTCCTGGAATCCGACTTTCACCTGCTGGCGGATCCAGTCCATCGTGATGCCCTGCTCCCTCTGCACCAGGGACTCGCCGCAGCACATGATCGGCGTAATGCCATGCTCAAATGCCTTTTCATTTTTTTGTTGACGGTCTCCGATGTCTCCGCAAAATACTCGCGGCGCTCGGAATGGCCGAGCACGACATACTTCACGCCCGCCTCCACGAGCATATTTGGGGCTATCTCGCCCGTGAACGCGCCCTTTTCCTCAAAATACATATTCTGCGCGCCCACCTGGATGCCGGTGCCTTTTACGGCCTCCGCCACAGGGAGGATGTCGATGGCGGGAATGCAAAAGACAACGTCCACCGCGTCATTTTTGACCAAGGGCTTCAGGGTTTCCACCAGCTGCACCGCCTCGCGCGGCGTCATGTTCATCTTCCAGTTGCCCGCGATAATCTTCTTTCTTGCCATGTGATGTTCTCCTCGATATTTCCCAGTTCTGCTTCCTTTACTTGTCATCGGCAGCCGCGACGCCCGGCAGTTCCTTGCCTTCCAAAAACTCCAGGGATGCGCCGCCGCCCGTGGAAATGTGCGTCATCTTGTCCGCAAAGCCGAGCTGGTTCACCGCCGCCGCGGAATCCCCGCCGCCGACAATGGTGATTGCCTCGGTTTCCGACAATGCCTTTGCGACCGCAATCGTGCCCTGCGCCAAAATCGGGTTCTCGAACACGCCCATCGGCCCATTCCACACGACCGTCTTTCCTTCCTTGACTGCCTTTGCGAAACGCTCGCGCGTGCGCGTCCCGATGTCAAGGCCCATCTTGTCCGCCGGGATTTCGCAAGAAGGCACTTCCGCCACCTCGATCGGCTGGTCGATCGGCGTTGGGAACGCGTCCGCAATCACCGTGTCCTCAGGCAGGAGAAATTCCTTGCCAAGGCGCTCGGCTTTTTGGATCATTTCACGGCAATAGTCCACCTTGCTCTCGTCCACCAAGGACGTGCCAACCTCAAACCCCTTCGCTTTCAGGAAGGTATATGCCATGCCGCCGCCGATGATCAGGGTGTCGCAGATGTCCAGGAAACGGGAGATCACGTTCAGCTTGTCAGACACTTTCGCGCCGCCAAGGATGCCCACCAGGGGGCGCTCCGGCGTTTCCACGGCCTTGCCCAAAAACTCGATTTCTTTTTGCATCAGGTAGCCCACGACAGATGTCTCCACGAATTGCGTGACGCCCACGTTTGAGCAATGCGCGCGGTGCGCGGTGCCAAATGCGTCATCGACAAACACGTCCGCCAGGGATGCCAGCTCCTTGCTGAACGCCTCGCCATTTTTCGTCTCTTCCGCGCGGTAGCGCGTATTTTCAAGCAACACCACTTCCCCGTCCTGCATGGCCTCCACCGCCGCTTTCGCATGTGGGCCGACCACCTCGGGATCTGCCGCAAAGGTCACTTTTTGCCCGAGCAATTCCGACAGGCGCGCGGCCACAGGCGCCAAGGTGAGTTCCGGCTTTGGCTCCCCCTTCGGCTTTCCAAGATGCGAGCAGAGGATCACCTTCCCGCCGTCGCCGATCAGCTTTTTGATGGTTGGCAGGGCCGCCACCAGACGGTTCTCGTCCGTGATCTTCCCCTCTTTTAAAGGCACGTTAAAATCGCAGCGCACAAGCACGCGTTTTCCTTTTACGTTGATATCGTCAACTGTCTTTTTATTCAATCCCATGATACGAAACCTCCTCGTTTTTTCACGCCAACACCCCTCCTTGCGCGCTGCAAAAGCCACTGCGCAACGCGGCAACACCCACATGGACATCTGCACCAAACATTTGCGCCGATCACCCGCATGGGCAAGCAAGGCAAACCCCTAATTGTTCCTGTGGACGGGATCGCGCAAGCCTCTTGCGCAATGCGAAAATCCGCGAGCTTTCCCGTACGGCAGCGCAACACGGTAATCTGCGAGTTTTCACGCACGGCAGCGCAACACGGTAATCCGCGAGTTTTCACGCACGGCAGCACAACACGGTAATCCGCAGGCTTTCCCGAACGGCGACGCAACGCATCCGCGGTGCGGGAACGTTGGACCGAAAAGAAAAATGGGATCCGGCCCAACGACCGGACCCCTTTGATAGGCCTTATGGCAAATTTAGCCAAGCTCGCTGAAATATTTGATGGTGCGGACCATCTGGCTGACGTAGGAATTTTCATTGTCATACCAGGAGACCACCTGCACCTGGGATGTGCCATCCGCAAGGTTGACCACCATGGTCTGGGTCGCGTCAAACAGAGAGCCAAAGCGCATGCCGACCACGTCGCTGGAGACGATCTCGTCGGTGTTGTAGCCAAAGGACTCGTTCGCCTGCGCCTTCATCGCCTCGTTGATGCCCTCAACCGTCGCTTTGCCGCGCACGACCGCATTCAAAATGGTGGTGGATCCGGTCGGGGTCGGAACGCGCTGCGCCGCGCCGATCAGCTTGCCGTTCAGTTCCGGGATGACCAGGCCGATTGCCTTTGCCGCGCCCGTGCTGTTCGGAACGATATTGACCGCGCCCGCGCGGCTTCTCCTAAGGTCACCTTTCCTCTGCGGGCCGTCCAATATCATCTGGTCGGCCGTGTAGGAGTGAATCGTGCACATGATGCCGGACTCGATCGGCAGGTAGTCATTTAAGGCCTTTGCCATCGGTGCCAGGCAGTTGGTCGTGCAGGACGCGGCGGAGATCACCGTGTCTTCCGGTTTTAAGGTGGTGTGGTTGACATTGTAAACGATGGTCGGAAGGTCATTCCCCGCAGGAGCGGAAATCACAACCTTGCGCGCGCCGGCCTTGATGTGCGCCTCCGACTTCGCCTTGGAGGTATAAAAACCGGTACACTCCAGGACAACGTCCACGCCGATCTCGCCCCACGGAAGCTGGGAAGCGTCCGCCATCGCGTAGATCTTGATCTCTTTTCCGTCCACAGTGATGGAGTCATCCCCAAACGTCACCTTGTCCGCCAGCTCATACTTGCCCTGGGAAGAGTCATACTTCAACAGATGCGCCAGCATCTTCGGGCTTGTCAGATCGTTGATCGCCACGACTTCGTACCCTTCCGCGCCAAACATCTGGCGAAACGCCAGGCGGCCGATGCGCCCAAACCCATTGATTGCCACTTTTACAGCCATAATTGCAATACCTCCTAAAAAATGATAGTGTGCCCCGCACGGTAACGTGCGTGTTTCCGTTTCCACGGCCCGTCGCCTGTGGCGCAAAGCACTGCGCCACGCCATACATCGGTATCCCGGAACCATTGTTAAAGAAACGTCAACCTGCTTCTTATTCTATCCAATCCATCCCAAAAGTGCAAGTTCTTTTTTTCCTATTTTCGTGACGCCATTTTTCGAGCCATTTTTCGCGAGCGATTTTTGTTTGCATTTCCGGGATGTTTGTTTTATGATATAGCAAGCGGCAAAGCGATTTTCAAAAGGAAGGAGCGTTCTGGTATGATCACTGGCCACACCAGGCTGATCGGGCTTTTGGGCAGCCCCGTCGCGCACAGCATTTCCCCGCTCATGCACAACGAGGCATTTCGCGTCTTGGGCCTCGATTTTGCCTACCTGTGCTTTGACGTGGACGAAAGTGCCCTCGCGGACGCCGTGCAGGCCATGCGGTGCCTGCAGGCCCGCGGATTTAATTGCACCATGCCCGTAAAAGTGCGCATGTGCGCACTTGCCGACCGCCTCTCTCCCGCCGCCCGGCTGATGGACGCCGTCAACACCGTCGTAAACGAAGATGGGCAGCTGATCGGCCACAATACGGATGGCGTTGGGTACATGGCATCCCTGCGGGACGCAGGTGTTTGCGTAATTGGCAGAAAAATGACCCTGTTGGGATGCGGCGGCGCGGCAACCGCCATCGCCGTGCAAGCCGCCCTGGACGGGGTGGCCGAAATCGCCCTCTTTACGCGCGCCGGTCGTTCCCGTGACCGGGCAGGGGAACTGGCAAGCAAGCTCATGGCGCGCACGCGCTGCCGCGTCCGTTCTTATGATTTGGCAGATACTGCCACCTTGCGCCGGCAGCTGGCGGAAAGCTGCCTGCTGACCAACGCCACCCCCATCGGCATGGCGCCAAACACCGGGGAGACCCCCATCCCAGACCCTTCCATGCTGCACGGAGGACTGGTGGTGTCCGACATCATCTACAACCCCAGTCAGACACGCCTGCTATCAGACGCCAAGACCCGCGGATGCCGGACGATGAACGGCCTGCCCATGCTCCTCTTCCAGGGTGCCGAGGCCTTTCGCCTCTGGACTGGCCGGGAAATGCCACTGCAGGCCGTTAGGGAGGCGTGCTTTCCGGAAGCCATGCAAAAACTTGTGGCAACGTGATAGTTCTGTTTGGTATCGCCGATCGTTACTGGCACTTATTCCTTATCCAACAGTTTTCTCACTTGCTCTGGGTCACAACAGGATACATGAGCTAACAAATTTCTACATTTGTGCAGAAGTTTGATTCTTTCCCTGTCGGCCTCATCTCGGATGTATAGCATATATATGTGTGCGTATTCACTCTGTCTATGACTCATCATATAGCACAGCGTTCCCAGTTCAACTTCCATCGGATCTGTTATTTTCTCTCCATACTGCACGATGTCGCTGTCCGTCAACGCCTCTTGTATGGGCCCCCGATAACGTTCGATGATCCCAATCCGTTCCATTTCTATAATCGGGAAAAGCACCTGCACTTGAGAAGCCCATATTCTACGGTTCAATTCTGACATTTTATTGTTTCTATACAGCCACAAAACATGTTCCGACCCCGCTTCTCTTCCCCTTCTTGAAAACTCAGGCATCTCAGCTATCCGTTGAATCCCGTCAATAGCAGATTCCTCTCTGAAATCTACATCCCGCAGCAACAGTTCCGAAATTTCCGCATCCACATCGCAGACCATCGCCGCTGTCGCAGCGATATACTTCTTCCACACATCTGATTTTTTATAGAAAGCAGATTCCTCATCATCCAAAACGAAGCTGTTAAAAAGCTGGACATCATAGTTGCTAACCGACTCGCCGAAATCAATATATTTCATGAATCTGCTTTCCCGCTGTTGTATGGTACCATGCACTTCAAGAACAAACAGACCCTCCGCCGCAGTTTTCGGCTTAAACCCCTTGCAAAACTTTATCCATTCGTTGGCAGCATTCCCCTCCAACCCCTTGACCCATATAATCCGGTTCTTTATCACGCCTTTCTTGGCCACATAATCCTGTATGCTATAACTCGCCCTTTCCCGATATTCCTGGCATGTTTTAGACGATGCACACCTTTCCAGCAGTAGCTTTCCCGGCTCCAAATTTTGGGGGTTATCGTCAACAACATCGATTGGTTCTATCACAACATCTCTTGTATCCGTTCTCTCTTGAAAAGCAGTATGTATGGAACTGCGCATGGAGTATCTCCACGGCAAATCAGACGGAACCTTGAGGATAACCATTTTGTTATCAAGGAGTGCGTCGGCAACCTTTGAAACGACCATATTGGCTCCGGTAATATTTTTCCACCAAAATTCCTCCCAGGATATATGGCTCATCTGCACACCTCCTCGTTGTTATTGACGATATCTTCCTCAAGCCTGTCTAAATTCTCACCGATAATGTCTGCAAACGAATTTCTCCGAAGTCTGTAAAGTTCCCGATTTTCGCCAGGTTTGCCAAGAATGCCCATTTCTACCATTTCATCAAGAAGATTGACATAATCCTTCGGGGATTCCTTTTCCAGGCAATGAATGCTGTATTCCTCCGCCATCTGCTTGATTTCTCCAACAGAAAACCCCTGCCAGCTACCTGCCTTTCTGTCGTCCTCGTAATAGTAATAGAGCATCGTGATGCACCTTGCTATCATGAAGTACCTCTGATCCAACTCAAGTGACAAGCGGAACTTATCCTTGATACTCTTATTCAAATCCGAAGAGTTCATGACTGCCCCGAGCTGCTCATCTTGCAATGTGAACGGTGGATTCCCATCCGCTGCGTGATAGTATTTGGAATACTGACTCGTCAGTGTCTCCACCAACATATACCCGAAAAACTGAAGAATTCCCGGGTAATAGTTTGTATTCGTAAGTATCGTCTCAAGATGTGAATACCGGTCAATCTGGAATCCCAAATAACGGAGCGGCTTTGATATCAGTTGCAAAGCGTCTGTGGGCGACAACGGCTTAATACAAAGGGGTGTTCCAAGTTGGCCAAAAATGCCATTGTCTCTTGTCGCATTCTTGGCGCGGCAGACATTGTGCAAACCCGCTATCACAAATTTGAAATTATTCTTTGTCTCGCGTTTCAGATCAACAAGTGGCTGAATCGGTACATACGCCATATCCGCAATGGAAGCAAGGAAATCATCCACTTCATCTATCAGAAGAAGCATGGACGTGATCTTTCCATCGCGGAACAATTCGCCGATAGCCGTACACATTTCCTTAATCGTACTGCATATTGGAAGCTCAATTTTCTTATCACACTTCTTGTTGATGTCGTCAACAATCGTCTTTACTACTTCTTTCTCATTCTTGATTCGAGGGATCGTTGTGTAAACTGCGAACTGCTTATCATCCGGTTTCGAGCATCTGCTTTCCGCTCGCTCCAAAAGCGCGGTTTTGCCAAGCTGCCGGCCACCATATACCACGCACGCGCCATTCGGATCGATTATGGTCGCAAGCTCCTGTGTCCTTCCGCAGAACATCTCATCCGAAGTGGAACCCCCATCTCTTACAAACGGCTGGTATGTTGAAAACGGCAGCGTGCACTGCAGCATGGCCGGCATACGTTCCGTAGTCTGGTGAAGTGCCAGATACAAAAACAGCACCTGATCAATCAGCAGGAATGGGTTCTGTCCCGAAGTCTGCGTGTGGAATATCTCTCCAACCGACCGCCTGTATGCCACGTGCACGGGGCGGTCAAGCAATACAATCGATATCCCGCCCAAATCAAGATTCGAGATCGTATCGACCAGCTGTTTTGCTGTGTAATTTCCATAAAGCAGTATCGCATTTATGGGGGACTTTAGCTGTGTACCGAACGAAGCAATCGGATGTCGATAGTCAGCCATGCTCTTGGGCACTCTGCGCACGTCAATCTTAAACACTTCTTCTTTCTTAACTTCGATACGCTCGGCTCCCTTTACCTCAAAACCAAGACCTGCAAATAATGTTTGGATCTGAGATGAGTGGTTTTTAAACTTCCCCCTTGGCCAGTTAATCACGAGTTTCCTGCTGTCTTCTCTCTGACGGGATGTCCATTCTCTTGGCATATTATGCTCAACATAAATTTGTCCGAAAGTGCTCAGTGACTTACCATCAAATCTGTTACACTGATTCATCAACGGATCGAAATGTGACGGTTCAATAAAATCGCTGAAGTAGTCAGAATCATGAGGAATGACATCCTTATCCAGTTCCGTCTCTCCGCTCTCAAATCTGTTTATGTACTCTTCCGTAACCGCAAAATTCATTTCTTCCTCGAGCAGACGGTCTGCCTCCTTGAGAAGAGAAGAGTCTGGATTTTCCCTCTGGCAAGCGTCGAGTCTTCCCCTGAGTTGTTTCTTTTGATCCATCGCAATCTCAGCCATTTGGGCCTCCAATGCTTCAAGAAAACGCCTCCAGCAGGCAAAGTCCTTCGCATCATAGAAGCCTTCCTGATACTGATGAACAATACCGATGAGATTTTCTTTCTCCGTCTCATTAATTTGGTTGTAAGCATATGCCATCTCAAGCTTTTCCTGGAATCTTGTGGCTCTATACTTAGCCGATGCGGTGGCATCCTGCAGCTGCCCATCACTTATGATATAATCCTCACTGTCCTCTCTAAGGAGTCTTCCAAGCATCTCAAGCTGATGAAGATTATCCTTTAGGCCCTCCTCGCTTTCCTTGTCATCAAGGGTATCCCCCAGGATCTCAGACTTTATCTCTGCAACCGGCTTCCTCGCACTCACGCTCACAATATGGCGCAAAACGTTACGCCAAGGCTCATAGTACTTCACCTGGGCAAGGTCAGGCTCAATCACCGGAACGCCATCATCGCCCACCGTAATGATTCCAGAATATACAAACTCGGAATAAATTTCAAGATTCACAACCTGGCCATTCAGATACCACTGCATGTATGACAATGCCCATAGCAGGATATTTGCATTCTTGCGGCTTTTCCAGGCCGGATTTTTCTGAATATCTTGAATCAGTTTTATCAACTCGGATCGCAAAGTTTTCAGTCTGGAAATATCCTGTTTACGGTTGTTCCTATTCTCGATGTGCTCAACCCATTTCCGCATGATTTCAAGCCTTGCGCTGTACTGTCTCAACACCTGATCTCTTGCACCATACTCCAACTTAAACTTACTTCTGGAATTCACTTTAGACCATGCCTCATCCAACGCACGCTCTATTTTTTCACTGGACAGGCTAAACACTCCATCCTGTTCATCGCAGAACTCACCGAGAACGTCTTTGACAATACCGATATCATCCTGATCCCGCCTGTTTTCGTTGATGATCTCCATGCACCCATAAAGATCGCTTCTTGGTCCAAAGCAAGTGAAATACATCTGAGGAAGTGCCCTCATTTTCGTTCTTGGAATTTTTTCTGTGAGACATTCTCGTGCAGAAGTTCTAAGCCCATTTACAAATTTTTCGCTTTCGGCTTCATCCCCGAGTAAGGAAACAAAAGCAGGTGAAAATCCTGTGGAAACCACATCCTTTACGCCCATAAGTTTATTAAACAGAGGCTTGAAAGCCGCAAAATCACGAAAATACTCTTCGTAGTGAGCAAGGAATAATTCTGTTTGATTCTCCAATCCAAAATCAAACGCCATACCTGGCGTAAGCATG
>CAYVVW010000028.1:0-14385 GCA_964455335.1 uncultured Marvinbryantia sp.
TGCACACGAAGCCTTTTTTGCCCTCGGTCTGTGGCTTTGGCTTGACGTTCTTCTGGTAGTAGGTGTAGGTCATGGTGTCTTTGTCGGACATCACGCGCGCTTCCGTCACGCGGCAGATGAACATGCCGTGCGTGTCGAGGTCGATGTAGGACTCCACTTCCAGGGAGAGGAGCGCATTGATGTACCGCGGCAGGAACGCCAGCCCGTTGTCGGAGCGCAAAGGCTCGAAACCGTCAAATTTGTCCACGGAGCGCCCGCTCTGGAAGCCGAAACGCTGGAATACGGAGAATGGTGCCTCCACGGATAGGCAGTTCACGTTGAGCTTGCCTGTCTGCTTGATGATGTGGTGCGAGTAGTTCTGCTTGACGATGTTGACCGCCACGCGGTTCGGCGTGTTGGTGAGCTGCGTCACGGTGTTGACGATGAGGCCGTTGTCGCGCTTGCCGTCGTTGCACGTGACCACATAGAGGCCGTATCCGATCTTGAACAGGGCGGTCAGGTCGTTTTTGTTGGCGAGGTCGTCCGACTGCGCGATGTAGTCCTGGCACAGCTCCGCCGCCAATTTGCCAAGTGCCTCCTTGCTGTCCGCGTTGAGGGCGGACTTGATGGTGACTTCGGTCTGGGCGAACGTCAGGTTCTTGCTGTCTTTGAGCATCTCCTTCATCGTCTTGGTGGCGAGCGGCGCCCAGGATCCGTTTTGCACGAATGCCACGGTGCGGTTCTGGTAATTGCGCTCGGTCAGGTGGTGGATGAAGTTGTGCATGTGCGGGAAGATGCCCGCGTTGTAGGTGGTGGTGGCGAGCACCAGTTTCCCGTAGCGGAACGCGTCCTCGACGGCCTCGGCCAAATCGGTGCGCGCAAGGTCGTGGATGACGACTTTCGGGCAGCCTTCTTCTTTCATTTTTGCGGCAAGCAGGTCCACCGCGGCCTTGGTGTGGCCGTACACGGACGTATAGGCGATGACAATGCCGTCGCTCTCCACCCCATAAGAGGACCAAATCTGGTACAGGCCGAGGTAGTGGGAGAGGTTTTCGGAAAGCACGGGGCCGTGCAGGGGGCAAATGATCTGGATGTCCAGATCGGCCGCCGCCTTGAGCAGGTTTTGCACCTGCTGGCCATATTTGCCGACGATGCCAAAGTAGTAGCGGCGCGCCTCGCAATCCCATTCCTCGTCCACGTCGTTTGCGCCAAATTTACCAAACCCGTCCGCCGAGAAGAGCACTTTGTCGGTGCTGTCATAGGTGACCATCACTTCCGGCCAATGCACCATCGGCGCGAACACAAATGTCAGGTTGTGCCTGCCAAGTGACAGAGTCTCGCCGTTTGCCACGGAAAGGCGCTGGACGGAATCGCCCAGATCAAAGAACTGGTCCATCATGCAAAAGGTCTTTTCGTTTGCGACGACCGTGGCATTCGGGTAGGTCTTTAGGAATGTCGCGATGTTCCCGGCATGGTCCGGCTCCATGTGCTGGACGATGAGGTAGTCGGGCGTCCTTCCGTTTAGGGCGGCCGCGAGGTTGTCCAGCCATTCGTGTGTGAAGTGGATATCCACGGTGTCCATGACGGCGATTTTGTCGTCCAGAATGACATAAGAATTGTACGCCATCCCGTTCGGGACTTCATATTGCCCCTCAAACAGGTCCACTTGGTGGTCATTTACGCCAACGTAACGGATGTCGTTGGTAATCTTCATGATCGTTTCCTCCGTTTTTTATAGTGATGTTACGGCAAAAAGATGCCTGCGGATGTTGGAAAAGGGCTTTCGACCCGGGCATCAATCAATAAAAGTGACATTACAAAGATGCCTTACGAGTGATCGCGCCCCGGTCATTGCTCGGTGGCGAGATATTCTTTCAAGGCGCTTGCGAGCTGATCCGGGCAGGAAGTGGGGCGCATCCCGCAGCGCACGCCGTCCAGGCGGCGGATCACCTCGTGGATGTCCATGCCTTCCACCAGGTTGCCGATGCCGGTGGTGTTGCCGTCGCACCCGCCCACGAAATTGACATTCTTTAAGATGCCGTCCTGCACCTCAAACTCCACGGCGGAAGAGCAAACCCCCCTGTTTTTGTGGATATAACGATTGCCCTCTTTTGTCAGGCTTCCCATTACACATCCTCCTTTCTTGTGTTTTGCGTGTCATTTTTCACACCAACGTTGATAGTATAGCACTTCTTGCCCGAGAGGTCTACCAAAATCGAAAATGTTTTTATTGCAAAGAAAAAGGCGGTGTTATATACTAAGGGGCAAGGCTAGGACGACACGACGAAAGGAGCCGCCAAAGATGTTCCTGGTAGAGAAAATCAAGGATGCCACACAAAACTTTTTTAAGGGCATCTTTCGATTCTGGTATCTGAAAATCAAGTACCCCATTTATTACCGCCTGCGTGCGCGGTGTCCTGTCGACGCGCGCAAAGTCGTGTTCATCGAGAACCGTTTTCCCACGCTCACCAGCAGTTTCGCGCTCATCCACGGGCGGATTTTGCGGGAGTACGACTGCGTTGTAAAAGACTGTTTTTTACTGGAAAAAGAGGGAACCAGAAGGGAATATGACAAGCGCTGCATGGCGATGATTCGCGAGGTGGCGAACGCAAAGTATGTGTTCGTGGACGACTCCTCCCGGGTGGTGGGGGCGCTGCCTTTTCGACCAGAGACGTACCTCACGCAGCTGTGGCACGCCTGCGGCGCGTTTAAGAAATGGGGCTTTAGCAACGCGGAGGGGAAATTTGGCGCCACGCATAGGCAGATGAGGCGTTATCCTTATTATGCAAAGTACAACCTGATGACGGTCAGCAGCGAGGAAGTGCGCTGGGCCTACTCCGAGGCGTTTGGCCTGCCGCCCGAAAATGACGTGGTGCGCGCCACGGGGGTGAGCCGCACGGACGTTTTCTTTGATCCGGCATTTCGCGCGTCCGCCTACGAGACCTTGTACGAAAAGATCCCGCAGGCGCGGGGGAAAAAAGTCATTTTGTACGCGCCGACATTTCGGGGAACGGTCGGCAGGGCAAGGCCGCCGAAAAATTTGCGGCAGCACGTTTTGTTTGAGCAGCTGGGCGAGGGGTACGTGCTTATCTACAAGCAGCACCCATCCGTAAAGAAGAAAACGTTTTTAAACGAGGCCCTTGCGGACAAGGTATTTGACATGACGCAGGAGATGTCGATCGAGCAGCTTTTGACGGTCAGCGACGTGTGCGTGACCGACTATTCCTCGGTGATTTTTGAGTATTCCCTGTTTGCGCGGCCGATCCTCATTTATGCGTTTGACTACGAGGAATATACGGACTGGCGCGGGTTTTATTACCCATTTGCGGAATTTGTGCCGGGCCCCATCGTGAAAAATACGCAGGAACTGGCCGATTGCATCAAGAACCTTGACCATTATGACTTGCAAAAAGTGCGCGATTTTTGCAAAAAATACATGGGGGCCTGCGACGGGCATGCCACGGATCGCATCTTGGACGCGGTCTTTGGGGAGGAGCTTCCAAAGCGGTCGGAAAGCGGAGAGGAACGGGCATGAAAATTTCGGTCATCGTTCCGGTGTACAACGTGGAAAAGTACATTCGGGAAACCTTGGAATCCATCCGGTGCCAGACCCTGGCGGATTTTGAAGTGCTGGTCGTAAATGACGGGTCTACCGACGGGTCACAGGAGATCATTGCGGAGTTTTGCGCGCAGGACGGGCGCTTCCATAGTTTTCAAAAGGAAAACGGCGGGGTGTCGGAAGCGCGCAATTTCGCCCTCGATCGGGCGGTGGGCGAGTATGTCTTTTTTGTGGACGGGGACGACCGCGTGCCGCCGGAATCCTTAGAGACGCTGTATTGGCGCGCCAAGGAAAAGGATGCCGACATGGTGGTCGGCATCATGCAGGAATTTGGCGTTTATGGCGCAAGGATCCTGCAGGCGACGGAGGATTTGGCGAAAAAGGATGTCATTGAGCGCTATGACACGCGCATGGGCTGGATTTTCAGCGTGTGCAACAAGCTGTTTCGCCGCGCAGTCATCGAGCAGAACCACTTGCGTTTTGAAAAGGTGCGCTACACGGAGGACGGCCTGTTTTCGTTTCATTTCACGTTTGCCGCCCGGACGATCACGGGCTGCGAGACGGTGGCCTACTTATACAGGAGGCGCTCTTTTTGGGATGAAAATTCGGTCACACAGGCTGCCACGGCGGAATATTTGCGGGATTTGCTGACCGCGCTTGACAAGCTGCTTGCCCTCGTGCGGGCGCAAAACGCGGTTGCCATCCAAGAGGCGCAAGAAAAGGACGACGGCACATGCCTTTACCTGGATTACGCAAAGAGCCACATGCCGCTTTATTTGGCGGAATTGTACCGCAAGATCATCCGCGTCCAGTTTTTGAAGGGATTTTACCGGCAGCTCTGGAAAAGTGACGACGAGATGTTCCCGCTTTTGGAAAAGAGCATTTTGCAATATCGCACGCAGCTTTTCCCGGGCATGTGGCAGGCCATCACGTGCGCCGAGGCGGACTTGCGCCTGGAGCGGGGGATTCTCACAAAAGAGGAGCTCGCGCGGCAGCCGCTTGTCACGGTGGCGATCTCGGACCAGGTGCAGGGCAGCTGCCTAAACCGCGTGATTGAGTCGTTTTATTGCCAGAGCTTTCCGGCGTTTGCGCTTGTCGTGCACGCCCGGCAAAAGGAATATTTGGACCCGCGCTACCTGGCGCGGAAAAACCTCACATTGCTCGAAGAGGACATGGACACGGGTGCGTTCAAAAACCGCGTCCTCGACGAGGCCGCAAGCCCTTATCTCGCATTTTTGGACGAGCCGGTTTACATGGGGCAGGCGACTTATGAAAATATCTACCGCACGCTGGAGCAAAACAAAGAGGTGGATTTTGTGTCGTGCCTCCTGAAATTGGTCAATGAGGCGGGAGAGGTGGAGGATTTCCCCATGCACGCGGTTTGCTCTCTTGTCGTCGGGCCGCCGAAGCGGTTTTGGCGTTACCGCGCCATCGACTGGCCCTTGGGGCACAAGCTGTTCCGCACAAAGTCCCTGCGGGCGAAAAAGGTGCGCTTTTCCAATGACTCCGCGAAAGACAGCGCCCTTTGTTACAAGAAGCTGAACCCTGCCACGACGGGCAGGTATTTTATGCTCATCGAGCTGTCGAAAAAGGAGTTCCAAAAGCGCGTGCGCCCCTTTGCCAGGCTGACCTGGAAATGGGCCTACGATCGGCTGCTGGAGATGAGCGAGGTCGGCAGAAAGCGTAAGATCCTGGAACAGCAAAGGCGCGTCTGGGCTAGAAAGCGAACACTCATCCAGAAAGCGCCGACGCTGCAAAAAGTGCTCTTTGCCACGGATGGGTCGGATGTGCTGCCCGAAAACCTGCAAGCCGTCTATGACGCGCTGGACGCCAAGAAACGCGTCTGGGCGCATGCGGGGCAGTCGGGCAAAAACCTGCCCTCCCTATACTGGCAGTTGTTTACCAGCAAGGTGATCGTGGCGCAGGACACGTTTGGCTGCCTGAAGTCGTTTCGGTTAAAGCCCGCGCAAAAAGTCGTCCAGATCTGGCATGGCGCTGGCCAGGCGCAAAAATTTGGGCTGGACGGTCCTTTGACGGAAATCGGCAGCCGCCTCTACCATGAGCGATATGATGTCGTGGCGGCGGGCGGGCCGGGCGCGCGCGCGCAATTTGCCAGCGCCTTTGGGATTTACCCGAACGTGGTCGCGCCGTTGGGCGTTCCGCAGACGGACAAGTGGTTTGACAAGGCCTACATCGATCGGGAAAAGGCGGCATTTGCGGCGGCCTACCCGCAGCTTGCGGGCAAGCGCGTCTTTTTGTACATGCCGGCATACCGCCCGGATCCGGAAAAGCGCGTCAAGCTCAACCTGGACCGGCTGCAGGCGTGGCTGGGCGAGACGGGGGTCTTTTTGGTCTGCCCGGATCCGCGGTGGAAATCCGATTTTCTAAAAGGGAGGACCCTCCCCAATGTGCAGCGCGTGCCCTATGGGGAGCGGGATCGCGCGCTTCTTTCTTGCGACGTGCTCATTGCGGACATTGGCCAGGCAGTCTTTGACGCGGCGCTTTTGCGAAAGCCCCTCGTGCGCTTTTGCCCCGACCTGGACACTTGCGTGCAGATGTCCTACCAAAGCGTCTGGGAGGATCTTTACGGGGAGATCGCCGAGACGCAGGAGGCGCTCCAGGAGGCCTGCGCGCGGGCGTTTGCGCAGCCGGATTTTGCAAAGCTCCCCGCCTTTGTGGAGACCTATCTGTCAGGGTGTGATGGTCACAGCGCAAAAAGAGTGGCGGGGCGCATTTTAGAACTCCTAAAAGAACCGTGACGGCGTTTACACGATTTTTGCGCGGTTTTTCTTTTGGTTGCTTTTTGTGTAGTCGTTGATGAGGGCCGCGATGCGCGCGGCGCTCTGCCCGTCGCAGGCGGACATGTAGGTCGCGGCAAATGCCTGGTAGCGCGCGTTGGTGACGTGGCGTGACTTGTCCGCCAGGTAGGGGATCAGCTCTTCGAGGGTCTCGAATGCCTCGCCCGGCAAGTCCTCCGGGTAGTTTAGGTAAAAGCCGCGATCGTATTTTGCCAGATCGTAGCAAAAGAAGGCCATCGGTTTTTTGAGCAGGCAATACTCGAAGATCACGGAGGAATAATCCGTGAGGAGCAGATCCGACGCGAACATCAGGTCGTCTGTGGGGAATTCCCGAATCTCAAAGATGTTGGGATATTCCTCTTTTACGATTTTGTTTTTCATCAGGGGGTGCGGGCAGACGACGAATACCTGGTCCGCACCCAATCCTTGGGAGATCGCGCCAAAGTCGATGGGCGGCCGGAACACGGTGCGCGGGCGCTTTGGCACGTTGTCGCGGAACGTCGGCGCGTAGAGGATCACCTCTTTCCCCTGAAAAGCGGGGTAGGCCGCGAGGATTTGCGCCCGTTTGGCCTGGATGTACGCCTCGTCAAAAAAGACGTCGGTACTGGGGCAGCCGAGCGCGCGCACGCGCGGCAGGGGCAGGTCGAAGGCCTCCGCGTAAATGGGGCGTATGGCCTCGGAACTGACGCAGACAAGGTTGTATTGCGCGTGTGTTGCAAGGTCAATGGACGCCTTGAGCGGCGTGCCGGAGCTGCCGAATTTTTTGAAAGCGCCGCAGGCGTGCCACAGCTGCACCACGCGCTGGCGGGGGCGCAGGGGGAGGACGCGCAGGTAACGGTTGTAATCGTCGCAGACGATCACCTTGCTCGTCATCGTGTAGTAGTAGACCTTGAGCTTATGGCGCTTGTCGTGCGGCAACAGGTGGGAGCAGAGGATTTTTTTCCCTCTGACGTGGGGCTCTAAGGCCTTCTCGTTTCCCACAAGGCCGTCGTTGCTGCGCACGTTGTAAAAAAAGACGCGGTTGCGCAAAGGGAGCATCCGAAACAGGCGGATGAGCATCCGCTCAAACTTTGCGGATGTCTTTTTTTGGCTTTGCTTATAAAACAGCTTGTGCGCGATTTCCTCTGCCGGGATGGCAAGCGCCGGGTCGTTTAGGCTTGTTAGCGGGGCATCAAGCGGGGCGGCGTGCCCGGGCGCGCAGGCATTTGGCTCAGTCATGGAACATACCGTCCTTTCTGTAAGGTTTTGCCCCATCATAGCACAGATACACATCCGTTACAAGGAGTGTTTGACAACTGCGGGGTTTGAGACTATAATGAACATCTGGGAGGCTGGGCATGAAGAAACGCATCCAGGGTTTTTTGCAATATCGCTATCTGCTGGCGGAATTGGTCAAAAAGGGAATCAAGCTGAAGTACCGGCGCTCTTACCTCGGGATCATCTGGACGCTGATTGAGCCGCTGCTGACGATGATTGTCCTGACGATCGTCTTTGGCACGCTGCTCGGGCGGGGCGACCGGACGTTCCCCGTCTACGTGCTGTCCGGACGGCTGCTGTACAGCATGTTTTCCACGTCGACCAAGACGGCCATGCGCGCCATCCGCTCCAACGCGGGGATGATCAAGAAGGTATATGTGCCGAAGTATCTGTACCCCTTGTCCGGGGTGCTGTATAACTATGTGATGTTTTTGCTGTCGCTTGTTGTGCTTTTGGCGGTGTCGGTGGCGCTTGGGGTCCACCCGAACGTCTATACGTTCCAGGCTGTCGTGCCGCTGGTCACCATTTTTTTGCTCTCCTTGGGCGTGGGCATGATTTTGGCGACCTTTTCGGTGTTTTTTCGGGATTTGGAGTATCTGTGGGATGTCGCCCTGATGCTGATCATGTACACGAGCGCGATTTTTTATTTTCCGGAGAAATTGCTGCAGTCCGGCTATGGGTTCATTTTGCGCTACAATCCCCTGTTTTGCGTGATCCAAAGTTTTCGCGCCGCCATCTACGGCCAGCCCATGGACATGGGGAATGTCGTCTATGCCCTCGGGTTTAGCCTGGTGGCCCTGGCGGCCGGCTTTTGGGCGTTCTACCAAAAGCAGGATCAATATGTGCTGTACATCTAAGAAGGGCAGGGGTTGGCATGGGAGACATAGCGGTCAAAGTCAGTGACGTGAGCATCCGTTTTAACTTGAGCACGGAAAAGACGGACAGCCTGAAGGAATATGTGATCAAGCGCGTCAAGCGCGAGATGGAATATGACGAGTTCTGGGCCTTGCGCGACATTTCCTTTGCGGTGGAAAAGGGGCAGCGCCTGGGAATTTTGGGCTTAAATGGCGCGGGCAAGAGCACGCTTTTGAAAATCATCGCCGGCGTGTACAAGCCGTCTTTGGGAACGGTGGAAAAGCATGGGCGGGTCGTGCCGATGCTGGAGCTGGGCGCCGGGTTTGACATGCAATATACCGGCGCGGAAAATATCTTTTTGTATGGATCGGTGCTGGGCTTAAAGCGCGAGTTTTTGCAGGCCAGGTATCATGAGATTGTGGAATTTTCCGAACTTGGGCGCTTCATCGACGTGCCGCTGAAAAATTATTCGTCCGGCATGCGCGCGAGGCTCGGATTTTCCATCGCGACGGTCGTCAATCCGGACGTGCTCATCCTGGACGAGATTTTGTCCGTCGGTGACGCAAAGTTCCGCAAAAAAAGCGAGGCGCGCATGATGCGCATGTTTGACAGGGGCGTGACGGTGCTGTTTGTCTCGCACTCCCTGGATCAGGTGCGCCGCCTGTGCGACAAGGCCATGGTTTTGCAAAAAGGGCAGATGATCGCCTATGGGGACACAGAGGAAGTGGCGCAATACTACCTGTGGAAGGTGAACCACTGACCCGCGGGGCTGAAAAGGGCGGCGGGCACAGGAAAGCGGGGGAGCGTTGGTTGGAGGAAGCGAAAGTGTCAGAATGGTCGGAATGGTCAGAATCGGAAGCCATAGACGAGGCGCGGTCGGAAGGCGGGCCTGCTCCCGGGCAAAAGCAATGGTACCGCGCAAGGGCGCAGATGCCGGTCCCGGAGACGCCAAAGGAATGGTATGACCTGGCAAAACGCGAGGTGGCCATGCTGCCCGTGGTGGTTTCCCAAAAGGCGCGCGCGCAGATCCTAAAGCAGGCGGCAAAAGACATGGAGCGCGCGGGGGCATACAAGGACGCCCCGATGCTGGCGGAGCGTTACTTCATGAAGTCACGGCGCATGCGCAGGCGGGACAAGCGGCAGCGCTATGACCGCGCGGTGGAGCGGATGCAGACTGCCCAGACAGAGTCGGAGCGGCGGTATGTCTTGGATGTCCTGGGCGGGATGCCCAATTTTCGGGACGCGGGGGAGCTTGCCCTCGCATTTGAAAAGAAAATCCGCAAAGAGGAACGGGCGGCGCGTGTGCGCAACGCTTTGACGGTGGTTGCGGTCATCCTGGCAATGGCCGGCCTGCTGCTTTTGCTGCGGTGAGGGCGGCATCTTGCGCGTTAAGGGCGCGTGCTCTTGCGCAAGAAAGCGGACAGGCATCATTTACCGCTACATCAGGTTACGATTTGGGCGTTTGATGCTCGCGTCATGTTATGGAGAGAAGGGGAGTGGCGCGCGATGGGGCTTTTGTCGGTCATCCTGCCGGCATACAATGAGGAATCCATGATCGCCCGGGCGGCAGAGACGGTCGGGCGGATTTTGCGGGAAGCGGGCATCCCATACGAGCTGGTATTTGTGGACGACGGATCGAAGGACGCCACTTGGCAGCAGATTGTGGATGTGGCAAAGGCGGACCCCCACGTCACGGGCGTGCGTTTCTCGCGCAATTTTGGCAAGGAATCCGCCATGTTTGCGGGGCTTGCCAACGCCAAGGGGGCGTGCTGCGCGGTGATGGACTGCGACTTGCAGCACCCGCCGGAGACGCTCGTGCAAATGTACCGCCTTTGGCAGGAAGGGTACGAGGTCGTGGAAGGCGTCAAGCGCACGCGCGGCAAGGAGAGCGCCTTGCACCGCATGAGCGCGGGGCTGTTTTACCGCATCCTCTCGCACGCGGTAAAGATTGACATGTCGCGCGCGTCCGATTTCAAACTGATGGATCGGCGCGCGGTGGACGCGCTTTTGGAGATGCCGGAGCGCAACGCTTTTTTTCGGGCACTGTCCTCCTGGATCGGCTTTCGGACGATTGCAGTGGAATTTGACGTGCAAGCGCGCACGGTGGGAGAATCGCGGTGGTCCACGTGGGCCTTGGTGCGCTATGCCATCACAAACATCGTGGCATTTTCGTCCGCGCCCATGCAATTTGTGACATTTGCGGGCATCGGCGTGTTTTTGCTCGGCATCGTGCTCGCCATCCAGACCTTATACAAGTATTTTTCCGGACACGCGGTGGAGGGATTTACGACCGTCATTTTGCTGATTTTGTTCATCGGCAGCCTCATCATGATCAGTTTGGGCATCATCGGGTATTACATCGCCAAAATTTATGAGGAAGTGAAAGGGCGGCCGCGTTATCTGATTTCCCGCAAGGTGGAGAGCCGCGTCGCGGGGGAAAGCAAGGAGGAACTTTCGTGAAATTTTTTGTGACTGGCGTGGCCGGGCAGCTGGGCCACGACGTGATGAACGAATTGGCGGCGCGCGGCATCGGCGCGGTCGGGTCGGACATGGCCGCGGCATATGCGGGGGCGGCCGACGGCACGCAGGTGACGCAGATGCCCTATGTGTCTTTGGACATCACGGACGCGGACGCGGTTCGGGACGCGCTTTTTGCAGAGCGGCCGGACGTGGTTGTCCACTGCGCCGCCTGGACGGCGGTCGACTTGGCGGAGGAGGACGACAAGGTGGCGCTGGTCCGCAAGGTAAACGCGGACGGCACAAGGCACATCGCGGCTGCGTGCAAGGCGCTTGGCTGCAAGATGATTTACTTGTCGACGGACTATGTCTTTGACGGGCAGGGAGAGGCGCCCTGGCAGCCGGATTGCAAGGACTACCATCCGATCAGCGTCTATGGGCAGACGAAGCTCGAGGGGGAGCTGGCGGTGGCGGAACTTTTGCAGAAGTATTTTATCGTGCGCATCGCCTGGGTATTTGGCAGGAATGGCAAAAATTTTGTAAAGACGATGCTGCGCCTTGGCAGGGAAAAGGAAGAATTGCGCGTGGTCTCCGACCAGATCGGCACGCCGACGTACACGTTCGACCTGGCGCGGCTTCTGGTGGACATGGCATTGAGCGACAAATATGGTTATTACCATGTGACGAACGAGGGCGGGTACATCAGCTGGTATGATTTCGCGCGGGAGATTTTCTCCCAGGCGGCGGCACTGGGGCATCCGGAATACGCGCCCGGCCGCTTGCGTGTCTATCCCGTGGAGACGGCGGCCTATGGCGCAAAGGCAAAGCGGCCGTTTAATTCCAGGCTGGATCGGCGCAAGATTGTGGAAAATGGCTTTACGCCCCTGCCCGCATGGCAGGACGCGCTGGCGCGCTACCTAAGAGAAATCGATTTTGAAGGAGGCTTGGCATGAGAACTTATCTTGTGACAGGGGGTGCCGGGTTTATCGGCTCCAACTACATTCATTATATGTTCCGCAAATATGGGAAGGACATCCGCATCCTCAACGTGGACGCCCTGACGTATGCGGGCAATTTGGAAAACCTGCGGGACGTGGAGGCATATGACAATTATACGTTTCTGAAAGCGGACATCACGGACAGCGCGGCCATTTTTCGGATCTTTGCGGAACATGACATCGACCGCGTGGTGCATTTTGCGGCGGAGAGCCACGTGGACCGCAGCATCCGCAACCCCGAGGTCTTTGTGCGCACCAACGTGCTCGGCACCCTGGTGCTCTTAAATGCCGCAAAGGCCGCCTGGGAGCTGCCGGACGGCACTTACAAGGCGGGGAAGAAGTTTTTGCACGTTTCCACCGACGAAGTCTATGGGTCTTTGGAAAATGAGGGGGAGTATTTTTACGAGACCACGCCCTATGCCCCGCACAGCCCTTATGCGGCGAGCAAGGCGTCCTCCGATTTTTTGGTGAAGGCCTACATGGACACCTACCGTTTTCCGGCAAATATCACAAATTGCAGCAACAATTACGGGCCAAACCAATTTCCGGAAAAATTGATTCCCCTGATGATTCACAACGCCTTGCAGGGCAAGAGCCTGCCGGTGTACGGCGACGGGAAAAATGTGCGCGACTGGCTCTACGTGGAGGATCACGCGAAGGGCATCGACCTGGTGCAGGAAAAGGGGCGGCTGTTCGAGACGTACAACATCGGCGGGCACAACGAAAAGCAAAACATTGAGATCGTCCACATCATTTTGGACACCTTGCGCGAGATCCTGCCGGCCGAGGACCCCAGAAGGGCCAGGATCGGGGATCACCTGATCACCTACGTGGAGGATCGCAAGGGGCATGACCGCCGGTATGCCATCGCGCCGGACAAAATCCGCCAGGAACTCGGCTGGGAGCCGGAGACGCAGTTCGCGGACGGCATCCGCCGCACGATCCGCTGGTATTTGGAAAACGAGGCCTGGGTGGAGGACGTGACGAGCGGCGACTACCAGAATTACTACGCGTCCATGTATGGGGAGCGGTAGGCCAGAAAGGATCAGTCAACATGAAAGGGATCATTCTTGCGGGCGGCGCGGGCACGCGCCTATATCCGCTGACCCGGGCGATCTCCAAGCAGATCATGCCGGTCTATGACAAGCCGATGATTTATTACCCCCTGTCGATTTTGATGCTGGCGGGCATTCGGGAAATTCTCATCATCTCCACCCCGCGCGACTTGCCGATCTTTGCGGATTTGTTTGGCACGGGGGAACAGCTCGGGCTGTCTTTTTCTTACGCGGTGCAAGAAGAGCCGCGGGGGCTTGCGGACGCCTTTTTGGTCGGCAGGGAATTTATCGGAAAAGATCGTGTGGCGCTGATTTTGGGCGACAATATTTTCTATGGGCAGAGCTTTTCGCAAGTGCTGCAAAAAGTGGCGGCGCGCGAAAAAGGGGCCACGATTTTTGGGTATTATGTGCGCGACCCGCGCGAGTATGGGGTCGTGGAATTTGACAAGACCGGGCGCGCGCTTTCCATCGAGGAAAAGCCGGAAAAGCCAAAGAGCAACTATGCCGTGCCGGGGCTGTATTTTTATGACAATGACGTGGTGGACATCGCCGCAAATGTGAAACCCTCCGCGCGCGGCGAGATCGAGATCACCGCCGTGAACAACTGCTACCTGCAAAGGGGCGACTTGCAAGTGGAAACCTTGGGCCGCGGGTTTGCGTGGCTCGACACGGGCAACCACGACGCGCTGCTTGACGCGGCGGACTTTGTGGCGGCATTCCAAAAAAGGCAGGGGCTGTACATCTCCTGCATTGAGGAGATCGCCTACAAGAGAGGGTTCATCGACAAGGAGCAGCTGCTCGCCCTGGCGGGGCCGCTCTCCAAAACAGCCTATGGGCAATACCTGGCAGAGGTGGCGCGGGGATTGTAGCGCGCGAGATGCCGGAAAAGGATCGGCAGCCGAAACGTTTGGATGGCAGTTGTGCCGAAAAAAGAAGTGCGTGGTAAAAAATTGTGAAAGCAAGGTATGGGATATGGGAAAATTGACAGTGGAGACTTGCCCCATTGAGGGGCTGAAGGTGATTACGCCCGCGGTTCATGGGGACGCGCGCGGCTATTTTATGGAGACGTACAATTACCGCGATTTCAAGGAAATCGGCATTGACCTCGTGTTTGTGCAAGACAACCAGTCCTCCTCTGTGGGCGGCGTCCTGCGCGGGCTGCATTTTCAGAAATGCCACCCGCAGGACAAGCTGGTGCGCGTGGTGCGGGGGGAAGTCTTTGACGTGGCGGTGGATTTGCGCGCGGGGTCGCCCACCTATGGGCAGTGGTATGGCGTGACGCTTTCCGAGGAAAACAAAAAGCAGTTTTTCATCCCCAAAAATTTTGCGCATGGGTTTTTGGTGCTCTCGGATTATGCGGAGTTTTGTTACAAATGCACAGACTTTTACCAGCCGAATGACGAGGGCGGCATCCGCTATGACGACCC
>CAYVVW010000028.1:14395-17217 GCA_964455335.1 uncultured Marvinbryantia sp.
GCGGGCGCGCGCTGACCCTTTCCCCCAAAGACCAAAACTGGGGCGGCATCCGCGACCTTCCAAGAAGATAGGCCATTAGGAGCGCAAAAGAATGGGTAGATTGCTTTCCCTTTCATGGGAACTCTATGCAAACAGAAGGCTGATTTGGAAGCTGGCGAAAAACGATTTTCGCACAAAATATGCCGGGTCCTACCTGGGCATTATCTGGGCATTTATCCAGCCGGTGGTGACGGTGGCCGTCTATTGGTTTGTCTTTGGCGTGGTGCGCCAGGGAACGCCAAAAGACGTTCCGTTCGCGCTGTGGCTGATTGCGGGTCTAGTCCCGTGGTTTTTCTTTCAGGAGGCCTTGCTGCAGGGTACGAACGCACTCATCGAATACAGCTATCTCGTCAAAAAGGTGGTGTTCAAAATCAGCGTGCTGCCGATCGTGAAAATCGTGGCGGCGCTGTTTGTGCACCTGTTTTTTGTCGCCTTTACGGTCTGTTTGTTTGCCTGCTACGGGTATGTTCCGGACCTTTATGACTTGCAGGTTTTTTACTATAGTTTTTGCGTGTTTGCCCTGTCTCTTGCAATCGTTTACCTGACGTGTTCCGCGGTCGTATTTTTTCGGGATCTCTCGCAAATCATCAGCATTGCCCTGCAGATCGGGGTCTGGATCACGCCTGTCATGTGGGATTTTGCGGACATGGGGATCAACCCATTTTCCGTCACGGCAAGGGTCATCAAAATCAACCCGATGTACTATGTCGTCATGGGGTACCGCAATGCCCTCATCGACAAGGAATGGTTTTGGGAACATCCCTGGCAGACGGGATATTTTTGGGTTGTGACCCTGCTTTTATTCTTTTTGGGGGCGCGCCTGTTTAAGACGCTAAAGCCGCATTTTGCGGATGTCTTGTGAGGGAGGACGCCGCGTTTTTCGCAATTTGCGGTGCTTTTGGGATCGCGTGAGGAGGATTTTATGGGCGAGGTCGTCATTCAGGCGGATCACCTGACAAAAATTTATAAACTGTATGGCCGCCCCTCGGATCGGCTGCGCGAGGCGCTCGGCAAAAAGGTGGAGGTGCGGGAGCATTACGCCCTCAAGGATGTCAGTTTCCAAATCCAAAAAGGGGAGACGGTGGGCATCATCGGCACGAACGGGTCGGGCAAATCCACCATTTTGAAGATCATCACGGGGGTGCTCAGCCAGACGAGCGGGAGCCTCGCCGTCAATGGGCGCATCTCGGCGCTTTTAGAGCTTGGCGCGGGATTTAACATGGAATATACCGGCATGGAAAACATTTACTTAAATGGCACGATGCTCGGGTTTTCCGAGGAAGAGATCCAAGAGCGGCTGCCGGATATTTTGGCGTTTGCGGACATCGGGGAGTACATCACGCAGCCGGTCAAAATGTATTCGAGCGGCATGTTCGTGCGCCTGGCATTTGCGGTGGCCATCAACATTGACCCCGAGATCCTCATCGTGGACGAGGCGCTCTCGGTGGGCGACGTCTTTTTCCAGGCGAAGTGTTATCGCAAGTTTGAGGATTTCAAAAAAAGCAAAAAAACCATCGTATTCGTCAGCCACGACTTAAGCAGCATCAGCCGTTACTGCGACCGCGTCATTTTGCTCAACCAGGGGGAAATTCTCGACGAGGGAAGCCCGCGCGACATGGTCGATCTCTACAAGCAAGTCCTGGTGGGGCAAAACAAAAATGCGTCCGTAAGGGCCACCGCGACCACAGTCCCGCAAGGGTTTTCCAAAAACCCAAACTGCCTGGAATATGGCACGCGCGAGGCGGTGATCGTCAGCGCGTTTGTGGAGGATCAGGCCGGTCGGCCGTCGAACACCATCCGCAAAATGGAGCCGTTTGCCATTCACATGACGGTGCATTTCCAGGAGAATGTGGACGATGTCATTTACGCATTTACCATCAAAGATATGCGGGGAACTGAGATCACGGGGACGAATACGATGTTTGAGGGGATTCCCGTCCCGCCCAAAAAAAAGGGGGAGACGCAGGCCGTCACATTTCGCCAGGTGATGAATTTGCAAGGCGGCGATTATCTGCTTTCCCTCGGATGCACGGGATACAAAAATGGGGAATTTGTCGTCTACCACCGCATGTATGACTTGTGCAGCATCACCGTTGTCTCCGCGAAAGACTCCGTGGGATTTTACGACATGGATTCCCGGATTACCCTGGGGGAGGGCGCCACATGAGGCAATATATTGGGAAAGTCGCAATCGAGGATGCCGATTACCCGGGCGAGGATTTGTATTCGGACGGCGCCATCGAGGAAGAGTTGCTCTCCATCGTCACGCAATATCCGGAGCGCGCGTACAACCAGGTCATCAAGGAGCGGAAAAACTGGGCGCTTTTGTACCATTTGTCGCCCGTGCGCCACAACCTGGTGGAATGGCTGCCCATCACAAAGGACCACGCGTTGCTCGAAGTGGGGTCGGGCTGCGGGGCCGTCACGGGCGCGTTTGCGGACAAGGCCGCGCACGTGACTTGCATTGAGCTTTCTCGGCGGCGCAGCGCCATCAACGCCACGCGCAACCGCGCGCGGGAAAATATCGAGATTTTGCTCGGCAACTTCCAGGACGTGGAGGCCCATTTGGAAAAATCCTACGACTGGGTGACGCTGATTGGCGTGTTCGAGTACGGGCAGGCCTACATCGACTCGCAAGATCCGTATGTGGATTTTCTCAAATGCGTCAAAAAGCACCTCAAGCCTGGGGGGCGCGTGGCCATCGCCATCGAAAACCGCCTGGGGCTGAAATATTTTGCGGGATGCCCCGAGGACCACACGGGAAATTTCTATGAGGGCATCGA
>CAYVVW010000029.1:0-16949 GCA_964455335.1 uncultured Marvinbryantia sp.
TCCATAAGGGCGAGGAGATGCGCGTATTTCCCATTTCCAACTGGACGGAGGCCGACATTTGGCAATATATCAAACAGGAAAACATTGAGATCGTTCCCCTGTATTTTGCGAAGGTGCGGCCGTTCGTGCGCCGCGACGGCAACATTATCATGGTGGACGACGACAGGATGCGGCTGCGGGAGGGGGAAAAGGTGGAGTATGGCAAGATCCGCTTCCGCACTTTGGGCTGCTACCCCTTGACGGGCGGCGTGGAGAGCGAGGCGGACACGTTGGACGCCATCGTGCAGGAGACCCTCGGGGCGGTGTCGTCAGAGCGCACAAGCCGCGTGATCGACAGCGACGGCGGTTCGGCGAGCATGGAGAAACGAAAAAGAGAGGGGTATTTCTGAGATGGACAGTCTTTTGAAATTTATCACCTGCGGCAGTGTGGATGATGGCAAATCGACCCTGATCGGGCACATGCTCTATGACGCGAAACTGCTTTTTGCGGATCAGGAGCGCGCTCTGGAGCTGGACAGCCGCGTCGGTTCGCGCGCGGGGGAGATCGACTACTCTTTGCTGCTCGACGGGCTGATGGCCGAGCGCGAGCAGGGCATCACCATCGATGTGGCCTACCGCTATTTTACGACCAACCGCCGCTCTTTTATCGTCGCAGACACGCCGGGGCACGAGGAATATACCAGAAATATGGCGGTTGGCGCGTCCTTTGCCGACCTAGCCGTCATTTTGGTGGACGCGTCGCACGGCGTGCTGGTGCAGACCAGGCGGCACACGCGCATTTGCTCGATGATGGGCATCGAGCATTTTGTGTTTGCCGTCAATAAGATGGACCTCATCGGCTATGACGAGGCCAGGTTCGCGCGCATCCAGAGGGAAATCCACATGATGCTGGCGGAGTATGACTACCGGACGGTGCAGATCCTGCCGGTGTCCGCCACGGAAGGCGACAATGTGACAGAAAAATCCACGCGTATGCCGTGGTACAAGGGCGAATCCCTGCTGGCTTACCTGGAAACCGTGGATGTCCACAAGGACGCGGCGCAGGAGGGATTTTTGATGCCCGTGCAGCGGGTTTGCCGTCCGGATCACACGTTTCGCGGTTTCCAGGGGCAGATCGAGTCGGGAGCGATCCACGTGGGCGACGAAGTGACCGTGCTGCCCTCGCGCGCGCGCGCCGTGGTCAGGCGCATCCTGGACGCGGGGAAAGACGTGGGGGCGGCCGATACAGGCCATGCCGTGACCATCGCGCTTGACAGCGAGGTGGACGTGTCGCGCGGCTGCGTCCTCGCCAAAGACGCGGATCCGGCGGTGGGCAACCTGTTTACGGCAAAACTTTTGTGGATGGATGACTCCTACCTGGTGGCAGGGAAAAATTATATTCTAAAGCTCGGCACAAAGAGCGTTCCCGCCGTGGTGATGAACATCAAGTACAAGATAGATGTCAATACCGGAAGCGAGGTGCACGCGGAGACGATCTACAAAAACGAGATTGCGGTCTGCGACCTTTCTGTCTCGGACAAGATCGTGCTGGAGCAATTCCAGAAATGCCATGCGCTGGGGTCTTTGATTCTCATCGACCGCATCACCAACATGACGTCGGCCTGCGGCGTGGTCTTGCACACCTTGCGCCGGTCTGACAACCTGACGTGGCACCAGATGGACATCACGCGCACATTCCGCGCGCAGCAAAAGGGGCAAGTTCCGCGCACGATCTGGCTGACCGGCCTGTCCGGGTCTGGCAAGTCGACCATTGCGAACGAGCTGGAAAAGCGCCTGGCAGGGATGGGGCGCCACACGATGCTGTTAGACGGCGACAACGTGCGCATGGGACTGAATCGCAACCTGGGATTTAAGGAGGCGGATCGCATCGAAAACATCCGCCGCATTGCGGAAGTCGCGAAATTGATGAACGACGCGGGGCTGATTGTGATCACCGCTTTCATCTCCCCCTATGTGCGCGACCGCCGGAAGGCGCGCGAGATCATCGGCGAGGAGAGCTTTGTGGAAGTCTATGTCAGCACTTCCCTGGAGGAGTGCGAAAGAAGAGATGTCAAGGGCCTGTACAAAAAGGCGCGGGCGGGCGAGATTCCCAGCTTTACGGGCATCTCCAGCCCCTACGAAGTGCCGGAAAACCCGTCGGTGACCGTGGACGCGGGCACGCTTGGGCTGGACGCGTGTGTGGATGCGATTCTTCACATAATCGGAGAGGACGCGCAGGGGGCGTGACAACAAAACGATGTTCGCATTGTCGTTTGCCGCGCCGAATTTGCGCTGCGTAAGCAGCACGATTTTGCAGCAAATTCGTGCGCATCCCTCAGAGGAGCCATCGTAAACGGCAAATGCTTTCGTCACTTGCGATAGAAAATGCATGAGATCTATGACGCGCGGACAGTCAGAAGGATCTTGAACGCGCGGACGGTCAGAAGGGTCTTGAACGCGCGGACAGTCAGAAGGAGGAAGGGATGGCGACGGTTTACTTACACGTGGGTCTGCCCAAAACGGGCACCACGGCATTGCAGCGCTTCCTGTGGGACAATGAGGAGGCTCTTTTGCGCCACGGCATTTCCTACCCCCACATGGAGTACAAGTACAAGGGCGTGGGCTTTTACCGCAACGGGCATTTCCTCTTGGCGCCTTTTGTGGACGCGGACGGGAAGCAGTATCACGATCGCCCCTGTCGGGAATTTGACGAGGCGATGGACAAAGTCCAGGCGCTTTCTTCCCAATGCGAGAAAATCATTCTCTCCGACGAGATCATCTGGCGCACGCGGTGGAAGTGGGAGAACTATTGGGAGAAGATCCGAGATGCCTTTGCCGCGCGCGGCCTGAAGGTGAAAGTTATTGTCTATCTGCGCAGGCAGGATCTCTGGACGGAGAGCTTTTGGGCGCAGATGGTCAAGGGGGGCGGGTCGACGCACACGTTTGCGGAGTTTCTCGAACTTTTTTTGCAGAACACTTGCTATGTGGACTATTATGACTACATGAACCACCTCTCCCCCATTCTCGGACGGGAAAATCTCATCATCCGCATCTATGAGCGGGGGCAGTTTCACGGCAAAGAGGGAACGTTACATTCGGATTTCCTCGACTTGTTCGGCCTGTCCTTGGATGGGTTTCAAGTGGAGGGGGAAATCCAAAACACGCGCATGGATGGCGCATACCTGGAGCTGCGCCGCATCTTGAATGGCATCCAGGAGTCGGGGGCGGGCAGAAAAGTCATCCAGGACAGCCTCTACGCCGCGCAGACGGAAGATCCCTTAGAGGGCCATTTTTCCTATTTCACCCCGGAGGGGAAACGTGCCTACATGGAGCGCTTTGAAAAGGACAATGAAAAACTGGCGCGGGAGTACTTGGGCAGGGAGGACGGGGTGCTCTTTTTTGAGCCGCTCGCGCCAGATCCCCGGCTGTGCGTCACCGATCGCCAGCTCTTGGAGGCGGCCGTGCGCGCCTATGGGCATATGGCTGACCAGCTGGCGCAGGAAAATAAGGCGTTGCGCACGGAGCTGAAAAAGCAGCTGAAAACGGAAGTGCGGCAAGTCAAAAGCGACGTGCGGTCGCTTCGCGAGGATGTCATCTGGTATCGCCTGAAGCGCAAGGCGCGCCATGTGTTTGGAAAAGAGGATGGAGAAAAAAACCATAAAAATTGACATGACAAAAGGCGTGGACGCGGCCGGCGCGCGCCTGGCGGGGCAAATCCTCTCGTCGGGCGGGCTTGTGGCCTTTCCGACGGAGACGGTTTACGGGCTTGGCGCAAATGCGTTGGACGCGGGCGCGGCGCGGAAGATCTATCAGGCGAAGGGGCGCCCTTCGGACAACCCGCTCATTGTCCACATCGCGAGATGGGAGGACTTGCTCCAAATCGCAAGCGGGGTGACGGAGCGGGCGCGGCTGCTCGCCGAGGCATTTTGGCCAGGCCCATTGACGATGGTTTTCCAAAAGAGAGCGCTGGTGCCGCCCGAGACGACGGGAGGGCTTGGCACGGTGGCGGTGCGTATGCCCGACCACCCGGCCGCGCTTGCGATCCTTCGGGAGGCAGGGGGATTTGTGGCCGCGCCGAGCGCCAACCGCTCAGGGAGGCCCAGCCCGACGACGGCCGCGCACGTGGCACAGGATCTGGACGGCGTCATTGATTGCATCGTCGATGGCGGCGAGGTGGGGATCGGCATCGAGTCCACCATTTTGGATCTCACGCAAGAAGTGCCGGAGATCTTGCGCCCCGGGTTTGTGAGCCGCCCCATGTTAGAGGCGGTCATTGGCGAGGTGCAAGAAGATGCCGGCGCGGCGGATGCCAAGCGCCCAAGAGCCCCTGGCATGAAGTACCGCCATTATGCGCCAAATGCGGAGATGGTGGTGGTGCAGGGCGCGCAAGGCGACGTGGTCGCCTATATCAACCGCCAGATCCGCGCCTGCCTGCGGGAAGGCATCCTGCCCGGTGTCCTTGCGGCAGAGGAGACAAAGGATCGGTATGCCGGCGGGGTAGTGCTTTGTGTCGGAAAAAGGAGCGAGGGGCGTTCCGTCGCAAGGCATTTGTATGGCGCATTGCGGGAGTTTGACGCGCGGGGGGTTGGCAGGATTTTTTCCGAGTCGTTTGACGCGTCGCCCTATGGGCAGGCCATCATGAACCGCTTGCTCAAAGCGGCGGGGCATCGGGTGGTGGAGAGTTGCCGTGAAGTGGTTTTCGGACAGCCAGTGGGGGGATTCAGATGAAGAAGTATGACAAATTGACGTTTGTCGATCACAGCGACACATGCCGCGCGCCAATGGCGGAGACCTTGCTGCAGACGAAACTGCTTTTGGAGGATATTCTGGTGGACACGCGGGGGATGGTGGTGCTTTTTCCAGAACCCGTCAATCCCAAAGTCAGGGATATTCTGGAGCAGAATGGGCTTCCGGCACAGGAACATGAGGCCAGGGCGCTGACGCGGGATGATTTTGACGACCGCACGCTCTTGCTGACCATGGAACAGGCGCAAAAGGAAAAGATCTTGGAACAATATGGAGCAGACGCAAAGAATGTGTACACGTTTGCCGAGTACTGCGGGCAAGAGGGCGACGTGGAAAGCCCCTTAGGAAAGGACATGCCGGCCTACCGCGCCTGCTTTCGGCAGATACGGGACTGGGTCGAGCTGCTCGGAACGGTGATCAAAGAGGAGGACGCGCGATGATTGCGATCGGGTGTGACCACGGCGGGTACGCTTTGAAAAAAGAAATCGAGTCTCACTTGCGGGACAGGGGCCTCGCTTATAAGGACTTTGGGTGCGACGGAGAGACGCCGACGGATTATCCCATCTACGCGCGCAAGGTGGCGAACGCCATTTTAAGCGGGGAATGTGCGCGCGGCATCCTCATCTGCGGGACGGGCATCGGCATTTCCATCGCGGCAAACCGCATCCCGGGCATCCGCTGCGCGCTTTGCACGGATTGCTTTATGGCGGAGGCGACCCGGCTGCACAACGACGCCAACATCCTGGCGCTCGGCGGCAGGGTGGTCGGCCCTGGCCTCGCCCAAAAAATCGTGGACACGTTCTTGGACACGTCATTTTCCGGGGAGGACAGGCACCAAAACCGCATTCGCCTGATCGAGGGCTAGGCCGCGACAGCGGGGGGCAGGTTTTCCAACGTTCCCCCGCCGCTCCAACAGCACACAGATCAGGCTAGGTTGCGCCAATGGGGCGCAGGTGTTCCAGCCGTTCGATCGGCTCTTGCAATTCCCAAAAGCGCCCCTGGTCGATCATCTTTAACAGCCAGTCGAGCTGGCGCAAAGAAGCGAGAAGCTGTTCCATGGGGAGCAGCTTTTTTTCTGTCGCTTCCGCAAGCTCGTCGAGATCGACGACCCGCACCTTCCCGTCGGGGTAGAGGATGACATCGGCCAGCAAGTCCACCATAACATACGTATTTGCCGCGGGGTCATAGGTGTGCGTGATGATGTCGCAATACCAGCAAAAAAGCTGGTCCGCGTGGTCGTAAAACTTGCTGACCTTGATGCCGCGGTCGAGAAAATAGGCGGACAGCCCGCGTTTCAGCTCTTTTTTGGGGCGTATGGTCTGCCAGCGCGTGACAATCAAGTGTTCCGTTTGCTCCAGGATCTCATCCCCGTCCAAAAGGACACATTCCGCGGGAATGAGTCGTTTGCGGTACAAAATCGGCCGATCCATGGCAGCCTCCCTTCTCTTTGCGCGCGTTGTCCGCCGTCGTTTTCATGTTACTCCTGTCCGTTTCCCCAGTGCTCCCATGATGTCAACATAAACGTCAGGGGATGCAAGATGCCTTACGGGTTGCTCCGTGCTTCGTACTTCCGCAACCCTGCCCTGGCTTCACCCCATCACAACGGTCACGTGATATTCCGTCTTTCCTTCTGCTGGCACGATGACATTCCCATCCACGGCCTGCCCGTCCACGGTCATGCTGGCCACGCCTTTTTGCACGTGGTTCGGGTTTTGCACGTCGATGTGGTAGGTTGCGCCGCGATAGGCGCGCGTCACCCGGAAGCCGCCCATCTTTGCCGGGATGCACGGGTCAATGCGCAGCCCCGCGTAATCCGGCTGGATGCCCAGGATGTACTGGGAGACGTTGACAAACGTCCACGCCGCCGTGCCGGTGAGCCAGCTGTTTTTCGCCTCGCCGTGCCGCACGGCATCCGCGCCGGCGATCATCTGCGAATACACGTAAGGCTCTGTGCGGTGGATTTCGCTGATGTCCTCAATGTAAGCGGGGCATGTGCGCTCGTATACCTGGAACGCGCGGTCGCCCCTGCCGATCACCGTCTCCGCGATGGAGATCCAGGGGTTGTTGTGGCAGAAAATGCCCGCGTTCTCCTTGTATCCGGGCGGGTAGGAGGAGATTTCCCCAAGGTTGACATAATAATGCGTGTAGGCGGGCTGCAAAAGCATGATGCCATATTTGGTGTCCAAGTGCTCTTTGACGGAGTCGAGCGCCTTTTTGGCCTCGCCCGTCTCGGCGCCGATGCCCGCGATGACGCAGAAGCCCTGCGGCTCGATGAAGATCTTGCCTTCTTCGCACTCCTTAGACCCGACTTTTTCGCCGGCCGCGTCATAAGCGCGGACAAACCACGCGCCATCCCAGCCGGCCGAGAGCACGGCCTGTTCCATGGCCGCCACTTCTTTTAAGGCCTCCTCTTTGAGGTCCGTTTTCCCAATCAGGTCGCAGATGGCCGCAAATTCCCTGCCGTACTTGACAAACATGCCGGCGATGAAAACGGACTCGGCGACCGGCCCCTCGCTTGGCCCGAATGTCTGGAAAGACTCGCCCGGCTCTTCGGAGAAGCAGTTCAGGTTCAAGCAGTCGTTCCAGTCCGCGCGCCCGATCAGCGGGAGGTTGTGCGGGCCTTTGTGCGTCACGATATAGCGGAAAGAGCGGTGCAGGTGCTCAAACAAGGTCTGCGCCTTGCTCGCGTCATTGTCAAACGGAACCATCTCATCCAGGATGGAGAGATCCCCTGTCTCGCGAATATAGGCGCCTGTTCCCGCAATCAGCCACAAGGGGTCGTCATTGAAGCCGCTGCCGATGTCGGAGTTGCCCTTTTTGGTGAGCGGCTGGTACTGGTGGTAGGCGCTGCCGTCCTCAAATTGCGTGGAGGCGATGTCGATGATGCGCTCCCTGGCGCGCTCCGGAATCAGGTGGACGAAGCCCAGCAGATCCTGGCAGGAGTCGCGGAAACCCATGCCGCGGCCGGTTCCCGACTCATAATAAGAGGCTGAGCGGGACATATTAAACGTGACCATGCACTGGTACTGATGCCAGATGTTCACCATGCGATCCAGCTTTTCATCGGAAGAAGAAAGGGTATACTTGGAGAGCAGGCGATCCCACTCGGCGGCGAGATCCGCCAGGGCAGCGTCTACCTGCTGGTCGGTGCGGTATTTCGCGAGCAATTCCTGTGCCGGCTTTTTGTTGATGATGCCCGGCGACTCCCATTTTTCGGCGACGGGATTTTCGCAATACCCGAGCACGAAAATGAAGGACTTGGACTCCCCGGGGGCAAGCGACACCTTGATGTGGTGGGAACCCACGGGAGACCACCCGCTCGCGACGGAATTTCCGGACTTTCCAGCCGCGACGACGGCCGGGGCGGCCGGCGAGCCATACGCGCCGAGGAACGTGTCGCGGTCGGTGTCAAAGCCGTCCACGTCCGCATTGACGGAAAAGACGGCATAGTGGTTTCTGCGCTCGCGGTACTCGGTCTTGTGGTAAATGTCAGATCCGATGACTTCGACTTCGCCGGTGCTTAAGTTGCGCTGGAAATTCGTCATGTCGTCCATGGCGTTCCACAGGCAGAACTCCACATAAGAGAACACGGAGATTTCCTTTGGCGCGCCCGATTTGTTGGTGAGCGCCAGGCGGTTGACCTCGCACGCGTCGCCTGTGGGAACAAATGCCAAAAGAGATGCCTCCACGCCATTTTTGGAGGATACGTACTTGGAGTAACCCATGCCATGGCGGCACTCATAAGCGTCCAGATCCGTCTTTGACGGCTGCCAGCCGGGATTCCAGACGGTGTCGCCGTCCTTGATGAAATAATACTTGCCGTTGGTGTCGGCCGGGATGTCGTTGTAGCGGTAGCGGGTGATGCGCAAGAGCTTTGCGTCCTTATAAAAGCTGTAGCCGCCGCACGTGTTGGACACCAGAGAGAAAAAGTCCTTGCTGCCCAGGTAATTGATCCAGGGCAAAGGGGTTTTGGGTGTGGTGATGACGTATTCTTTGTTTGCGTCATCAAAGAAACCGAACTTCATGGTCAGACCTCCGTGTGTTTTCTTTTTGCCTCTAGTATAGTATACCCCATGGTGAAAATCAACAAAAAAGTAATGGCAAAAATGTGTGCAAAAATGTGTGTTGCGTAATGACAAAAATGTGTGTTGAAATCGCGCGGGAAATGAACTAAAATGGAAAGAAACGCGCGCCCCGCATCGCCTTGGCACGTAGGCGGGCGCGGCAGGACGAGGAGGGCATTATGGGAAAAGAGAAGAAATTGGTGGAGGCGATCACCTCCATGGAGGAGGATTTTGCGCAGTGGTACACCGACGTGGTGAAAAAGGCGGAGCTGATCGATTATACGAGCGTGAAGGGCTGCATGGTGATTAAGCCGGCGGGCTATGCCATCTGGGAAAATATCCAAAAAGACCTGGACGCGCGCTTTCGGGCGGCGGGCGTGGAAAATGTCTACCTGCCCCTGTTCATTCCGGAGAGCCTTTTGCAAAAGGAAAAGGATCATGTGGAGGGGTTTGCGCCGGAAGTCGCCTGGGTGACGCACGGGGGAAACGAGCCGCTCTCGGAGCGCTTGTGCGTGCGGCCGACGTCGGAGACGCTGTTTTGCGATTTTTATGCGAACGATATTCACTCTTACCGGGATTTACCAAGAGTCTACAACCAGTGGTGCTCTGTCGTGCGCTGGGAAAAGACCACGCGCCCGTTTTTGCGCTCGCGCGAGTTTTTGTGGCAGGAGGGCCACACGGCGCACGCCACGGAAAAAGAGGCCGAGGAGCGCACCATCCAAATGCTGCAAGTCTATGCGGATTTTTGCGAGGAAACCCTGGCGATTCCGGTGATCAAGGGGAGAAAGACGGAAAAGGAAAAATTTGCGGGCGCGACGGCCACCTACACGATTGAGTCGCTCATGCACGACGGCAAAGCCCTGCAGTCCGGGACGAGCCACAACTTTGGCGACGGGTTCGCCAAGGCCTTCGGCATCCAGTTTACGGACAAGGACAACACCCTGAAATATGTCCACCAGACATCCTGGGGCATGACCACGCGCATGATCGGCGCCATCATCATGGTGCACGGCGACAACAGCGGCCTCGTCTTGCCGCCCCGCATCGCGCCCGTGCAAGGGGCGGTGATTCCGGTGCAGATGCAAAAAGAGGGCGTGCGCGAAAAGGCGCGGGAAGTCGCGGATGCCCTGGCGGCGGCCGGGATTCGGGTCAAGCTGGACGACACGGACAAAAGCCCCGGGTGGAAATTTTCGGAGCAGGAGATGCGCGGCATTCCGGTGCGCGTCGAGCTGGGGCCAAAGGACATCGCCGCAGGCCAGGCGGTGATCGTGCGCCGCGACACGCGCGAAAAGATCGCCTCGCCGATTGCCGGATTGCCCGAAAAAGTAAGGGAAGTGCTGCATACCATGCAATCCGACATGCTCCAAAGGGCCAGGGCGCATCTGGAGGCGCACACCTATACCGCAGCCGACAGGGCAGCGTTTCTGGACATTGCCGAACATCAGCCGGGCTTTATCCGCGCGATGTGGTGCGGGGATCAGGCGTGCGAGGACGTCCTAAAAGAGGAGGCGGGCGTGACGTCGCGCTGCATTCCGTTTGTGCAGGAGGCAGTCGCGGACACCTGCGTCTGCTGCGGGAAACCCGCGCAAAAAATGGTCTACTGGGGCAAGGCGTACTGATGCCAGCGGACGCTTTCGCAGGCAAAAGTGCTTGACAAGAAAGCGCAAAAAGGGGTATGATGGGGGAAATTTTACAAAGGAGGAGATCATTATGAAAAAATGGAAAACAGCCATCGGGGCGGGTCTGGTAGCCACCCTGGCGATGGGCGCACTGCCATTTTCCGCGATGGCGGAAGAGGAGACGTTTCGGATTGGGTCGATCGGCCCGATGACGGGCGCGGCGGCGGCATATGGCACGGCCGTGATGCACGGCGCGCAGATTGCGGTGGACGAGATCAACGAGGCGGGCGGCATCAATGGCGCGCAGGTCGCGTTCAACCCGCAGGACGACGAGCACGACCCGGAAAAATCGGTCAACGCCTACAACACCCTGAAAGACTGGGGGATGCAGATCCTGCTTGGCAGCGTGACTTCCGCGCCCTGTATCGCCGTGGAGGCGGAGGCCGTAAACGACAATCTGTTCCTGCTCACCCCGTCTGGAACGGCGGTGGAGTGCATCTCGGGGGACAACGCGTTCCGCGTGTGCTTCTCCGACCCGGCGCAAGGCACGGAGTCCGCAAAATTCATCGGGCAAAACGGCCTGGCGCAGAAAGTGGCGGTCATTTACGACAGCTCAGATGTCTATTCCGCTGGCATCTACGACGCGTTCCAGATGGAGGCCGCGAACCAGCCGTTTGAGATCGTGGCGGCGGAGTCCTTTACCGCGGACAGCAAGACAGACTTTTCCGTGCAATTGCAAAAGGCAAAGGATTCGGGCGCGGAGCTTGTGTACATGCCGTTTTACTACACGGAGGCATCTCTGGTGCTCACGCAGGCGGCGTCCATGGACTTTGCGCCACTGTGGTTTGGCGTGGACGGCATGGACGGCATCCTCTCCGTGGAAGGCTTTGACACATCCTTAGCGGAGGGCGTCATGCTGCTCACCCCGTTTAGCGCAAGCGCGGAAGATGAAAAAACCCAGGCATTCGTCTCCAAATACCAGGAGCTGTACGGCGAGGTGCCGAACCAGTTCGCGGCGGACGCGTATGACGGCATCTACGTCATAAAGGCGGCCCTTGAGCAGACGGGCGCGACGCCCGACATGGACGCGAGCGCGCTCTGCGACGCGCTCAAGGCGGCCATGCAGGAGATCACCTTTGACGGCATCACCGGCACCCAGATCACCTGGGGCGCGGACGGCGAGCCGATCAAAGCGCCGATCGCCGTGAAAATTGTAAACGGGGCGTATGAGTTCATGTAAAAATACCAGGATAGGTTTAGGAACCCGATGTTCAGTGGGGGTTGCAAAAGCAACCCCCGTTTCTTCTAAAAGCCCTGTCGCGACTGACAGACGGGTGGGCTGCCGGCTGCTTGCAGTCTCATCCGGGGCTTTCCCCCACGGTGCCGCGCCGCGTGCGGCGCACGAGCGTTTACCAAGGAACAGGATAGGGGTGGACTATGAGTTTTCTTTCGTATCTGATCAATGGGATCAGCCTGGGCAGCGTGTATGCCATCATCGCCTTGGGGTATACCATGGTGTATGGCATCGCGAAGATGCTCAATTTTGCCCACGGTGACGTGATTATGGTGGGCGGGTATGTGACCTTGTCGCTGATGCTGGGCGTGCATGCCCATCCTTTTTTGGCGGTCCTGGCGGCGGTTGCCGTCTGTACCGTGCTGGGCATCGCCATAGAGGCGATCGCCTACCGGCCCCTGCGGGGCGCCGCATCCCCCCTTGCCGTGCTGATCACGGCGATCGGGGTCAGCTATTTTTTGCAAAACATCGTGCTGCTGATCTTTGGATCCAGCCCGAAGAGTTTCCAGTCGGTCGTTCCGCTTCCTGACCTGAAGCTGGCCGGCGGCGCCCTGATGATCACAGGGGAGACGATCGTCACGATCGCGAGCTGCATCCTCATCATGGCCGCCCTGACCACGTTCATCAACCGGACAAAGACCGGGCAGGCCATGCGCGCGGTTTCCGAGGACAAAGGCGCGGCGCAGCTGATGGGCATCAACGTGAACCGCACCATCTCTATCACGTTTGCGATCGGATCTGGCCTTGCCGCCGTGGCGGGCGTCCTGTTGTGTTCTTCCTATCCGACGCTTTCCCCCTACACGGGTGCGATGCCCGGCATCAAGGCGTTCGTCGCCGCCGTGTTCGGCGGCATCGGGTCTATCCCAGGGGCCATGCTGGGCGGCATTTTGCTCGGCGTGATCGAGATCCTGGCAAAGGCCTACATTTCGTCGCAACTGGCGGATGCCATCGTGTTTTTGGTGCTGATCGTGGTGCTGCTCGTGAAGCCTACCGGGTTGCTGGGCAAGCCGATACAAGAGAAAGTGTAGGTGACGGGGATGAAGGGAAAGAAAAAAGCGCGGCAGTACAATCTCATCACATATGCCATGGTCATCGCGGCATTTCTCGCGGTGCAGGCATTGCGGGGGACAGGCCATATCTCCAGTTTGTTTGAGGGGCTTTTGGTGCCGATTTGCGTCTATGTCATCCTGGCGGTTTCCTTAAATCTGGTGGTGGGCATTTCCGGCGAATTGAGCCTGGGGCATGCCGGATTCATGTGCGTGGGGGCGTTTGCGAGCGCCTTTTTCACAAAATGCGCGCAGGAGGCCATGCCGGCCGGGGGCGTGCGCTTTGCGCTTGCGATTCTCATCGGCGCGGCGGCCGCGGCCGTTTTTGGGATTTTGATCGGCATACCGGTTTTGCGGCTAAAGGGGGATTACCTGGCGATCGTCACCCTGGCTTTTGGCGAGATCATCAAAAATGTCATCAACGTATTTTACATCGGAAAAGACGCAAATGGGCTGCACGTTTCCATGAAGGACAAGTTTTCCCTCGGCATGGAGGCGGACGGCGTGCTGATTTTGGGCGGGCCGCAGGGCATCACGGGCATCCCGAAAGACGCAAGCTTTTTGGTGGGGTTTTGCCTGATTCTGATCACGCTGGTGGTCTCCTTAAATCTCATCGATTCCCGCGACGGGCGCGCCATCAAGGCGATCCGCGACAACCGCATCGCGGCCAGCTCCATCGGCATCAATATCACGAAATACAAGCTGATGGCATTCACCATTTCAGCGGCAATGGCCGGGATGGCGGGCGCGCTGTATTCGCACAATCTCGCCACGTTGCAGGCGTCAAAATTTAACTTCAACACGTCCATTTTGGCGCTCGTCTTTGTGGTGTTAGGCGGCATCGGCAACATCCGCGGCTCGGTGATCGCGGCGGTGGTATTGACCGCATTGCCGGAGATGCTGCGCGGGCTTGCGGATTACCGTATGCTGATTTACGCGGTCGTGCTGATCGTGATGATGCTGTTCAACTGGTCGCCGAAAGCCCTGGAGTGGCGGGAGCGCCACCTGGGCCGTTTCTTCAAGAAAGCCGCAAAGGGGGAAAACTGAGAAATGAAAACCATGCTGGATGTGAAAAATCTGGGGATTTCCTTTGGCGGCCTGCGCGCCTTAAACCAGTTTGAATTGGAGGTCGGGCAGGGGGAACTCTGCGGGCTGATCGGGCCAAACGGCGCGGGCAAGACCACGGTTTTTAACCTTTTGACGGGCGTTTACAAGCCGGGCGAGGGCATCATCAAATTGGACGGGCAGGACATCACGGGAAAATCCACGGTCGAGATCAACCGCTGCGGCATCGCCAGGACATTTCAGAACATCCGCCTGTTTAAGGGGATGTCGGTGCTCGACAACGTCAAGGCCGGGCTGCACAACGCATTTTCCTATTCCACATTTGCGGGCATCTTTCGGCTGCCGTCCTATTGGAAAGCGGAAAAAGAGATGGACACGCGCGCGCTGGAATTGCTCAAAGTCTTTGAGCTAGACGGGGAGGCGGACGTCCTTGCGGCAAATTTGCCCTATGGGAAACAGCGGAAATTGGAGATCGCGCGCGCATTGGCCACGCGGCCGAAATTGCTCCTTTTGGATGAGCCGGCGGCGGGCATGAACCCGCACGAAACGGAAGAATTGATGAAAACGATCCATTTTGTGCGCGACCATTTTGAGATGACCATTCTTTTGATAGAACACGACATGAAGCTGGTGGCGGGCATTTGCGAGCGGCTGACTGTGCTGAATTTTGGCGAGGTGCTATCTCAGGGAAAAACGGCGGCTGTCCTAAAAGACCCGCAAGTTGTCGCCGCGTATCTGGGAGAATAGGAGGGTAGGACATGGCTATGCTGGAAGTGCAGGATCTGGAAGTTTATTACGGCGTGATCCAGGCGATCAAGGGAATTTCCTTCCAGGTCAACGAGGGCGAGGTCATTGCCCTGATCGGCGCGAACGGCGCCGGAAAAACAACGATCCTCCACACGGTCACGGGCCTGTTAAGCCCAAAAAAAGGAAAGGTTCTTTTCGAGGGAACGGACATCACAAGAGTTCCCGCGCACAAAATCGTGCGCCTGGGGATGGCGCACGTGCCGGAGGGGCGGCGCGTGTTTGCGGAGATGACGGTCTACCAAAACCTGATGATGGGCGCGTTCACCAGGACGGACAAGGACGAGATCCAAAAGAGCCTCTCCGAAGTCTACAACCGCTTTCCGCGCCTGCAGGAGCGCAAGACGCAGATGGCGGGCACGCTCTCCGGAGGAGAGCAGCAGATGCTCGCCATGGGGCGCGCGCTGATGTCCAAGCCGCGCATCATCCTCATGGACGAGCCGTCGATGGGGCTTTCCCCGATCCTGGTCAATGAGATCTTCGACATCATACACAGCGTCAGCGCCGGCGGCGCGACGGTTCTTTTGGTGGAGCAAAACGCAAAAAAAGCCCTGTCGATCGCCGACCGCGCGTATGTGCTCGAAACGGGCAACATCGTGGCGGAGGGCGACGCGGACGATCTCCTAAACGACGACGCGATCAAAAAAGCATATCTGGGGGAATAGGGTGGTGGATTTGGAAAATGCCATGCAGGGCATCCGTGCCTTGCATGGCATTTTTACGTGGCTGTTGTTTCGTTTCTGACACATCATTGAGGCATATTTCAACGTCATCAAGCAAACAGAGCTACCTTGTAACCAAACAGAACTACTTTGTAACCTTTATTTTCTTGATACTGGAATACTTGCCATATACTTTGTTCCCGGCAGAATCCGTTCGGTACGCCCGCACTTTTACGTAATAGGTCGCGCCTTTTTTCAGCTTCTTCAGCGTCACCGTCGTTTTCTTTGACGTAATGACGCTGCCGCCTTTTGCGTTTTTCTTTGTTCCATAAAGGATCTCATAGCCAGAAGCCTGGTCCGCTTTCTTCCATTTTAGGACGGCTTTTCTGCCTTTCGTGTTCTTTAGGGATTTGACAGTGGCTTTTCCTACTTTCACCTTTTCCCACTTTGCGTACACGGTGGTGTCTTTTTGGGATTTGGCGTCGATCTTGGTGATCTTTTTCTTGAATTTCTTGTCGGAATACCATCCCTTGAACACATATCCTTTCCTGACAGGCGCGCCCAGTTTGACGGATGTCTGGTAGTAGGCACTTGGATTCTCCCCGCTGTTCGTGCCGCCGTTCATCTGATATGTGATGCCATAGCCCACCGTGATTTTGCAGTACGCTGAAGTCTTGCTTCCATCGGCTGCCGTGGCGGTGATGACGGCCGTGCCGTACCCCTTGCCCGTGACCTTGCCGCTTTCGCTCACCGTGGCGACCGACGTGTCGCTGCTGCTCCAAAGGAGGGATCGGTTTGCCGCGTCCGTCGGACGCACCTTTGCGACCAGCTGCAGCGTGCTGCCCTTTTTCATCAAGAAATCAGAAGCCTGGATGGTGATAGAAGATACCTTCTTCGGCGCTTCTGTATCTGATTGTGTTGGTGCTTCTGTGCTTGGCTGCGTTGGTGCTTCCGTGTTTGGCTGCGTTGGTGCTTCTGTGCTTGGCTGCGTCGGTGCTTCTGTGTTTGGCTGCGTTGGTGCTTCCGTGTTCGGTTGAGTCGGTGTTTCTGTGTTTGGCTGCGTTGGTGCTTCCGTGTTCGGTTGAGCCGGTGCTTCTGTGTTCGGTTGACTTGGCGTTTCCGGAGTTGGATCGCCTGGAGTTTCCGGATCTGGCTCACTCGGCGTTCCAGGATTCGTTTCAGATTCGGTGACTTGGAATGTGATTTCAGCCCCTTCCGCCCAACCATCCACATTCCAGACGGAGATAGCGGCGGTTCCAGAGCCTACCGCTTCCACGAGTCCGCTCTCGTCGACTTTTAACACGTTTTCATCGCTGCTGCCCCAAGACACGGGCATTTCCAGTTTGGCAGAGGCGTAGGCGCGAAGCTGCCGCTTCATTCCGACTTCCAGTTCCGTTTCCTGCGCGTAGTCGATCCACAATTCTCCAAACGCATATCTGCCGATCTCGGTCAGGCTTTCCGGAAGCGTTAAAGTTCCAGTGAAGGCACAGCCGGAAAACGCATCCCAGCCAATGCTCGTCAGACCGGATGGGAGCACCAGGTCGCCGGTGAAGCTTGTGCAGCCGTAAAACGCATGATCGCCAATGCTCGTCAGGCCGGATGGCAGCACCAGGCTGCCCGTGAAGCCGCTGCAGCCAGAAAACGCAGAATCACCAATGCTCGTCAGGCCG
>CAYVVW010000030.1:0-13746 GCA_964455335.1 uncultured Marvinbryantia sp.
CTGCGGCGCGAAATTGCCCATTATTGCGCTGATTGCGGGTGCGTTGTTTGACGGCGCGTGGTGGGTTTCCCCGAGTGCCTACTTTGTGGGAATTGCCGCGATTGTCTGCTCCGGCATTATTCTGAAAAAGACGAAAATGTTCGCGGGAGATCCTGCCCCATTTGTCATGGAACTTCCTGCATACCACATGCCGACCCTGGGAAATATCCTGCGCAGCATGTGGGAGCGCGGCTGGTCCTTTATCAAAAAAGCCGGCACGATCATCTTGCTCTCCACCATCGTTTTGTGGTTCTTGCAAGGGTTTGGCTGGGTGGACGGCGCGTTCCGGATGCTTGAGGCGGAAGAGCTAGAAAGCAGCATTTTGGCAAAATTGGGCAGTGCGGTTGCCTGGATTTTTGCCCCATTGGGATGGGGAAATTGGAAGATGGCCGTCGCGGCTGTGTCTGGCCTTATTGCAAAAGAAAACGTGGTCGGCACGCTTGGCATCCTCTTTGGCTTTGCGGAGGTTTCCGAGGACGGGCAGGAATTTTGGGGCGCATTGGCCGCGAACATCACGCCACTGGCCGCCTATTCGTACCTGGTATTTAACTTGCTTTGCGCGCCATGCTTTGCCGCAATGGGCGCCATCAAGCGCGAAATGAACAACACGAAATGGTTTTGGTTTGCCATCGGTTACCAAACCGTGCTCGCCTATGCGGCATCCCTTTGCATCTACCAAATCGGCAGCCTCTTCGCGGGGGGCGGCATCGGGATTGGCACGGTTGTGGCAGTTTTCATCGTCCTTGTGTTTTTGTACCTGCTGTTTCGCCCGAGCGGGGAGGGGCAGACACAAAGGGCTGGCATGAAAATCATGGCCAAGGCCTAAGCGCTGCAGAGAGGTGCTTTTGCAAAAGAATTGGCGCGAACCGCGCAGCGTGCCGCGGGATGTGGCAAGCGGGGAGACGCAGGCAAGCATGAAGGCGCAGAGCGGCAGGAACGCCTGCCGGTGGAAATGAAAAGGGGGAATCTTTGAAGTATGGGAACATTTGTCGTGCTTTTGGTGTTGCTCTTGGCCGTGGCATGGGCTGTCCGCAGCATCGTAAAAGATAAAAAGTCAGGAAAATCCGTTCAGTGCGGCTGTGGCTGCGAGCATTGCGGCGGACACTGCCAGGACATGCCGAAATAACCAAGCTTTCATCGAAATGAAAAACGAAATGAAAAAGTCTGATTCTTTGTGAAAAGAATTGGACTTTTTCTATGAATAATGGTACAATGAAACCCAAGCAGGCGGTGATGGAATAACAATTCTCAGAACCCCTATCCTGCGCGTAGAAACGCAATCAGAAAGTTTCTGCGTGAAAATTCGTCTCTGCATGTCGGACAGGAGAGCAGGGAGCAGTTGGAACCCTTGATACAGAAGATTATGGAAACGGGGATTAAAGTAAAAAATTCAAAACCGACAAATTGGAATTGATGACTCCCGTGGAATTTATCAGGAAATTGGAGGAGATTGTATGACGTATCGCACGACTGAAATCATGGATCGGGGGATGGCCTGTCGGGTAAAGAATCTGGGAACAGTGGATGCCGAGTATTTTATTTCTGTGATCCTGCGTGAAAGGTTTGATTATACAAAGTGGCAGAGGGATCATTTTGATGGGCGGGATCCGGCTGCGTTTCTGGATGCCGCGTTTGCATACGATGAGCAATCTGGTATACAAAGTGATACACCAAGCACATCCTCTGATTGACATTTTCCCATTCTGCTGTTATCTTAATAGAAGGTGGCAAGCGAAAGAGGAGCGGGACGTGGCCGCCCCTCCCCTTGCTGCGGCAACAAGAGGGAACATTCAGGGAGGATTTTGCAATGAATAGGGAGGATTCCCGCTTCCTAAAGCTGGGGCTTGCGATCTTTGGGGCGCTTGCGGCGGCGGTTGTGGTTTATTTTTTCTTTGCGCGTATTGGCTCCATCCAGAAGTTTTTGATGACGGTGCTGTCGGCGTTGCAGCCCGTGCTGACCGGCATGGCCATGGCTTATGTGCTCTTTCCGCTGGAGCGCATGCTGGAGGGCATGCTTCGCCATGTGCGAAAACTTGGGCGGTTTACGCGCCCTGTGTCTGTTTTTTTGACACTCGTCGTGGTGATTGCCCTGGTGGTGCTGTTTTGCTCCATCGTGCTGCCGCGCCTGGTCGGGACGGTCAGCGAGCTGGTCGCCACGCTGCCCGGGCTTTTGAACACGCAGCTGGAAAAATTGCGCGCGTATGTGGACCAGGACAGCGAGGCCAGCAAGACGATCGTGCAAATGCTGGAATCCATCGGCAACAGCTTGATGGACTGGATCAAGACGGATATTTTCGGCATGGTTTCGTCCATCTCTGGAAAGGTGCTGTCCATCGGGTCTGCGGTTGTCAATTTGGTGATTGCGGTGGTGGTGAATGTCTACTTGCTTTTGGATCGCGAGCGCTACATTGCGCAGTGGCGCAAGCTCTTTTACGCGATCAGCAGGAATGCGCGTTTTAACGCAATCGTGGAGGAGGCCGTGCGCCAGACCGACCGCATTTTTAGCGGGTTCATCACGGGAAAGCTGATGGATTCTTTCGTGCTTGGGCTGATGGTTTTCGTGAGCCTGACCATTTTGCGCATTCCCTACGCACTGCTCGTCAGTGTGCTGATCGGCGTGACCAACATCATCCCGATGTTTGGCGGCATGATCGGCACGGTGCCGAGCGCGTTTTTGATCCTGCTGGTTTCCCCTCTGAAGTGCCTGGTCTTTTTGGTGACCATCACCATTTTGCAGCAAATCGACGACAACATCATCGGGCCGCGCATCCTCGGGAACTCCACCGGCCTGTCCGCCCTCTATGTGACGGTGGGCATGCTTTTGTTCGGAAAGCTGCTGGGCTTTTTGGGCATGATCGTGGGCGTTCCTCTGTTTGCCACGCTCTATTATTTTGTGAAATGCTGGGCGGAATATTCCCTAGGCCGGCGCGAGATGCCTGTGGAGACGCAAGCCTATGTCCTGGAAGCGAAGCCCGCGCCCAAACGGAACTTGCACTGGGGTAAGGGCGCGGACAAGTAGGGATGCGCAGATGGCGAGGTATGTTTGCGCGCAAGAGGGACTCGGCAGGCACATGGGAGGGCGACATGACAAAAAAGCAGCGGGCATTGGCCATCATCGAGCGGTTGAAGGCCGCCTATCCGGAGGCGGACTGCACCCTGGAATATGACGAGGCGTGGAAACTCCTGGTGAGCGTGCGCCTGGCCGCGCAATGCACCGACGCGCGGGTCAACGTGGTCGTGGAGGAGCTTTACCGCGTTTACCCGTCCGTGCGTGCCTTAGCGGAGGCGGACGTGGCGGACATCGAGCGCATCGTCAAGCCGTGCGGCCTCGGGCACAGCAAGGCCAGGGATATCCACGCGTGCATGAATGTGCTGCTGGAAAACTATGGCGGGAACGTGCCGGATGACTTTGACGCGCTTCTGGCATTGCCGGGCGTCGGGCGCAAAAGCGCAAACCTCATCATGGGGGATGTCTTTGGCAAGCCCGCCATTGTCACGGACACCCACTGCATCCGCCTGACAAACCGCATGGGCCTGGTGGACGGCACCAAAGATCCCAAAAAAGTGGAGATGGCCCTTTGGAAACTGATCCCGCCGGAAGAGGGGAACGCGTTTTGCCACCGGCTCGTTACCCACGGGCGCGAGATTTGCACGGCGCGCACAAAGCCGGACTGCGCGCGGTGCTGCCTGCAAGACCTATGTCAAAAGAAAGGGATTGCCACATGAGAGAAAACGAAGGCAGATATGCGCTTCTGATAGACGCGGACAACGTGTCCGCCAAGTACATTAAGCCGATATTGGACGAGCTTTCCAAATATGGAAATGTGACGTACAAGCGCATTTATGCGGACTGGACGAGCACGCACAACGCCAATTGGAAAGACGTGCTTTTGAAAAACTCGATCAGCCCCATTCAGCAATATAGCTACACGACGGGGAAAAACGCGACCGACTCCGCCATGATCATCGACGCCATGGACATTCTTTACACGGGCAAGGTGGACGGCTTTTGCCTGGTGTCGAGCGACAGCGATTTTACGCGCCTTGCGAGCCGTTTGCGCGAAAGCGGCCAGTACGTCGTCGGCATGGGCGAGGCAAAGACCCCGTCGCCGTTTCGCCAGGCCTGCGACAAATTTACCATGCTGGAGCTGCTCTTAGAGGAGAGCAATGCGGACAAGGACGAAAAGCCGCAGGCGGCCGCAAAATCCAAGCAATCGGCGCAAAAAGAGGAAGTGGGGGCGGTCATCAACCGCGACGAGATCGAGGAGGCCGTCATCAAAATTATCACCGAAAATCAAAACAACGACAAGGAGACAGGGCTGGGAGAGGTCGGCAGCCGCCTGGTCAAGCTGTACCCGGATTTCGACGTGCGCAACTACGGCTACAGTATGTTGTACAAGTTTTTGGACACATTCCCCAAATTGAAAGTTTCCCGCGAAGGATCCAAGATGACAGTTTCCCTGTACGAGGATCCGGGGCGCAAGGAAAAATTGGAAAATTATATCTTAGGCCAGGTGCGCCTTGCGTCCGGACACGGTGTGGAGCTGGGGCTGCTCGGGCAGAAAATCCACATGGAATTTAAGGATTTCAAAGTGCGCGATTATGGCTATTCACGCCTCAAGGAATACATCAGCAGCATTCCCCACATCTGCACAAAAGGAGAGGGGAAGCACCTGAAAGTCATGTTTGAGGACGAAAAAGAAAAGAGCCAAAAACGCAAGACCAAGACCAAAGAGAAGGGGAAAGAAAAAGAGAAAGAAAAAGCAACGGAGAAAGAAAAGGAAAAAGAGAAAGAAAAAGCAACGGAGAAAGAAAAGGAAAAAGAGACGGAAAAAGCAACGGAGAAAGAAAAGGAAAAAGAGACGGAAAAAGCAACAGAGAAAACAGAGAGAGAAAAAGCAACAGATAGAGGAAAAGTAACGGAGAAAGAAAAAGCAACAGATAGAGGAAAAGTAACGGAAACAGAAAAAGAGAAGGAAACAGAAAAAGAAGAAAAAGAGAAACAGGAAATAGAAAAAGAAACAGAGAAAGAAATGGAGAAAGAGAAAAAAGAAACAGAGAAAGAAAAAGAAGCAAATTCGGAAAAAGGCGTTGGTGAGACAACGGCATAGAAAGGGGGATTTTTCAGATGGCAGAAATCAAAATAGAAACTGGCAATGGCACGCAGGGCGCAGGCGAGGCGCAGCAATCTTCGGAACTTGTGACTAAGACGTATGAAATCGCGGAGGATTTTCATAGCCTCAACATCCGCGTGAACGCGGAAGATGTCTGGTTTGCCCCAGCGACGGACGGCAAATGCACGATCGTGTGCAAGGAGCGCGAGGATGCCCCGCACGCGGTGTCTGTCGAGGATGGGACGCTGCAGTTTTGTTTTACGGAAAAAAGCACGCGCACCGTTTCCTTTTCCAGGACTTTCTTCGATGTGACGCTGTCGAAAATTGGCACAAGCCAGGCTGTTGGGAGCGCAAACGAGCGGGTGTTTTTTTACCTTCCAAAGGAGCAATATGACGCGCTGACGCTAGAGGGCAACACGGGCAGCGTGACCCTTCCGAAACCATTTTCCTTCGAGCGCATTGCGCTGACGCTGGATGTCGGGAGCTTCAACTGCCAGGCATCCGTTGCGGGAAATCTGCGCGTGACAACGAATGTCGGGTCTATCAACGTGTCCGATTTGTCCGCGCGGCAGATGCAGCTCACCTCCGACGTGGGCAGTGTCCGCGTGGCCAATGTGGAAGTGGCGGAGGAGATGCGGGTTACGAGTGATGTCGGGGGTGTCGCCATCGATGGGCTGAACTGCGGCACGCTTACCGTGGTAGTGGACTCCGGCACCGCGGACGTATCGCACGCGATTGCGCGGGATGCGATCCAGATCACGGCAGATGCGGGAAATGTCCTGTTTCACGGGTGCGACGCGCAGAACATTACTGTCACGACAGATGCAGGCTCCGTTACGGGCACGCTGCGCACGGGAAAAATTTTCCAAGTGCAAACAGACATTGGACACGTGGACGTGCCAGATTCCACACCCGGGGGAACTTGCAAGATCCGCACCGATGTCGGGGACGTCCAGATCCAGATTGCGCCGGAGGCATAATATGCTAGGCTGGTGAAGTAATGTTACGGTAAAATGATGCCTACGGATTGTTCCGTGCTTCGCCGTCCCTGCTTCGCTTCGGTCGGTGCTGGACGTGTGCCAAATCCCCACAGTCCTACCCTGACATCATGGGAATGATGTTGCGGTAAAACAACGCCTACGGATGGCTTTCAGCGCGGCAAGCGAACAAAGCGGTTGTTTGTTGTAGGAGAGATCCGCGAAGTGCGATTGCTTAAGAGAAGAACTCTTGGAAGCGACATCTGCGAGATGAAGTCTGTGATGAGGTTTGTGCGATGAAGTCTGCGAGATGAAGTCTGTGAGATGACATCTGTGGGAAAAAAGAGGTCCCTGCCATATGGCAGGGACCCCTTTTGCAAAACCAAAAGCCTTTTTCTCATTTTTCTCACATGCAATGTCTGGCTCACTTTGTCAGACAACGCACATCACGCCCGCTTAGAACGTGATGCTGGTGTCTTTGGCATTGTCCCAGGATTTCAGGATGGAGGAGAGGATGCCGCTCTCTTGGTTGCCAAGGCTCATGCTGGCGCCGGTTACGGCGTCAAGCTCGGCCTTCTGGTCATCCGTGAATGCCGCGAACTTCGCGTCGTCTTCCTCTACGCCCGTCTCGGCGAACAGGATTTTTCCGCTGGTCTCGGAGCAATAGGTCGCATACCACTCGTTCAATTCGTCCGTGGTCATGCCGCGGAAACGGTTCTGGAAGATATCCATTTCGTCCGCCCAAGTGCCGGATGGCATCTGGTAGGTGTCGCCGCGCTCCCGCTTGGTCGTCCAGGAGGCAACCTGCTCTAAGAACGTGTCGTCTGTCTGTTCCGCAGCGGTGTCAATCTTTCCGTCAAAATCCTCGTCCGTATTGAAGCTCTGCCCCGGGAATCCGGTGAATTTCGGCACAAACTCGTTGGAGGTATTGGGGGAGGACACTTCCATGATGTCGCTGTAAACGCCCACAATCTTGCCCTCGGAGTCAAAGCAGGTGCCTGTCGCCAGCGTGTCGAACGTGTAGGTCGAAACGCCCTGGTCGTCCGCACCGTGGCCCGGCGCGCCCTCATTTTCGATGGCGAGGCCGATCTTGGCGATCTCTGTCGCGCCCTCGAGCGCCTGGCGGTTTTCATAGGCTTTTTCGATTGCGCCGATGATGTTGCCGTGCGCGTCATTTAAGGACATCGTCGCGGTGGAAATGGCGTCCATCTCCGCCTTTTGATCATCCGTCAGGGCATCATACTTCGCAATGTCCTTCTCATCTTCGGAAGTGCCATGCAAAGGCCTGCCGTTGACATCGGAGCAATAGGTGGCATACCAATCCTTTAACTCGTCGATGGTCATGCCCTTAAAGGTTTCCTCAAACTGGTCCATCTCCTCGGTCCAGGTAGCGGAATTGAGCTGATAGGTGTCGCCGCGCTGGCGCTTCGTGATCCAGCTTGCCACTTCCGCGACATAGTTGTCGTCGGTCTGCTCGACTTCGCCGTCCGCCTTGCCGTCGTGGTCCGCATCCGTGCTGTAGCTCTGCCCGGGAAGGCCTGTCAGGTTCGGCATGTGCTCGCCAGAGTAGTTGGCGGTGCCAACTTCCAGCTGATCCACTTCCAGATCCATGATGCGGCCGTCCGCGTCAAATACCACATAAGCGATGATCTCGTTCAAGCTGTAGATGCCAACGCCCGTGTCGTCCGCGCCAGGGCCGACGCGCCCGCTCGAAGAAAACGCAAGGCCGTGGGATGGGCCGGCCACGTCATTTGCCGCGCCTTCCTCCTTGGCCGCATCGGTTTCGCCGGCTTCCGTTTCCGCTGCCTCGGTCTCGCCAGCCTCGGTCTCATCCGACGCGGCTTCCCCGCCGCCATTGATGGCATTGTTTACGGCATCAAACACGCCGGCCGACGTTACGCTTGCGCCGGACACGGCATCCACGCCGTCTACAGAACCATTCGCCAAAATGGCCTCTTTGAGGGTTTCCAGGGCCGCGCCGCCGATCTCCGGCGTCTCGTCCGCCCCCGTAAGGGTCAGATCCACGATCTGGTTGTTCTCGTCCAGGGTGACTTCCGCAGTGATCTTTCCGCCAAAGCCATCGGCCTCACCTGTCACGACCGTGCCGTCGGCCGCCTGGCCCATCGTCGCAAGGCCGGCCACCAAAAGGGCTGCCAATGCCACGGGGCACGCTTTACCTAGTTTTTTGCGATACAAAGCAAAAACCTCCTTTCAAATGCTTGCCTGTTGGTACTCTCTATGAAAAGGCGCAAAAACCGGCGCCCAATCACCATTTGTAGGTCTTGTTCTTCTTTTTAGAAATCTTGGACACGCTGCGCAGGAACAAGTCCGTCTCCTTGCCGCCGTCCTTGGTGTAGAGCTTGTTATTTTGAATCGTGGCCTTTTTGTACTTGCCAGAGGTCGTGGGCGACTCGATGCGCAAGGCGCGCCACGCGCCCTTAATGGTGTTGTTTTTGATCACAAGCTGCGCCTTGGAGAGCTTGGGCGTCGTCCCCATGGCGACGATGTTCAGCCCGTTTGAGTAGTTGTCGCGGCTGCGCGGCGCCTTTGAGACGATCTTGTTGTTTTCCACCGTCGCGTTCAAGGTGTTGAGCAGCGCGAGGGCTTCCGCGGAGACGCTGGTGATCGTGTTCCCCCTGACTGTGATGTTGTCGTGGAACTTGTTCTGGTATTTCGGCTCTTTCGACGCATAATTCGCGCAAAGCCCGCGCGATCCCATGATGGTGTTGTTCAGGATCTTGATGTTGGAGCAAGTCTGCCCCTTTAAGTACTTTTCGCCGCCCTCGGCTTTGATGCCGGGCGCCGTGATCGGGGTCGCAAGGTCGATCTGCAGGGCGTCCTCCACGGAGTCTGCGTTGATTTTCCCCTTGGCGATTAGCTTGCACTTTTGCACGGTGACATTCTTGCACGCGATCAGCTCGATGGCGTGGCCTTCATAATTGGTCTCGACCGTCGCGCCGGTGATGGTGATGTTGCTGCCCATGGCAAAGCGCATCATCGTGCCGCCGGATTTGGTCACCTCGTTTTTCCAGGTGCCGCCCTGGATCTTGATATTTTTCACGGAATTGTAGCCGGCGGAATCCACGTTGGTGCTGATGACGCCGGTCTTGTCCTTGGTCTGTATGATGGTGGCCCCGTCGGCGATGATGGTCGTGTTGTTGCCGACGCGGATCAGGTACTCGATCTTGACCGTAGATCCCTTGGGGATGATGACCGTCTTTTTCTCGTCTCCGCGGCACAGCTGGTTGAGCGCGTCGGCATTGACATGCGCGGCGGTCCACTGGTTGTACCCTGTCTTTTGCGGGACAAATGTGTAGGTGCTTTTCCCGGTCTTTGTGGCGATCAGGACATCGGCCTTTGTCTCCTTGTAGACGGGCGTCCCCTTTTGCGCGCCGGCCGGCAGCGCGGCCAGGGCCAGAACCAGGGAAAAGGCGCAAAACGCCACGCATTTCTTTGCAAATCGCATAAAAAAGAACCTCCTTTGCGAGTAGATGCCTTGGGACTACTGTAACACGAAAAAGGGGGGCTTGTCAACGCAAGAATCGCTTTTTGGCACACATTCGGGGGTTGCGCCAGGCCGCGCGGTATGCTAGGATAGGGCTGTAACTTTTTTACGAAAAAAAGCGCGAAATGTGAGAAAAAATTGTCGTTTTGCGCAAAGCTGCGCTGCCGCGCGCGGGGTGCGGCAGAAAGGAGAACAACATGGGATTTTTGCAGGGTAAGACAGCCATCATCACGGGCGGGGGCCGCTCGGTGCTTTCCGACGGCCGCTGCGGGTCTATCGGCTACGGGATTGCCACGGCATATGCGAAAGAGGGCGCGAACCTCGTGGTCACGGGGCGCAACGTCAAGAAACTTGAGGACGCAAAGGAAGAGCTGGAGCGGCTCTATGGCATCGAGGTGCTCGCATTGCAGGCGGACATCGCCAATGGGGCGGACAACGAGGCTGTGGCAAAAGGCGTGGCGGAAAAGGCCATTGAGGCGTTTGGGCACATCGACGTGCTGATCAACAATGCGCAGGCCTCCGCGTCGGGCGTGACGATCGCGGATCACACCACGGAGCAGTTTGACCTGGCGCTCTATTCCGGGCTGTATGCCACATTTTACTACATGAAGGCGTGCTACCCGCACATCAAAGAAACCAAGGGGTCTGTGATCAACTTTGCGTCTGGCGCGGGCCTGTTTGGCAACTACGGGCAGTGCGCCTACGCGGCCGCAAAAGAGGGCGTGCGCGGCCTGACGCGCGTGGCCGCGACCGAGTGGGGGAAAGACGGCATCAACGTCAACGTCATCTGCCCGCTTGCGTGGACCGCGCAGCTGGAAAACTTTGAAAAGGCCTATCCGGAAGCCTTCAAGCAAAATGTGAAAATGCCGCCCGCGGGCCACTACGGCGACGCGGAGCTGGAGATCGGGCGCGTGTGCGTGCAGCTCGCGTCCCCGGACTTCAAGTACATGAACGGCGAGACCATCACCCTGGAGGGCGGCATGGGGCTGCGGCCGTAAGTGCAAACATTCCTGCCAAAATAAACTTGTTTACAAATTCCCAAACTTGTTGTATGATAATGCGGAATCAACATTGCAGCTAGATTTCTAATCGAAATATTTGATAAGTCTTATGCAAGAAAGGAAACGCATTATGGTACATCACGGGGAGACGGCCGCCGCGCAGGCGCCGCTTTATCGGGCGGAATTTGAGCATGACAACTGCGGCATCGGCGCGGTTGTGAACATCCAGGGCAAAAAGACGAACGAGACGGTCGCGCGCGCCCTTCGGATTGTGGAAAACTTAGCGCATCGGGCCGGAAAGGACGCCGAGGGAAAAACAGGGGATGGCGTGGGGATCTTGCTGCAGATCTCGCACAAGTTCTTTGCCAAAACTTGCGCTTCCCTCGGCATTTCTTTGGGGGACGCGCGCGCATATGGCATCGGGCAGTTTTTCTTCCCGCAAGAGGAGCGCAAGCGCCGCCAGGCCATGAAGATGTTTGAGATCATTCTCGAAAAAGAGGGGCTTTTGCTGCTCGGGTGGCGCGAGGTGCCGACAGACCCCGCGATCCTGGGGCAAAAGGCGCGCGACAAGATGCCTTGCATCATGCAGGCGTTCATCCAAAAGCCCGCCGACGTGGACGCGGGGCTTGCGTTTGACCGCAGGCTCTACGTGGCCAGGCGGGAGTTTGAGCAGAGCAACGAAAATACCTACGTGGTGTCGCTTTCCAGCCGCACGATCGTCTACAAGGGGATGTTTTTGGTCGGACAGCTGCGGGAGTTCTTTTTGGACTTGCAAAGCCCCGACTACGAGTCGGCCATCGCCACGGTGCACTCGCGCTTTAGCACCAACACCGACCCGAGCTGGGAGCGGGCGCACCCCTACCGGTTCCTCGTGCACAACGGCGAGATCAACACCATCCGCGGCAACGCGGACAAAATGCTCGCGCGGGAGGAGACGATGGACTCGGACGATTTGCGCGGCGACTTGCACAAGGTGCTGCCCGTCATCAACGCCCAGGGATCGGATTCCGCCATGCTGGACAACACCCTGGAATTTCTCGTCATGAGCGGCATGGACATGGCGCTTGCCATGACGGTGCTCATCCCCGAGCCATGGGCGAACAATGCAAACCTCTCGCAGAAAACGCGCGATTTTTACCAATATTACGCCACGATGATGGAGCCGTGGGACGGCCCCGCGTCCATCATGTTTACGGACGGCGACCGGTTTGGGGCAGTGCTGGACAGAAACGGCCTGCGCCCCTCCCGCTATTACGTGACATCTGACGGCTACATGATCCTCTCCTCGGAAGTCGGCGTCCTGGACATCCCACCGGAGCAGATCGTCCAAAAAGAGCGCCTGCACCCGGGGAAACTCCTGCTCGTCGACACCATCGCGGGGCGCATCGTGGGGGATGAGGAACTCAAGGCATCCTATGCGGCAAAAGAGCCCTACGGCGAATGGCTGGACGCCCATCTCGTGCGGCTAAAGGACTTAAAGATCCCGAATGTCGCAGTGCCTGCCTATTCCCCGCGGGAGCGCGCCCGCTTGCAAAAGGCGTTCGGGTATACGTATGAGGAATACCGCACATCGATCTGCGGCATGGCAAGAGACGGCGCGGAGGGGATCGCGTCCATGGGCGTGGACACGCCGCTCGCCGTGCTCTCGGATCAGCCGCAGCCTTTGTTCCACTATTTTAAGCAGCTGTTTGCGCAAGTGACCAACCCGCCCATCGACGCCATCCGCGAGGAGATTGTCACGTCCACGACGGTCTATGTGGGGGAGGACGGCAACCTCTTGCGCGCGCGGCCGGAAAATTGCCAGGTGCTCAAAATCAACAACCCCATCCTGACCAATACCGACATGCTGAAAATCAAGCATATGCGGGCAGCGGGGTTCCAGGTGGCGGAAGTGCCCATCACTTATTATAAGAGCACCAGCATCGCGCGCGCCATCGAGCGGCTCTATGTGGAAGTGGACAAGGCCTACCGCGACGGGGCGAATATCTGCGTGCTGACCGACCGCGGCGTGGACGAAAACCATGTGCCGATCCCCTCGCTTTTGGCGGTTTCCGCCGTCCACCAATACCTGGTGCGCACGAAAAAGCGGACGCGCCTTGCCCTGATTTTGGAGTCGGGCGAGCCGCGCGAAGTCCACCATTTTGCCACTTTGCTCGGCTATGGGGCTTGCGCGGTCAATCCCTACCTGGCATTGGAGACGATTCGGGAGCTGATCGAAAACCATATGCTGGAAAAGGACTACTACGCCGCCGTCAATGACTACAATGCGGCCGTGCTGCATGGGATCGTGAAAATTGCGTCCAAGATGGGCATTTCCACCATCCAGTCCTACCAGGGGTCGCAGATTTTTGAGGCCATCGGCATCAGCGGGGAAGTGATCGACACCTATTTTACCGGAACGGTCAGCCGCGTGGGCGGCATCACGCTAAAGGACATCGAGGATCAGACGGAGGAATTGCACAACAGGGCGTTTGACCCCCTGGGGCTGGAGACGGATTTGACCTTGGATAGCATCGGGCGGCACAAATTCCGCAAGCAGGGCGAGGAACACCGCTACGACCCGCTGACGATCCACCTCTTGCAGGAATCGGCGCGGCGGGGCGACTACGCCATGTTCCAGGAGTATACCGCGCGCGTCAACCGCGAGGAATCCGGCTATTTGCGCAGCCTGATGGAGTTTTGCTACCCGGAAAAGGGCGTGCCCATCGAGGAAGTGGAGAGTGTCGAGGAGATCGTCACGCGCTTTAAGACGGGGGCGATGTCCTACGGGTCGATCTCTCAGGAGGCGCATGAGACGCTGGCGCTTGCCATGAATGCCCTGCACGGAAAGTCCAATTCGGGCGAGGGAGGGGAGAGCGCGGATCGCCTCGCGTCCGCGGGAAGCGGCGCGGACAGAAGCTCCGCCATCAAGCAGGTGGCATCCGGGCGGTTTGGCGTGACGAGCCGCTACCTCGTGAGCGCAAAGGAACTGCAGATCAAAATGGCGCAGGGCGCAAAGCCCGGGGAGGGCGGGCATCTGCCGGGGCAAAAAGTCTACCCCTGGATCGCCAAAACCAGGCACTCCACGCCGGGGGTGAGCCTGATCTCGCCGCCCCCGCACCACGATATTT
>CAYVVW010000030.1:13825-16852 GCA_964455335.1 uncultured Marvinbryantia sp.
GTCGGCACGGTCGCCGCCGGGGTGGCAAAGGCGGGCGCGCAGGTCATCCTGATTTCCGGTTACGACGGCGGCACGGGCGCCGCGCCCAGAAGCTCCATCCACAATGCCGGCTTGCCCTGGGAACTCGGGCTTGCCGAGACGCACCAGACGCTCCTGATGAATGGGTTGCGCCAAAAAGTGCGCCTGGAGACAGACGGCAAGCTGATGAGCGGCCGCGACGTGGCGATCGCCGCCATCCTGGGCGCGGAGGAATTTGGGTTTGCCACCGCGCCGCTCGTGGTGATGGGCTGCGTGATGATGCGCGTCTGCAACCTCGACACCTGCCCCGTGGGCGTGGCCACGCAAAATCCCGCCCTGCGCGCGCGGTTTCGCGGAAAGCCGGAATCTGTCGTCAATTTCATGCGCTTCATCGCCCAGGAATTGCGGGAATATATGGCACGGCTCGGCGTGCGCACGGTAGATGAGCTGGTGGGGCGCACCGACCTTTTGAAAAAAGGCGCGGGATTTTACAAAGAAAAGGCCGCGCGCGTGGATTTGCGCGCCATCCTGGACAACCCCTACCTGGGGGAGAAATGCACCTTTGCGCCGGAGCAGGCCTATGATTTTCATTTAGAGGAGACTTTGGACGCGCGGGTTTTGCGCAATCGGTTCCAGAGCGCCTTGGAGAAAAAGCAGCCGTTTTCCATTGACGTGGAAGTCTCCAACGGGGATCGCGCCTTTGGCACCCTGTTTGGCTCTGAGATCACGCGCCACTGCGGCGACGCGCTCGCGGACGACACGTTTACCGTCCGCTGCAAGGGGGCAGGGGGGCAGAGCTTTGGCGCGTTTATCCCAAAGGGGCTGACATTGGAACTGGAGGGCGACGGCAACGATTACTTCGGGAAAGGCCTCTCCGGCGGGAAACTCATCGTCTACCCGCCCAAGGGGAGTTCCTATCGGGCGGAGGAAAATATCATCATCGGCAATGTGGCGCTCTACGGCGCGACGGGCGGGCGCGCCTATGTAAACGGCGTGGCAGGGGAGCGTTTTTGCGTGCGCAATTCCGGCGCGGTGGCGGTCGTGGAAGGCGTTGGGGAGCACGGGTGCGAGTACATGACGGGCGGGCGCGCCGTCATTCTCGGAAAGACCGGCAAAAACTTTGCGGCGGGCATGAGCGGCGGCATCGCCTATGTGCTGGACGCGGACAGGGATCTCTACAAAAAAGTCAACAAAGAGATGGTTTCCATCGAACAGCTGGCGGATAAGTATGACGTGGAAGAGCTGCGGCAGATGATCGCGGATCACGTGCGCCACACAGGCTCTGAAAAGGGAAAAGAAATCCTCGCGCAGTTTGGCGATTATTTGCCCAAATTCAAAAAAATCATCCCGCACGATTACAAGCGGATGATGCACGCCATCGCACAGATGGAAGAGCGGGGATTGACGGGGGAGCAGGCGCAGATCGAGGCGTTCAACGCCTTAAAACAGGGAGAGTGAGGGGAAATTTATGGGAAAGCCGACAGGATTTATGGAGTACGAAAGGGAGACGGCGCAGGCGGCCGACCCCAAAGTGCGGATCGGGCATTTTCGGGAATTTCACACGCCGCTCCCCGAAAAAAAACAGCGCATACAAGCGGCGCGGTGCATGGCGTGCGGCGTGCCTTTTTGCCAGTCGGGCATGCAAATCGGGAGAATGGTGTCAGGGTGCCCCCTAAACAACCTGATCCCGGAGTGGAATGACCTGGCCTATCGCGGCAACTGGGAGCAGGCCTACCGCCGCCTGGCAAAGACCAACAGTTTTCCGGAATTTACGGCGCGCGTCTGCCCGGCCTTGTGCGAGGCTGCCTGCACGTGCAACTTGCATGGGGAAGCAGTCTGCACCAAAGAAAATGAGCGCGCGATCATCGAGCGCGCCTTTGCGTCCGGGCTTGTCGCGCCCAACCCGCCGCGCGTGCGCACGGGCAAAACAGTCGCCGTCGTGGGGAGCGGTCCGTCCGGCCTTGCGGTCGCCATGGCGCTCAACGCAAGGGGACATGCCGTGACGGTATTTGAGCGAAGCGACCGCATCGGGGGGCTTCTTCGGTATGGCATCCCCAACATGAAATTGGAAAAAGACATCCTCGACCGCCGCATCCGCATCCTGGAGGAGGAAGGGGTGCGCTTCGTCACAAATGCCGATGTGGGCGCGGACATGCGCGCGGAAGATGTGCGCGCGGCATTTGACCGCGTGGTGCTGTGCTGCGGCGCGTCCAACCCGCGCGACATCCAGGTGCCGGGCAGGGACGCGAAGGGCATTTTCTTCGCAGTGGACTTCCTAAAGGCGACGACAAAAAGCTTGCTCGACGTGGACTTTGCGGATGGGAAATGCCCCGCGGCAAAGGGTAAAAAAGTGATGGTGATCGGCGGGGGCGACACGGGAAATGACTGCGTGGGCACGGCCATCCGCCTGGGGGCGGCGAGCGTGACCCAGATCGAGATGATGCCAAAAGCCCCGGACGCGCGCGCGGCGGACAACCCCTGGCCGCAGTGGCCGAACGTGTGCAAGACGGACTATGGGCAGGAGGAGGCGATTGCGGTCTTTGGGAGAGACCCGCGCGTGTACCAGACCACCGTGGCGGAATTTTACAAAGACGAGGCGGGGAATGTTTGCAAGGCAAAACTCGTGAAGCTAGAGCCGAAAAAAGACGAAAAGAGCGGGCGCGTGGCGATGGTTCCGGCGCAGGGAAGCGAAGAAGTGGCGGACGTGGACCTGGTCCTGATCGCGGCAGGTTTTTTGGGCGCGCAAAGCTATGTGGCGGACGCATTTTCGGTCACCTTAGACGCGCGGACCAACGTGGCCACGGGGCCTGCCCCCTACCAGACGTGCGCGCCAAACATCTTTGCGGCGGGCGACATGCGCAGGGGCCAGTCCCTTGTGGTGTGGGCGATCCGCGAGGGGCGCGAGGCTGCGCGGGCAGTGGACGCATCCCTCATGGGGTACACGAACTTGTGATGTAATGATGCCAGGGTAGAAAGCCCTTTCCCACGACATGCTTGTCGGTGGAGAAG
>CAYVVW010000031.1:0-16847 GCA_964455335.1 uncultured Marvinbryantia sp.
AAAACTCTCTCGTTTGGAATCTTTCAAGGTTGTGTCACTGTTCAGTTGTCAAGGTTCAGCTTCCTTTTTTGCCGCCGTTTCCGCGACAGCTTCTAAATACTACCACTATCCCTTTCCTTTGTCAACAACTTTTTTCAAAAATTTCTCAAGTTTTTTTGATAGGTTTTTTGAGCCGTTTTTAGCCTATGTTTCCCAGCAGATTTGTGAGGAAACCGAGCAGGATGTTTTTCTCGTACAGGAAGTTTAACAGCGGGCTTTCCGCAATCATCGCCATCAAGCGCCGCCCCGCGTCCGTGTGCATGCACAGGGTAATGACCAAAAACGAAACCCACACGATGGCCAGCCCCTGCACGAGGCCGAGCGCAAGCCCCAGCACGTGGTTGACCCCACTTAGGACCGGAAGTTTTGCGAGGATGCCCAAGGCGCGCATGGCAAGCCAGATTGCGAGGATGACCAAGAGCCACGCCACCAAAAAAGAAATCGCGTTGAGGGCGATCCCCGCCAGGTATTTTGGCACATATTGTGTGAAGTTGCTCACAGACAATCCCTCGTAGGACTGCTGCGTGTTATTTTCTTTCAAGATATTCTTTAGGGAAGGAGGAAGCGGCAAGGCGTCGATCCACTCCATTTGCTGCAAAGAGCCGACACCCTGGGTGATTTCCCCGATCGACAATTGCAGCTTTTCCGCGCCGTCCGCAAGCGGAAAGGCCTCTTCGCACCGCTTTTCCAGGTATTCCGGCAACGGGGTCTGCGTCTTTAGGTAGTCCGCGACATAGGGCTGCGCCAAATTGACCAGCAGCACGGACAGCGCAATCGACGCGATGGATGCCAGGCTTTTGACAAATCCCCTGCGATACCCCCGAAGTCCCGCGATGGCAAACACGATCAGGATGATAATGGTGAGTAAATTCATGCTCCTACCTCAGCCGGATCTGATCCGTGCTATCGGGCGTGACGATTGCGTATTTGCGGATGCCTCCCAGCCGGATCGCGCCCAGGATTTGTTTTTCATATTCTATGGAAGCCTTTTTGCGGCCGTCAATCCCGTAAATCTCCATCTTTTGGTCGCCGTGAATGAGAATTTGCGCGCCATCGATCTCCACGCCCGCGTACTCCATGTCAAAACCGCAAGACCCGCATTTGCTCCCATTCGCGCGGAAAATTTGCATCCGGTATGTGTGTTTTTGCTCCGGTTCTTCATTTCGCGTGATGACCCCGATGTACTCCTCGCTGTAAAAGACGCTCAAAATCTCTTCTTCCAGCGCGATCTCCGACCGCTTTTCCGGCACTTGGCGCCCGCGGAAAAATACAAGCCCGTCATCCTTCATCACAACGGTGTAGTTTCCTTTTAGGAAGCAAATCTGCGGCGCCACAATCCCTTCGTATTCCTCCCGATTGACCACATAGTCCGCCTCACTTTGCCCGACGGCGGAAAAATTATAAAAGACGACGCTGGTCTTGATGTTGCGGTTGTCCATGGTCAGGTAAGTCACGCCCATTTTTTGCCCATTCGGCGAAAGGTCGAGATCGAGCGGGTAGCCCGACTCTGCCATGGTTGTCTTGGTGCGCACCAGGAGCGTGCCGTTGGAATCGTACACGTGAATCCATGTGACATCCCCGTCTGAGAGCACGGCCGCGACTACGCCCTGCTCGGACACGCGCACCTTTTGCAAGGTGTGTTCCACCTCAAAACGCCCGACCTGCCCATTTTGATCGAAGATGTACACAGATTGCCCGCGCTGGTCACCCACCACCGCCATCTGGCCACACAAATCGACAACGGGGCTTTGCATGGTAAATGTGACATTCCACAGCACTTCCTCCGCCTTGTTCACGCACGTCACCCCATTTGGGTTGCACTTGAGCAGGCGGTTGCCCATCCTCACATAATGTGTGGTGGCATCGTCCGCGCGCCCGATACTGGAGAGCACGCGGTAATGCCGGTATACATGCGTTTTTCCATAGAGAACGATCGCGCCGATGAGCAGGACCGCAACGCCCGCGATCAGGGCAGCGCGCTTTTGCCCGTGCGTCCAATGCCTTTTTACGCCAGCGGAAATGTCTGTCATTTCCCCATCCGGTACCTGCCCCGCGCGGCGTTCTTTTGCAGCGTAGATCCAATTTGCAACTTTTTGTTTCCATTTTCCAAAAAAATCGGAAAATTTCGCGTTTTTCTCACTCATCCCCATCTACGCCCCTGCACATATCCTATAATGTTACGGTAAAAAGATGCCTACGGATTGTTTCGTGCATTTGGCACGATGTTTCATCGTGCCAAGCCCCGCCGACACGCGAGCATGTCGTAGGAAAGGGCTTTCTACCTTGACATCATCCTATCGCATCATGGATGAAAAACATCTCTTATCCCAGCCATGCCTTGATTTTGCGGTAGATCCCCTCCGCGTCCAGCCCATATTTGTGGAGCAGGGGGATGGCCGCGCCCGACTCGCCAAATGTGTCATTCATGCCGATGCGAAGGACAGGCGTGGGCGCGTGTTCGCAAAGCGCCTCGCAGACCGCCCCGCCCAGGCCGCCGATAACAGAGTGTTCCTCGACGGTCACGACTTTTCCCGTCTCCTTTGCCGCGGCCACGACCAGGTCCACATCGAGCGGCTTGATGGTGTGGATGTTTAGGATTTTTGCGTCGATGCCGTCCTTTTCCAACATCTGCGCGGCGCCCAAGCACTCCGCAACGGGCAGGCCGGTCGCCACGATGGCGACATCTTTGCCCTCGCGTAAGGTCACGCCTTTGCCCAGCTCAAATTTGTAGTCGGGACGGTCGTTGATCACCGGCACCGCCAATCGCCCGAACCGCAGGTAAACAGGCCCTTCGTGCGCCACGGCCGCATGCACCGCCGCGCGCGCCTCGACATCGTCCGACGGGCAGACGACAACCATGCCCGGAATGGTGCGCATCAGGGCAATGTCCTCGTTGCACTGGTGGCTCGCCCCGTCCTCGCCCACGGAAATGCCCGCGTGCGTCGCGCCGATTTTTACGTTGAGGTGCGGGTAGCCGATGGAATTGCGCACTTGCTCAAAGTTGCGCCCCGCCGCAAACATGGCAAAGGAGCTGATAAAGGGGATTTTCCCGGTCGTCGCAAGCCCGGCGGCAACTCCCGTCATGTTACACTCCGCAATCCCACAGTCAATATGTCTTTCTGGAAATACTTTTTTAAATGTACTCGTCTTTGTTGCCGCAGCGAGATCCGCATCGAGCACAATCACATTCGGATTTTCTTTGCCCACTTCCACCAGGGCATTTCCATAGCTTTCCCTTGTGGCAATTTTTTTCATTTCTGACATAGCGCCTCACCGATCCTCTCTAAGTCTGCCATGGCAATCGCGTACTGCTCGTCATTCGGGGCCGTGCCATGCCACGCGACCTGCCCTTCCATATAGGAAACGCCCTTGCCTTTTAAGGTTTTCATGACAATGGCGGTCGGCATGCCCTTGGTGGCGCGCGCCTCGTCAAACGCGGCCTTTAGCTGGTCAAAGTCATTGCCGTCTGCCACATTGACCACATGGAAATTGAACGCCTCAAATTTTTTGTCGATCGGATAGGGGCTGCAGACATCCTCGATGCGCCCGTCGATTTGCAGGCCGTTGTTGTCCACAATGACGACGAGGTTGTCCAATTTGCGCGCGCCGGCAAACATCGCGGCCTCCCAGACCTGGCCCTCCTCGATCTCGCCATCGCCGAGCAGCGCATACACGCGGTAGGAATCCCCGCTCAGTTTTGCGGAAAGCGCCATGCCGACTGCCGCGGACACGCCCTGCCCCAAAGAGCCGCTCGACATGTCCACGCCCGGGATGTATTGCATACTCGGATGCCCTTGCAGGTAAGACCCGAGTTTGCGCAAGGTTTTCAAGTCCTCCACCGGGAAATACCCCCTGTGCGCCAGCGTGGAATAAAGCCCCGGCGCCGTATGCCCCTTGGAGAGGACGAAGCGATCTCTGTCCGGTTTTTTGGGATCTTTGGGATCGATGTTCATCTCCGCAAAATAAAGATAGGTAAAAGCCTCCGTGGCGGACAAAGAGCCGCCCGGATGGCCCGCTTTCGCACTGTGGACCGCCGTGAGAATCCCTTTTCGGATCTCATTGGCCGTCCTTTGCAATTCCAACTTGTCCATAAAACCCTCCCATATTGTTTTTGCAACATTTGTATAAAAGTGGGGCTAAATGTGGGGCGCGAAGCGGCAGTCTTACAGTTCCGTCCGCCCCTCCAGTGCCCGCAGCAAGGTCACCTGGTCGATGTATTCCAAGTCGCCGCCCACCGGCACGCCGCTTGCGATGCGGCTCACCCGAATGCCCGTTGGCTTGATGAGCTTGCTCAGATACATCGCCGTGGTCTCGCCCTCCAGGCTGGAGTTGGTGGCGATGATGACCTCTTTGACGTCGCCTTGCAGCCGCCGCATCAATTCCTTGAGGCGGATGTCATTTGGCCCAATGCCGAGCATCGGGGAAATGGCACCGTGCAGCACGTGGTATACCCCCTCGTATTTTCCCGTGCGCTCATAGGCCGCCAAGTCCCGGGGATTTTCTACCACCATAATCGTGCCGTGGTCCCGCTTGGGATTGGCGCAGATGGGACACAGCTCGCTGTCCGTCAGCGTGCAGCACGCGCCGCAATAGCGCACGTTTTCCCGCGCGTCCACGATGGCCCCCGCCAGCCCCTTGACTTCCTCCAGGGGTCGGTTGACGAGGTAAAATGCCAGGCGCTGCGCGGACTTGTGGCCCACGCCCGGCAGCCGGGACAATTCCTCGATCAGGCGGCTGATCTGCCTGCTGTAGTATTCCATCAGAAAGGAAGCCCCCCGCCAAGCCCGCCCATGCCGCCGGCCAGTTTTGCCATGGCCGCGCCGGACTCCTCGTCCACCTTGCGCAGAGCCTCATTGAAAGCGGCCGCAATCAGGTCCTCTAGCATCTCAATGTCGTCCGGATCTACCACTTCCTCTTTTAAGGTCACTTTTTGCACTTCCCGTTTCCCAGTGATGGCAACCTCCACGGCACCGCCGCCCGCAGATGCGGTAAATACCTTTTCCTCCAGTGCCTTTTGGTTCTCCTCCATCTGCTTTTGCATCTTCTGGGCTTGCTTCATTAGATTGTTCATGTTGGCCGGCATCCCTCCGGGATACCCTCCGCGTTTTGCCATACGGATGTCCTCCTGTTTTTTCCTATTTGTCTTATTTGACCCCAAATCCTTGATCTAAATTCGCCCGTTTTCTGCGAAAACGACTGTTCCCAAATCCGCCCATTCTCTGCGGAAATGACCCCTTTTCGGTGTGTCACGCATCCTTGCGTCATGCCAGTGCGTGGCCTTTCGACGCACGTGTCATCCCACCATGCGATCGCAAATAACGAAACCGAAATCGTATCATGACGCTACGGTAAAAAATGCCTTACGGATTGGTCGTTTGGCACGATGTTCCATCATGCCAATTACTCAAACGGCTCGATCGGCCTGTCGTCCACGTCGATCTCCATCCCCGCAAACTGCTGCCGAATCAGCTCATCCGCGGAGATGTCATGCAGGCGCGCCCCATCGGCGGGCAGTTCCTCCGCCTTTACCATGCGCACCTCGACGGTTTTTCCGATTTTTCGGGAAATGACTTCCTCCAGGCGCTCGCGCGTTTGCTCGTCCCGCACGCGGGGTTCCCCCAAAAAATCCTGGAATACCACATAGAGCCGATTGTCCTCCCCATTGGCATCGTAGCGCAGCTTCGCATGTGCGTGCAAGATTGTCCCAAGCGGGTTGCCCATCTCGTCCGTGATGCTTTTCCACATCGCCGCCACGCGCTGCAAATCCTCCGGCGCGGCCTTTGGCGGTGCGACTGCCTCCGCCGCCGTTTCCGTCTGCGCCGCCCGCGTTTCCGATGCCGCGCCAGCCCCGCCGGGCGCTGGCACGTAGGCCACGCCGCTTGCCACCTGTTCCTCTAGGTGGCGGATGCGCTCCAAAATCGAAGTCATGTCGCGCTCCATCTGCGGCCTGCAGAGCTTGATCATGGCCACCTCGACCGACAGGCGCTTGGTGACCGCAAAGCGTATCTGGTTGGAAAGCTCCGAAAAAATGCGGATAAACCGCTCCAGGGTCTCCTCACGCGCCATCTTGGCGTCCTCTTCCAGCAATGTGAGATTTTCCTGGGAAATGTCCAGCAATTCCTCCATGCCGTCCGTCACTTTCAGCAGCAAAACGTTGCGCAGATACCACGTGAAGTCCGTCACAAATTGCCCGATCTCGCGCCCTTGCAGCACCAGGTCATCCAGGCATTTGAGGACGCCCCGCACGTCTTTTCCCAAAATCTTGCGCAGAACCTGGCTAAACACCTCGGTGTCCACCGCGCCCAGCACGGCGAGCGTCTGCTCATACGTCAGCCGCCCGTCAGGATAAAAGGAAATGCACTGATCCAACAGGCTCAGCGCGTCGCGCAGGGCGCCGTCCGCCTTTCTCGCGACGTAACGCACCGCCTTGTCCTCCGCCTCCTTGCCCTCTTGCGCGAGCAGCTCGCGGATGCGCTCCTCGATCACCGATGCCTGGATGCGCTTGAAATCATACCGCTGGCAGCGGGACAAAATCGTCACCGGCAGCCTGTTCGCCTCCGTGGTCGCCAGGATGAAAATGACGTAGGCCGGCGGCTCCTCGAGCGTCTTGAGCAATGCGTTGAACGCGCCCGTGGAAAGCATGTGCGCCTCGTCGATGATATAAACCTTGTAGCGCCCCTCTGCGGGGGAGTATGCCACTTCTTCCCGAATTTCGCGGATATTGTCCACGCCGTTGTTGGACGCGGCGTCGATCTCCACCACATTGAGGGAGCTGCCCGACGCGATGGCGCGGCACATGGCGCAGTCGTTGCACGGCCCGTCCGGCGTTGGGTGCTCACAGTTGACCGCCTTTGCCAAAATCTTTGCCACCGTCGTTTTCCCGGTGCCGCGCGTGCCGCAAAACAGGTAGGCGTGGCCCACCCGATTGGTCAGCAGCTGGTTTTTCAGAGTCTGGACCACGGCCTCCTGCCCCTTGACATCCGCAAACGTGTCCGGGCGGAACTTCCGGTAAAGTGCCGTATAGGACATGCACACCCCTCCCGCGCGTGAATTGCCTTAAACGTTTTTGTCCCCAAAGCTGATGCCGATCAGGCGCGCCTCTTTTACGATCTGGTCATCCGGGGAAACGGTCTTGAGCTTGCCCGCCACCTCGGATAGGGGCACTTTTTTCGTTTTCCCGTTCACAATGCCGATCATGTTGCCAAAGTCTCCATTTAAGATGGCCTTCGCGCCCGCCGCGCCAAGCCTTGTGGAGAGCACCCTGTCGTAGGGGCAGGGGCTGCCGCCGCGCTGGGTATGCCCCGGCACCGTGACGCGCACTTCCGTGCCAGACCTGGCCTTGATGTCCTCCGCAATTTCATAGGAAACAGACGGGTACTTGTAGTCCTTCATGCACTCGCGCAATTCCTTTTTGTTCATATGCGCCTTTTCCTTGGAAATCGCGCCTTCCGCGACCGCGAGCACGGTAAATCCCTTCCCCTGCTGGGTCCTGCGATCGATGGCCTCGATGACACAGTCGATGTCGTAGGGAATCTCCGGAATCAGAATAATGTCCGCGCCGCCGGCAATCCCCGCGTACAGGCACAGGTAACCCACTTTGTGGCCCATGATCTCCACGATGAACACGCGATTGTGCGAGGACGCGGTCGTGTGGATGCAGTCAATGGCCTCCGTGGCGATGTTGACCGCGCTGTAAAACCCGAATGTCATGTCCGTGCCAAAGATGTCATTGTCGATCGTCTTGGGCATGTGGATGATGTTCAGCCCCTCCTCGCTTAAGAGATTTGCCGTCTTTTGCGTCCCATTCCCGCCTAAGATGACCAGGCAGTCGAGACGCAGCTTATAATAATTTTGCTTCATGGCCTCCACCTTGTCGAGGCCGTTCTCGTCCGGCACGCGCATCATCTTAAACGGCTGCCTGGACGATCCGATGATCGTGCCGCCCTTGGTGAGGATACCCGAAAAATCCCGCGGGGTCAGCAGGCGGTAGTCGCCGTAGATCAGCCCCGTGTACCCATTGAGAAAGCCATACACCTCCAGGTCCTCCACATTTGCGGACAATCCCTTTACGATGCCGCGCATGGTGGCGTTGAGCGCCTGGCAGTCGCCCCCGCTCGTGAGCAAACCAACTCGAAACATAGTACATCCCTTCTTCCCTTTTCAAACTAAACTTCACATACCGTGCCGTTTCCGCCCATTATACTATGAACATGGGCAATTTTCAAGACCTGGGAAATTCTGCTGGTTGATGTAGTTGGCAAGCCCCCCTGCCTGGATGATTTGTTGCATAAACGGCGGAAATGCCTGCCCTTGGTATTGTGTTCCTTTTGTGTGGTCGCGAAGGATGCCGCTGTCAAAATCGACCTCGACCACGTCGCCCGCCCCGATCTCATGAGATGCCTCCGGGCACTCGAGGATCGGCAGCCCGATGTTGATGGCGTTGCGGTAAAAAATGCGCGCAAATGTTTCGGCGATCACGCAGCCAACCCCCGCGGCCTTGAGCGCAATCGGCGCGTGCTCGCGCGAAGAGCCGCAGCCAAAATTCTTGCCCGCCACGATGATGTCGCCTTTTTTTACGTTTGCGACGAAGTCTTTGTCGATGTCCTCCATGCAATGCCCCGCAAGGTCCGCCGGGTCGAAGGAGTTTAGGTAGCGCGCCGGGATGATGACATCCTTGTCCACGTTATCCCCATATCGAAAGACTTTCCCATATGCCTTCATCTTCTTTTTCCTCCTACATTCCCTCCTACATCCCCAGCGCTTCCGGCGCGGCAATCCGCCCCAAAACGGCGCTCGCGGCGGCCACGGCCGGGCTTGCCAGGTAAACTTCCGAACCCACATGGCCCATGCGCCCCACAAAGTTGCGGTTTGTCGTGGAGACGCAGCGCTCCCCCTCGGCCAAAACGCCCATATGCCCGCCTAGGCAAGGCCCGCACGTGGGCGTGCTGACCACTGCCCCCGCCTCGACAAAGGTCCGCAGAAGCCCCTCCTCCATCGCCTGCAGGTAAATCGCCTGCGTGGCCGGAATGACGATGCAGCGCAGTCCCTTTTTCACTTGCCGCCCCCGCAAAATCTCCGCAGCCGCGCGCAAGTCCGCCATGCGCCCGTTCGTGCAAGAGCCGATCACCACCTGGTCGATTGGCACTTCCTCCGTGATTTCTTCCACTACCCGCGTATTTTCCGGCAAATGCGGAAATGCCACCGTCGGGCGAAGCGCGCCCAAATCCACGACACACTCCGCCTCATACGCTGCATCGGCATCCGCCTCGTAGGCTTTCCCCTGGCGCGCGGCGTGCTCCCGAACATACTCCCTCGCCGCCTCGTCCACAGGGAACATGGCATTTTTCGCGCCCGCCTCCACCGCCATGTTCGCGATGGTAAAGCGATCGTCCATTGTCAGGTGCGCCACGCCATCCCCGGAAAATTCCATGGATCGGTAAAGTGCGCCGTCCACGCCAATCCTGCCGATGATGTGCAAAATCACGTCCTTTCCGCACACCCATTTTTGCGGCTTCCCGACCAGGCAAACCCGCATGGCGGACGGCACTTTGAACCATGCCCTTCCCGTGGCCATGCCCGCCGCCATGTCCGTGCTGCCGACCCCCGTGGAAAACGCGCCCAGCGCCCCATAGGTGCAAGTGTGCGAATCTGCCCCGATGATGACATCCCCTGGCACCACCAGCCCTTTTTCGGGCAGCAGCGCGTGCTCGATCCCCATCTGCCCTACGTCATAAAAGTGGGAAATCCCATGCTTGGCGGCAAACGCGCGCACGCACTTGCTATGCTGCGCCGACTTGATGTCCTTATTGGGAATAAAGTGGTCCATCACGAGCGCAATCTTGTCCGGATCAAACACGCGGCCCTGGCGAAATTTTTCCATCTCGCGGATCGCGACCGGCGCCGTGATGTCATTCCCAAGCACCAAGTCCAGATCCGCCTCAATCAGCTGGCCCGCCTCCACCCGCGCAAGGCGCGCCGCATGCGCCAAAATCTTTTGTGTCATTGTCATGCCCATCTCGTGCATCCCTGCCTTTCTTGCCGCCCGCCTTGCACCATCCTGCTATGAGAAACGGCTTCCACTTTTATCTGGAAAATGCAGTCTCAAACCCTCCGCTTCTGAAATTCCGCGAGCACGTTCCGCATGTCATCGGGAATACGCCGCTCACATTCTGCCTTCAAGTCATCCGGGACGCCAAAATAGGCCTCGGCCATAGACCCAGCGATGCACGTGAGCGTGTCGCAATCCCCGCCAAGGGAGACGGCCGTCCTGATGACATCCTCGAAGCCGCTCCCCTCAAGGAATGCCGTGATCGCCTCCGGCACAGTCTCCTGGCACGACTCCACATGGCGGTAGGCCGGCCTGATTTCATCGCAAGTGCGCGAGAGGTCGTAGCCGAACTCCCGCACGATGGCCTCCTTGATCTCTTCCTTTTTGCTGCCTGTGCGCGCCATGAAAATGGCGGTGGCGACCGACTCCGCCCCCTTGATTCCCTCCGGATGATTGTGCGTGACATCCGCAGTCAGCCTGGCAATCCGCCTGGTCTCCTCTAAAGTGTCATAGAGCCAGCCGGCGGCGGAGCAGCGCATTGCGGAACCATTCCCATAACTGCCATAAGGGCTTGGGTCATTCTGCCAAAGCCACCAGGAAAAGTTTGCGCCATATCCGGAATCAGGATAGTTCCTTCCCCATTTTATCACGGATGCCACGAGTGCCTTGCGGATACTGTCATCACTGGCACCCTCCTCCACAGAAAGCAGCGCCTCCGCCACGGCGATGGTCATGACGGAATCATCCGTAAACGCACTTCTCTGCGAAAAAAGCGGAAACTCCTTCGTTTTGCCACCCCTGTCAAATTCGTAGGGACTTCCGATGATGTCCCCTAAGATTGCCCCATACATAAAATACCTCCCAATGTTTTGTGCATATCCAAACGCCACTACGAAAAATGCTGGTAAACGGCGCTGGAAATGTCGCGGGTGCAGCCCACCGAAAATATGCCCGCCCCGGGGTCATGCCCCATCACGACAAGGACGTAGGTGCCCTTCGGCGCGTAGACAATGGCCGCGTCGTGCGTATAGTCTGTCGTCTCTCCCGTTTTGTTTGCCACAGTGACGCCGCTTGGAACCCCCGCCGGAATTTTCCACCTGCGTTCCTGGTGTTTGAGCAGGTCGAGTATTTTTTCCGACGCGGCCTTGCTGACGCACGTGCCGCGGTAGACATTTGCCAAAAACCTCCCGCAATCCGCCGCCGAGGTCACGTTGCGCCCGCTGCCGTTCGCGATGCCCGCGCTGTTCCCTGACGGCTCCTGGCCCGTTCCCTGGTTCGTCTCGACATACCCATTTTCCCTGCACCAAGTGTTGATGTAAGTGAGGCCGACGCGCCGCACCACGGTATTGAAGGCATAGTTGTCGCTGACGGTAATCATGGATCGCAAGGTGGGGTAGACGGCCGCCTCCTGCAAAGCCCCCTGCCCAATGCGCGCGTATGCCGCCCCGATCGCGTAGAGCTTGATCAGGCTGGCGGCATACATGCGCTGGTTGTTGATAGAAAGTGTCTCGCGGGTTTGCAGATTTTCCACATAGACGGACCATGTGCCCCTGCTGGATGCAAGGATGCCGCCAAGCGCGGCCTCCAAAGGGGCGAGTTCCCGCTTTTTCTTGGCATCATATGCCCCGTCTGCGCCCACATAGCGGCCGCCAACCCACTGGTTTTTCACAAGCGCGCCCGTCTCCCCAAAATAATACCGCTTCTTGCGGATGGTGTGCCACCCGACAAAGGCCTCGCCGGTCTTTTTGGATAAGTAATAGGTCGCGCCTTTGCGCTGCGTCCATCCCTTCTTTTGCAGCACCCCATTTTTGTTGAACTTGTAGATCTTCCCGCCGATGGCCTGCCAGCCTGTGGCCGCCGCGCCGGTTTTTGTGAAATAATAGGTTTTACCCTGCACCTCACGCCACTTGCCACGCACCAACTTGCCCTTCGCATTGTAAAAATAGAGGGCACCATTCTTTCGGACAAACACGCGCTTGCGCTTCTTGGAAGCGACTGGCGCCGCTTTCGCTGCCACTGTTTGGATCGCTGGCGCGCCGGATTTCCTTCCACTGGCTGCTGTCTCCTCCGTCTCCAATCCAAAGTCTGCGCTTGCTGCCAACGTGGGAAAATCGGGAAAATACGCGATCAGAAGGCAACAGGCTATGCAGCAAAGGGCACGCCATGCCCTCCGCCCCCGTCTGATCCCCTGTCTGATCCCCTGTCTGATTCCCTGTCTCATTCCTCATCTTCATCCCAATCCCAATCCCAATCGGGATATTGCTGAACCGCTCCCTTGCTTTTGATCACGCGTGGCTCGCCGGGATCGCTTGTTTGCTGGATCTTGGACACCGTAATCGGAAACATCCAGTCATCGCCATAATCATAATGCAAGGTGAACTTTTGGCCAACCATCAGATGGATGTCGTCCAGGGAAATGTCTGTGGACGGCTCGTCATCCTCCGGATCTACCTGGTAGGAAAACTCGCTGTACATCCGGTTGTCCATGCAAAATTCATAGAGGTGTTCGTGTATAAAATCAAACGCATCCATAATCACCTCGCACAGCCGGTCCAGGGTGGCATCCCCGCCGATCTCAATCACTCGGTAAACTTCTCTTCCATTTCCCGCGGGATAGACCCGCAAGGTGTATAGATTTTTCATGTCCATCCTCCTCGTATAAACGCGTCGCACCGTCCTGCCATCGCATCGTTTTGTCGTTTGCTGCACCGAATCTGCGCTGCGTAAGCAGCATCATTCCCTAGCACATTCGTGCGCATTCCCCGAAGGGGCTATCGTAACCGACAAATACTTTCGTCATTTGCGGTAAGAAAAAAAAACGGGGGCTGGCATCACTCGGCGCCGCCCCCATGTTCCTCCTGATACGTGCGGTAAAAATGCTTCATGATCTGCCTGCGCGTGACGATGCCGATAAAGGTTTGGTTGTCGTCCACCACGGGAACAAAGTTCTGGTGCAGGGATGTCTGTACCAGATCCTCGATGTTGCATTGGACGTTCACCGGCTCATTGTCCCAGCGGCGCTTGATGGCCTTTAGGGGAATGGTTTCCGCCTCGCAGAGATCTTTTAGGTGCAAATCTTTCACGCCCCACAGCACGTCGCCCTCCGTGATCGTTCCCACATAACCGCCCGCCTTGTTGATGATGGGCACCGCGCTATACCGGTAGCGCTCCATCTTTTCCAGTGCCTGCCTAAGGGAATCCTCTTCGTTGAGATAAGCGACCTCGCTCTTGGGTTTCAGAAAAAATAAAATGTTCATAACCTGCCCGTCCTGTCTTTTACTTTTGCCACTCGCCATAACAGTATAAGACACAGCGGGCTTTCGGTCAATGGACACTGTGCATAATTCACAAATTTTTAATATTTTTACTTCTTTTTTTATCTGCTTTGCTCGTTTCCTCCTTGTTCCTGCTCCCGCTGAATGTCCGGAAATGCCGAAAGCATGGGCTTTTCCTTGGAACCTTTGAGCACGCGCCCGACGTAGTTTTGGGTGATTTTGCAAACCAGAGGCGAGAGCGCGATCACGCCGATCAGGTTCGGGATGGCCATCAGGCCGTTAAACGTGTCGGACAAATCCCACGCAAGGCCAAGATCCATGGTCGCGCCGACGACGATGAACCCCACAAACAGGACGCGGTAGACGATGGTGGATTTTGTGCCAAACAGGTACTCGCACGCCTTCGTGCCATAGTGGCTCCAGCCGAGCACGGTCGTGAACGCAAAGAGCAAAATGGCGATGGCGATGAACATCGGGCCTGCTGCGCCAAAGACTTGCGCAAACGCCTCCCCCACCAAGGCGGAATCCTCCGCGGATGTCAGGACTTTTCCCGTCTGCAAATCGACAAGCCCGGACGAGAGCACGGCAAACGCCGTCAGGGTACAGACCACCATGGTGTCCGCAAAGACCTCAAAAATGCCCCACATGCCCTGGCGCACCGGCTCTTTGACATTGGAGTTGGAGTGCACCATGACAGACGACCCAAGGCCCGCCTCGTTGGAAAATACGCCGCGCTTCATGCCCCACGTGAGTGCCTGCTTGATGCCCGCGCCCACGATGCCGCCTCCCACGGCCGGGAGGCCGAACGCGCCTTTGAAAATCGCGCCGAATACCGCGCCGCACTTGTCAATGTTGGCAAAAAACACAATGAGCGCGCCGATCACGTAGGCGATGGCCATAAATGGCACGACCTTCTCCGCGACAGAGGCGATGCGCTTTATGCCGCCTACGATCACCAACCCGCCAATGACCATCAAAATGATGCCCATGGCCAGCTTTGGCACGCCAAATGCCGCGTTCATGTTGCCCGCAATGGAATTGATTTGGCTCATGTTGCCGATGCCAAAGGACGCGAGCAGGCAAAAGCAGGAGAACAGCTCCGCCAAAATGCGCCCGATCTGCCTGCAGCCGGGCTTTGCGCCAAGTCCGTCGCGCAAGTAATACATCGCGCCGCCGCTCCACTCGTTTTGGCTGTTTTTGCGGCGGTAATAAATGCCGAGCACATTTTCCGAGTAATTCGTCATCATCCCGAAAAAGGCCACCACCCACATCCAAAAAATCGCGCCTGGCCCGCCGACAATGAGCGCCGTCGCGACGCCCACGATGTTGCCTGTGCCGATCGTTGCCGCCAATGCCGTGCACAGCGACTGGAATTGGCTGATGGACTTGTCCTGCTCGCCGGTATGCTTGGTGATGTGCTTGTCCAAAAACACACCGCCGATGGTATTTCTCACCCAGTGCCCCAGGTGTGACAATTGAAAAAATTTGGTGAGGCACGTCATCAAAATGCCGGTTCCCACCAGAAGGACCAGCATGGGGATGCCCCACACGAAGTCGTTGACCACCTTGTTTGCTTGGGCAATCAGCTCTGCCATTTCATAAGCTCCTCCTTCATAAAAATTCATTTTTACTATAGCACAAGCCTATGAAATTGCATAATAAAAATAATTTGCGTCTTTCATGCAAATTCCGCATAGCGGCATCACGCGCCAACCAAGAGCGTGCCACTCTCCGAGGAATCGGCCTCCGGCGCGCTTTTGGAAGCGTCCGTTGCCTGCTGCCCGTCCGCTGCGCTTCCGGCTGCGTCCGCTGCCTGCTGTCCATCTGACGCGCTTCCGGCTGCGTCCGCTGCCTGCTGCCCATCCGCCGCGCTTTCGGCTGTTTCCGCTGCCTGCTGTCCATTCGCCGCGCTCGCAGCCTTCGTAGCATTTTGGGCGTCCTCTGGCTGCTCTTTTAGCACCACCGCATTTTTTCCCGTCAGGTTATAGATGTCGGCAAATTCCTCCATGCCGCGCGCGACGATGCCATCCAGGGGATCGTTGACTTGCACAGTGCCCTCCTCCAGGTCATACCCCGTCAGCACCACGCAGTGCTCCTCGTTATACCAGCGGCAGGAATGTCCGTTGTACTCGCTGATCTGCTCCCCGAACGTCGGCCGGAGCATGTACATCGTCGTCCAAACAAGCACAGGCGTGTCCGCGGCGATATAGGCGCACAAGTCCTCCAGCTCTGTTCCCGAAATGTCATAAGCACGATAATTCGCGTCATTTTCCGCAAAATAGTAGTCGGCCGTCGCCGTAAGGGCAGGCGCAAAACAGCCCGCGCCCGTGTTGGAAAACGGATCGCCGATGTACCCTTTCGCCATGTTGTCGTCCTCGCGGTTATAAAGCAGGGCTTCCTCGGCAAGCTCCACCTTGTCCGCCTCAAACCCATAATACCCCAAGGCCATGGACAGCGCCGTCACCTCGCATCCCGTCGGAAGCTCCGGCTTTTGCAGCACCTCCTCCAGATCCAGGTAATGCGACGCCGGCAATTCCGCCTCAAAATCCAGGGAAAAATCGCGCTCCGCGTCCTCTTTGACAAACAGGGAAAAGTCGTCAATGACCACATCCGGCCCTAACGTGGAAACGTCTCCCGCATACCCGCGGGATTCCTCCTCGCCTTCCCCTTGCTCGTCATGGTGCGGATTGCGGGATTCCTCGTGGTGCGGCTCGTAAGATTCCTCGGCATAGCCGCCGTTCTGGCTCTCGACGTAGCCGCCGGATTCCTCATAGTAGTAGTTTGGTTCCTCCGTCCACTGCGGCTCTTCCTGCACGCTGAACGTCTCCGGCTGCGGGGCGCTTGTCTCGGGTGCGCTCGTCTCCGGCGCACTCGTTTCCGGTGCACTCGTTTCCGGTGCACTTGTCTCCGGCGCACTCGTCTCCGGTGCGCTCGTCTCGGGCACGCTCGTTTCCGGTGCACTCGTCTCTGGCACGTCGGACACGCTCGGGTCGTATGCCTCGATCGCTTCCTCCCCGACTCCTCCATCCTGCGGAGAGTCTCCAAACGAGACATCCCCGGCCGACACGCACACGCTGCCAATCATAGAAGCCGACACAGCCGCCGCAAGCAACAGCGCAAGTTTCCTTTTTCCATGCATAGACACCATCGTCCTCCCTTACGTATTTGATTTTTTGGGTGCCAAAAAGTATTTTGGACACCGAAGCAAAAAACCGCCTTCCCACGACACACGCACACGCCAGCGGGGTATGGGCTGCCCGCCAGCATTGCCTCAAAATTTCTCACAGAACACCCCTACTATAACAGAGTGTGCCGGAGAAATCAACCACTTCCCAAAAAATCGCAGTCCCCGTCCTCTCAGTCCCCTCAGCCGGAGCTCTATAGACGATTCCATCGTCAGTGTTCGGGTAGCATGTTCATTATAATTGAAATGATGTCGCGGTAAAAAGATGCCCTACGGATTGTTCCGTGCTTCGCACTCCCAC
>CAYVVW010000032.1:0-4779 GCA_964455335.1 uncultured Marvinbryantia sp.
TAGGAACCTATCAGCTTATCGTCCGTCAGATGAATATAATCCATGCTATTCTCATTCATGTTCATACACACCCAGATTGAGAAAACACGTTTTATGTCATTATAATTTGTCTTGACAAAATCCCTCTCCTTCTGAGAGGAAATAAGGCGGCTCACATAGAAAATTGCCCTGTTTAGGATATGGTGGCCCGTCGGTTCATCCTTTTGCGCTTCCAGATTAACGATTACTTGCGAAATACCATCTTTCATGCGTACATAAAATATAATGTCAAATCGTACAAGCCCTTCGTTAATTTCTGCATTCTCCGTATTCAGACCAACAATACGCTGCCCACGTTCTTCTTTTTCCACGTTGGTGAGTCCTGGCTCTACCGGAACCACGCTAATAAAAGGCTCGCCCTCAATGTAGGATACCACATCTTTTGGATTCATTCCCTTAAACTCATCAACGGTCTTTACCAGAATATGCGATAAAAGGATCTTATTTCCCAACAAACGCTTTGCCTTCTCGTCATATTGGGCACCCTCGTCCGCTGCGCTTACGGAATTTTTAATGTCTGTATCCACTGGCATCCTCCTTTTGTACCATCGGCAGAATGAAATGCATTCCTAAAAGGTACGTAACTTGAGAGATATTATAGCTTGAAATCCTCACAAAAGCAATCAGAATTTTGTCTATTCCCAAACAGAAAACAAGGGAAAGCACCTTGCCTTCCCTTGCAGAACTTATACAAGCCTTTTGCCACAATATCCTTAAATCTGTTCGCTTTCACGTACTCAGAATGTTCAGCCATAAATGCCCCTGACATCTTCCCCTGTTACCGTTACGGCGCAGAAATAAGTATATTGTTGTCTAATTTCTCTTGTTGCGAATGGCCGCCTGTGCCGCCGCAAGCCGCGCAATCGGCACGCGGAATGGCGAGCAGGACACGTAGTCCAGGCCGAGTTTGTGGCAAAATTCCACGGAAGATGGATCTCCGCCATGTTCGCCGCAGATGCCAAAATGGAGTTTCGGGTTGACGCCGCGCCCCAGCTGGATGGCGATCTGCATCAACTGCCCCACGCCGTCCTGGTCCAGTTTGGCAAATGGGTCGTTTTCAAAGATCTTGTGCTCGTAGTAGGCCTCCAGGAATTTCCCCGCGTCGTCTCGGGAGAATCCGTAGGTCATCTGTGTCAGGTCATTTGTGCCAAAGCAGAAGAAGTCCGCGTATTTCGCAATCTCGTCCGCTTTTAAGGCCGCGCGCGGGATCTCGATCATGGTGCCCACCTCGTAGGTCAGGTCGCTTCCCGAACGGCTGATTTCCTCGTTGGCCACGCGCTCCACGATGTCTCTGATGTATTTCAGTTCCTTGGCATCCCCGACGAGCGGAATCATGATTTCCGGGCAGACTTTCCAGTCCGGATGGTCGGCCTTCACCTCGATGGCCGCGCGGATGATGGCCTTGGTCTGCATCACGGCGATTTCCGGATAGGTGACATCCAGACGGCAGCCGCGGTGGCCCATCATCGGGTTGAACTCGTGCAGGGAGTCGATCAATGCCTTGATTTCCTCGACAGTCTTGCCTTTTGCGTCGGCCAGCTTGCGGATATCCTCCTCGGATGTCGGCACGAACTCATGCAGCGGCGGGTCAAGGAAGCGGATCGTCACGGGGTTGCCCTCTAACGCCTCAAACAGCGCCTTGAAATCGCCCTGCTGCACGGGCAGGAGTTTTGCAAGCGCGGCTTCGCGCTCCTCTACCGTGTCGGAGCAAATCATCTCGCGGAATGCGTCGATGCGCCCCTCCTCAAAGAACATATGCTCCGTGCGGCAAAGGCCGATGCCCTCCGCGCCAAGCTCTTTCGCTTTCCTGGCGTCCGCAGGCGTGTCGGCATTGGTGCGCACTTTCATCTTGCGGAACTTGTCCGCCCATCCCATGATGCGTCCGAACTCGCCCGCGATCGTGGCATCCTCAGTCGGGATGATGCCGTCGTACACATTGCCCGTAGAGCCGTCGATGGAGATGTAGTCGCCCTCATGGTACGCTTTCCCCGCAAGGGTGAATTTTTTGTTTGGCTCATCCACCTTGATGTCGCCGCAGCCCGACACACAGCAAGTGCCCATGCCGCGGGCAACGACTGCCGCATGGCTCGTCATGCCGCCGCGCACGGTCAGGATGCCCTGCGCGCACTTCATGCCTTCGATGTCCTCCGGGGATGTCTCCAGGCGCACCAGGATGACTTTCTCGCCCTTGGCATCCCACGCTTTCGCGTCATCCGCCGTAAAGACGATCCGGCCGCAGGCCGCCCCCGGGGACGCGCCCAATGCCTTCGCGATCGGCTTTGCCTCCTCTAAGGATTTCTTGACAAACTGCGGGTGCAGCAAGGTGTCCAAGTAGCGCGCATCGATCATGGCCACCGCCTTCTCCTCGGTGATCATCCCCTCGTCCACCAGGTCGCACGCAATTTTGAGCGCCGCGTGCGCGGTGCGTTTTCCGTTGCGCGTCTGCAGCATGTAGAGTTTCCTGTCCTCGATGGTAAACTCCATGTCCTGCATATCGCGGTAGTGGTCCTCCAGCTTTTTGCAAATCTCGGTAAACTGCTGGTAAACCTCCGGCATGACCTCTTTTAGCTGGTCAATCTTTTGCGGGGTGCGCACGCCGGCCACCACGTCCTCGCCCTGCGCGTTCAACAGGAACTCGCCCATCAGGCGCTTCTCGCCCGTGGCCGGGTCGCGCGTGAATGCCACGCCCGTGCCGGATGTGTTGCCCATGTTGCCAAATGCCATCATTTGCACGTTGACCGCCGTTCCCCAGGAATAGGGGATGTCGTTGTCGCGGCGGTACACGTTTGCCCTCGGGTTATCCCAGGAGCGGAACACGGCCTTGATGGCGGCCATGAGCTGCTCTTTGGGGTCGGACGGGAAATCCTCCCCCAGTTTTTGCTTGTATTCTTGCTTGAACTGGTTTGCCAGCTCTTTTAGGTCATCCGCCGTCAGGTCCACGTCCTGTGTCACGCCCTTTTCGGCTTTCATTTTGTCGATCAGTTCCTCGAAATATTTCTTCCCGACTTCCATGACGACGTCGGAAAACATTTGGATAAATCTGCGGTAGCAGTCCCAGGCCCAGCGCGGATTGCCGGATTTTTTGGCAAGCACTTCCACCACATCCTCATTGAGGCCGAGGTTTAGGATGGTGTCCATCATGCCGGGCATGGAAGCGCGCGCGCCCGAGCGCACCGAAACGAGCAGGGGGTTTTCCTTATCCCCAAACTTTTTGCCGGTGATCTCTTCCATCTTTGCGATGTACTCCATGATCTGCCCCTGGATTTCATCATTGATCTTCTGGCCGTCCGCATAATACTGTGTGCAAGCTTCTGTCGTGATCGTAAAACCCTGCGGAACCGGCAGCCCCAAATTGGTCATTTCCGCCAGGTTCGCGCCTTTACCTCCAAGAAGGTTGCGCATATCCGCGTTTCCTTCCTTGAATAAGTAAACCCATTTTGCCATCAATCGTTCCTCCTACCTCTTTTTCCCTTCCAGTTTTGCTGCGGGGCAGCCCGCATGGGGCTACTTCTTAATCTTTGTTTTTCCTGCCAGCTTTGCTGCCGGGCAGCCCCGCATGGCGCTACTTCTTAATCTTTGTTTTTCCTGCCAGCTTTGCTGCCGGGCAGCCCCGCTATGGCGCTACTTCTTAATCTTTGCCTTGACTGCCTTGCTCTCCGGTGCCAGGATGATTTCGTCTTCCGGCCCATAGACAAATGCCGCCACTTTATAGAAGTACGTTTTGCCCGCTTTTGCTTTTTTGTCGGTATAGGTCAGTTTCGTCGCGCCTTTCAGCGTCTTGATGACCGTGTAGTCGCCATTTTTGGACGTGGCGCGCAGGACGCAATACCCATCGGCGCCTTCCACCTGCTTCCAGGAGATCTTGGCGCGTTTTTTCGTCTTGACATCCACTTTGACACCCGTCACTTTTTTCGGGGTGACTTTTGTCACGCAATACTTGCCATATACCTTGGCCTTGCCGTCCTGCGCGTAGGCGCGCACCTTAAATGTGCTTGCGTCCGCGTCTGCAGCTTTCACCTTTGTGACATAACTGGTGGTCTTGCCCTTTTTGATGGTGGCAATTTTGACGTATTCCTCGTCCTCTGCGCGATACTGGTAGATCTGGTAACCGTCCGCGCCCGCCACTTTTTTCCACTTCAGGACGAGCTTCTGCTTGCCGTTTACCTTGACCTCGACTTCCGGTTTTGCGGACTTGTCAAACGCCGGCACTTTCACCTTGAGAGAATCGCTGCTCTTGCCAATCTGGCTGTTCTTGCCGATATTTTCGTACGCGCTCACGCTGTAGAGGAAAGTCTTGCCAAATGCGGCCTTCACTGTAAACTTTGTGGTCTTTTTGCCCGCTACCCTGCCGATCTCCTCGTATCCGCTATATTTGTCTTTTTGCTCGTAGATCACATAGCCGTCCGCCCCGTCAACTTCCGTCCAGCTTAAGGAAACTTCGTTCGTGCCGATCTTCGTGGCCGCCTTTAAGGTCGGCGCCGGAAGCTGTGGCGTGGCGCTCGGCACAGGCGTGGCCGATGGTGTCGGCGTTGGTGTCGGAGACGGTGTCGGCGTTGGTGTCGGAGACGGTGTCGGCGATGACGTCGGCTCTGCCGGTGTTGGTGATGCCGTCGGTACATCCGGTGTCGGCGATTCTGTCGGCACGTCCGGTGTCGGCGATTCTGTTGGCACATCCGGTGTCGGCGATTCTGTCGGCACGTCCGGTGTCGGCTCTGGCTCTGTCGGCACATCCGGTGTCGA
>CAYVVW010000032.1:4789-16574 GCA_964455335.1 uncultured Marvinbryantia sp.
TCACGGGTTCCGCGTTGGTCAGCGGAAGCAGGATGGCCTCCATGCCGTTGTTCTCCACGTATTGAATCGCGGGTTCGTGGCTTGTGGTGTCGGTTGTGTTTTCCTGGATGTCGATGTCGGATGCCGTTCCCTCCGGCGCAGTCTCCTCCGGAATCACGGACTCCTGACCCGTTTCCCCCGGGACTGTCAGCGTTCCCATCGCCACTTTTGCATAATAATCACTTCCATCAGGGAGCATCAAAGTGCCGACTTGCAGTCTCTTCGTCGTTCCATCCCCTACAAACGGCAAAACTGACGTGCCTGAGAGGATGATGTCCACCAAATACTTTGGCGCGTCCTCTCCTGGGGAAACCTGGACATCTTGGATACGGCTCGTGATGCCGCTCGCAAAGGTAAAGTCCACGCTGTCATGCTTGATCTCGCCCCGCTCGAGTACGACCAAAAGCTGCAGGCGCAGGGAGGTAATGTCCCTCGCCTGCCCTTCGCTTAGTTCAATTGCTACATCCACATGGTTGCTGCCGTCCATCTGCGTGAGTATGGCCGCGCCTGCATTCTTTGCAGATACTGTGAATACAGACAACGCAGTCACAAGCAGCACGGATATGAGTGCAATCCATTTTTTCATTGTGTTTTCCTCCTTCGATTACTGCTGACTCCCTCGATTGTCTGTAATGGTAATCGATTGCAGTTCCGTTGGCATCTCAACCCATACCGTGTCGCTGACAACGCGCTCTCCCTCAAGCGTGTTCGCGTCATCCACGCGATACAGTTCCGCGCGCACCTTATTCACACCTTGTATGGTATCCTCTTTTACATAGTACACCCAGGTGCCGTTTGAAGTCTCGCCAAGGTTCCCATGCTCCGGCACGTTTGCCAGGATGATCTGCTCTGCGTTCACTTCCGTATTGTCCGCGCTTGCGCCGATCACACGGCCATCCTGGTCATAGAGGAGCACAAGGTTGTACGCCGGGTTCCCTTTGTAACTGCCTGTGAAGATCACGCTGCCCGCTGGAATCTTTGCATCTTCCGGTTTGCTCTGGTCGTACACGTAATCCGCTTCCAGTAACCCGATGCCATGCTCAAAGAACTCCACATTGTCTCCAGACGGGCCGCAGATGTCGATCTCGTGGATGTCCACCGCTCCCTCGCTTTGCATGGTGAGCTGCAGGTAGCGCGCATCGTAAGTCCCGATCCAGGCATCTTTCTCCGATTCGAGCACGGAATCCAGCCAAATGGCCTGTGCCGTATCTGTTGCGCCTGTCACTTCATACTTGGTCTTTACCGCAACCCAGTTGGTCTTATCCTGGCTAACCGCAAGCGAAAGTGTAACATTAGAGCCCTTGTAAAGCACCGACGTGACGCTCTGCTGTTTTTGCATGTCGACCGTAATCGTTTCGCCAACTTTGACGGTTGCGTGGTAGGTGTTGCTCTTGTCGTTGTCGAGGATTCTGCCGATGGCCGACCTCTGTTCCGCAACCGTGCTGTCGCTGCCGAAGCCGCCGTCCGGGTTGTTCTCGTCAGCCGTGACAGTCTCCATATCCCCAGTAGCAATGCTCGTCTCCACTGTCCACGTGCCTTTGTCAAGCGCGCCGCCCGTGGATACTTTCACAGATCCCGCTTCTACCCGATCGGCATAGTTCAGGAACTGATCCACCGGCTTTACGGCATAGCTGAGCACGCGATTGTCCAGGGAAGCAATGGTGTCCACATAGGTCGCCGTGCCATCGTTGTTGGCCAGCACAAACCCAATGACTTCCTCTGCTGGCTTGCCATTTGTGTACATACTGCGCACGATCTCATAGCCAAGCGTCAGGCCGGCCGCAGCCGTCGCGTTCGTCACTTCCAAGGTGACCTGGTTGCCATCCGCTGTCACATCTGCCGTCACCGATGTCTCAAAACTCGTCGGCCTCTCGCCAACGTATGTTGCGCGGTAGTCTCTGGCACTGTCGTTCACATAATAGAGTGCTTTCTCCGTCTTGTTGCCAAAGGTCGCTGCGTATTGTTCCGTATCCGCGTTTGGCACCATGCCCCAACGCTCAAAGAATGGCAGAATGTTCGCCCCGGCAGCCGCGCAGGAAAGGCGCATGAGATTCTGATCCGCGCCGGCGTCCAGCTTCAGTTCCACATTGTTGATCTTCTTTGCTTCGCCAGGATTCCTGGAGTAGGTATCCACGCGCGCAAAGAACAGGTTGTCGAACTGTTCCTTATAGTCGTCAAAGATCGTCCTGTCCGCAAAATCATCAAATGCCAGGTGGAGCTGCCAGTAAAGCGCCAGCTGCACCCCAACGTTTGACGCGCGCCCGATGGTGTTGGAGGTCACTTTTTCATAAACTTTCTTATAAGAAGTCTCTCCCTCGCTATTCCAGCGCGGTCCATTTGTCGCCATGGTCAGCAGCTGCGCGAAATAGTTGTTGGTGATCTCCGGAATCGCATAGTTCCCATCGTTGATGTCGTGACCGATCTCGTGGGTATATCCCCATCCGAACGAATCCCAGCTCTCTGCGCCCGCCAGCGTGCAGGAGTCATACTCAATGCCGATATGATTGCCCGCGGCATACATAAACGCTCCCGCAAACATCCGCATATAGCGCATATTCAAGTGCGTGCTCGGCATCGCCGTCCGGTAGGACAGCTTCGTTTCCGCATTGCTCAAGCCCTTATGCTGGTAGAACAGCGTCATGGTCTGATCCATGGCCTTTAAGGCAGTGTCCAGAGCCGCAACTTTGTCCTCCTTGTTCTGCAAGGATGCCCATACCTGCGTTGCGGGGATGGAGTACATCATGTAATCCATCATGAGATCCGTCGCGTTTAGGAAGCAATTCTTCTCATCGTATGCATATTGCACGTTTTTATTGTTGCTGCCCGCATGAAGTGCCTCATGCTGGGATGCAATGGTCGGCACATAAGCTTCCAACTCTGTCAGGTATTGCGAAATGGCCGCCTTGCGCTGTGCGTCGTCTGCCATTTTGTAGACATTGAGCACCGGGATCTTCGTGCCGCCGATGACGCGCACCGCATACTGGTCGTTCGCGTCATTGCCTTCATACGCAATGTAGAGCTGCCCGCCCTTTTCAAAGTCGTCGCCCGACAATTGCTTCAATTTGATCGGGTTCGATCCCACTTTCAGGCTATAGTAACCCGCGACGCTACTCGACTGTGCGTGATATTGCGTAAAGTATAGTTTTAGGCTTGACCCCTCGCCCACATTCTTTGCGTTGTGCCCAACGTAGACATTAATTTCGTCGTCCACGGCCGCCACCAGTCCAAGCGGCTGCCACGCATTTAACCCGCTAAAGTTCAGACCCCCGTCCTTACTTAAAGTGATGCGGTTGTCCACTTGGAAAATCTCGGTTCCGCCCAGATTCAGCAACTCTTCCGCCGCCTTCAGCTCCAGTAACATCGACTGGTAAAGCGGGTGCAGCTCGCCTGTCTCAGGGTCTTTTTCGTCTAACTTCTTGCGCAAGTCATCGATCCGCTCCTGCGTCACGCCTTCCGCAAGCGTCGCATGCATGTCGTCCGCAAAGAGTTTTGCGATTTCGTCGTACAAGGCGTCATAGTGGTGGAAGTGCATCTCCGCCACTTTCATCTCGATCCTGGTATATCCCGTGCCGAGGCACATCTGGATCTGGTTTGCCTGGACCGTTTTGTGGAACTTCACGACAAAATAGGGATACCCATTCGGGTCTTTCTCCTGGTACACGGTCGTGCCAATGGCTTGTCCGTTCGGTGTCTCGCTGTTCCAATACACGATCCGCGCCTGGCTCGGCACTTTTGATGGGTCGATGTTTGCCGCCGTAAAGGTCAGGTAATTCATCTCGTATTCTGCGTCAAACGTGACCGTGATGCCCTTGCTGAAATCGTTCACGGGATAGACCACACCATCGTCCCACTCATTGTCTTTGACCCAGTAAGAGCCATAGTCATCGTCCACCACGCCAAGCCCCCATTGGGCATTCTTTTGCACCTGGCCATTGATGGTCGGCCATTGTTCCGTCTGCGCTTTTGCCTTGTCTAGCGGGCTGCTTTCCATCCTCTGCCCAAAGTTGTTGCCTACCGACGCGCTCTGAATGTGCGCAGTCAACACACCTGTGCCATTTGAGGTATTGATGAGGTGGTACTGCGGAAGCCTCGGCGTTGTGCCGCTCTCCGTTGTTCCCTTGACTGGGTTAGACGGCTCCCCCCATCCCATCGCGTTCCAGCCAACCACGCGGACAGCATACTCCGTGCCATTTTCCAATCCGGAAATGGTATAACTTGTGGCGTTGAGTTTGCCCGCGCCATCTTTCGTTTGCACAAAGTCACGCACCACCGGCTCGAACTTCTCTTCCACGACCTGGTTGTCCGCAACCGCCTGGTAATAGACCATGTAGCCGTCGGCATCTTCCATGTCCTTCCAGCTGACGCGGACGGAACGGTATCCGCCCTCCACTTTTACGTTATCCACCGGTTCTGGTATGGCCTGTGGCTCTGGCCTTGCCGTCGTCTCTGCCCATGGGCTGCTCCACTCGCCGTTGACAGAGCGCACTTTGACCGTATACGTCTGGAAATTTAACAGCTCCCCATCGTTGATGGAAGTCACCGTATGAGAGGTCGCGCTTAAGCGAAGCGTCTGCTCCGCATGGGAAGCATTCTCTGTTGGACCTGCCAGAAACAGCTCATATCCTGTGACATTTGTCTGCTCTGTCCAGGAGACGCTAAATTCCTTGTTGCCAACCGTCGGTTCTCCGATAAATGCCGGCGTGTTCAGCTCCGGCGCCGGGATACGGCTATCCATGTCATTTAGGAACTCTACTTTGGCGATATCCACCAGATCCTGATCTTTTGTCGCAGTTCCGGTAATCTTGATGGTAACTTTCTTCACTGCCACTTGGTCGCCAAAATCGAGCACCAAAGACCCATCCGGCTCAACCTTGACAGAGCTTCCACCCGCGATTGGCATAAAGCCGAGATCCAAAATGACCGCCGCGCCCTGCGCGCCGCCCTGATCGGATGTTACATCTGTCTCAATCGGGATCTGCATTGTCTGCGACTGACCATCCCCATCTACATAGGTAACTTCAACGGAACCAGATGCGATGTTATTGGTATTGTCTCCTTTCGTGATATCCACCGGAGCCTTGATCGTCATGCCGCCCATCACAGGCAGTTGATCCTTTGTGGCATTGTCCTCTCCAAACGCAAAGCCGACCGACACCGGGTTGGACTCAGAGATCGCTCCACTATTCACCGGCTTCAACGTGGCTGTCTCTTCATTTTCCTCAAAAAGAGCCTCGACATTGGTTACGGTCGTTTGCGCATCATGCTCAACCTTTTGCGGCATCTTCAGCACTTGCACCGTGGCCGTATTTTTTACGTTGTTTTCGATATTTTCCAAGCTTCTCACGGCAAATTGCAAGTCTGCCAGATCCACTTTCTGGTCGATCCAGTCATTGATGTTGGATCGCGATTTGTCCACCGCGAAATCGTAGGAGCGGATGTCGCCTAGGATTTGATCGATGTCCTTCTTGTCGATCACAAAATCCCCCGTCACGTCACCCACATGCAGCCACCCGCGCTGCACTTCACTCACCGCACCGTCAACCACATTGATCGACTGCGCAGTACAGACTTCCAGCTTCGAGGTACTATTTGCCTGCACCCCAATTGTTTGCGTAAACTCCGCAAATTTGTCTGCCCGAATACGCACGATATAGTCACCCGAAGACACTTCAAACTTCGCGACAAAGCTCGCGCCCTTGCTTCCGGAGACTTCCCCTTCTTGGGTATCCAGAACCGTTTTACCATCCGCACTCAGCAAACTGACGGTTACTTTTTTTCCAGTCGGGAATATCTGCGTGGCAACCGTCTTGACTTCCACAAACGACTTGCCCGCCACAGAAGAATCCGCCGATATCGGCAATATCCCGCCCAGTGGGTCTATCTCTGTCTCGATCTCGCTCTCCAGTGCCAGCTCGTCCGGCGTTTCCAAAGGATCACCCACGACGATCTCATCGCCAGACGGGGTCACGGTCAGCTCATCCGTGCCATCTGCGCCAGGGATCAGTTCCCCATCCGCCTGGAACGCATCCGTGCCCGGTTCTACTTGCACCGCGCCATCCGTGCCCGGCTCTACCTGCACGGCACTATCCGTGCTCGGCTCTATCTGCACCGCGCCGTCTGTGCCCGGCTCTACCTGCACTGTACTATCTGTGCCCGGCTCTACCTGCACCGCGCCATCGGTCGGTGTCTCTTGGAGAAGCTCTCCTTCCGTGGCCGTGCCCGCACTTGCGCTTTCCCCTGCCGCGGGAGAGACCTCCCCTGCAGTGTCCGCCGTGTTTGCATCCACCGGTGTGGATGCCGCGCCGTCCGTTGCCGCATCCGACACGTCGCCATCCGACGCCAAGGCTGCGCCGCCATCTGCGGGCGCGCTCTCGGCGGACGCGACCCACTCGGTCTCCGCCACGGTCACCGGGCCTTGCGCGGCCAGCGCGGAACTTGACAATAGCTGTAACGTCAAGCATCCCGCCAGCAATATCGCCGCTGCTCTTCTCATCCCTTCTTTACCTCCTCATGCGTGCTGCGATTCCGAGGCAAAAAGCACTTTTCCCACTTTTTGCCTCGGAATCATTCCTTAATTAGGGTCTGTTTCTAAATCTACCATACATTACCCGACACTGCAACTAAAATTTCCATAAAAATATGCCTTATTTTTGCCTATTTTTGCCGTTCCTTGAGCTTTGCGAAGATGCTCTGCAAGAGGATGAACACGCCCAAAAGGGCGGCCACGGCGATGCTCGACCAGGAGCTGAGCAATTTCCCATTTGTCTTTACGAGCGTGGAGATCGTGCCGTTGATGAGCACGCCAAAGAACGACCCGATGACATTGCCCACGCCGCCTGTCAGCAGCGTTCCCCCGATGACGGAGGACGCGATGGCGTCCATCTCCAGCCCCAGCGCCTGCTGCACGCTGCCCGACATGGTATTCATGCAATAGCAGATGCCGCCGATGGAGCACAAAAAGGACGAGAGCACATAGGCCTTGAGCTTCGTCTTTTTGACATCGAGGCCCATCATGACGGCCGACTGCTCGCTGCCGCCCACCGCATAGAGGCTGCGCCCAAATTTACTGTAACGCAACATCAGGAAGATCACGATCAGCACCGCGAGCGACACGAGGACGGGGATGCGGATAAACGGAATCTGCTCCACGCCCTTGCTGTTCACATAGGAACCAAATGGGATGCGGATCTTGATGTTTGCCAGTTTCACAAACAATTCGTTGCTGCTGACGGAAATTTGCTTGTCGTAGATCATCGCGGTCATGCCGCGCGCGAAAAACATGCCGGCCATGGTGACGATGAACGGCTGGATCTCCAGGTAGGACACGCAAAATCCCTGCACCAGCCCAAACACGATGCCGATCAGCAGCACCAGCGGAATGAGCACAAGCGGGCTAAGGTGCCAGTTTTCCATGCCAACCGCCAAAAACATACAGTCCATGGCGATGAGCGACCCGACCGAGATGTCGATGCCGCCGGTCAGCATGACGCACGTCATCCCACAGGAGACGCACAAAAGGCCGGCATTGTTGATGAGGATGTTGAGGAACGTCTGAAAATGCGTGAATCCTTTTTCCGCATAGATCACGCACCCCGCCAGATACATGCCCGCAAACAAAAGAATCGTGATCAACAAAAGCAACGTGCTGCTATTTACTTTCTTTTTCACGGCTTACACCCCCTTTGCCCACACCTGTTTTTGGTGGAGTTTCTGCTTGATAAACGCATTTAACGGCGTGGACTGGATGGCGACGATGATCAGCACGATGATCGCCTTGTAGACCGGCGCCTGATCCGAGGAAACGCCGATGGCATACAAGGTGGTGGTGATCGCCTGGATGGTATACGCGCCGATGACAGAACCCGCCAGGCTAAACTTGCCGCCCCCCAGGCTATTCCCGCCCAATGCCACCGCGAGGATGGCATCCAGCTCAAAGCTCATGCCGATGTTGTTGGAGTCCGCAGAGCTGATGCGCGAGGCGGCGACGATGCCGGAAATGCCCGCGCACAGGCCGCACGCCACGTAGCACAGAAAAATGATTTTGGCAGAATTTAGCCCCGCGATGCGCGATGCCTTGCGGTTGATGCCCACGCTTTGCACATAGAGTCCAAACGAGGTCTTTTTCATCACAAGGGATGCCACGGCGACGCAGACGGCGGCAATGACGATGGGCGTCGGCACAAAGCCGAGGTAGCCCCCAAATAACCGGAACGCGTCATTGCGGATGTAGACGATGAGGTTGTTGCACAGCAACAGGCCGACGGCGCGCGCAGCCGAATAGAGAATCAAGGTCGCCACCATGGGCTGCACGTGCAGATAGGCCACAAGTGCCCCGTTGATCGCCCCGCAAAAGCAGCCCATCAGCAGGCCGCCCATCACGCCGACGGCCAGCGGCACATTTAGCTCGCTTGCGGAAGATACGCCATATCCCGCCAAAAGCATACAGCAAAAGGCCGCCGAGAGCGACATCACAGAGCCGACGGAAATGTCCGTTCCCGCCGAGGAGGACACCACGAGGGTCATGCCGATGGCCAGGATCGCCACCTCGCTGCCACGGTTCAGAATGTCGATGATGCGCCCGAACAGCACGCCGTTGCGGATGGAGACCGTGAAAAACGCAAATGGGAAATTGCCATTTAACGTGTCATAAAAGATGTTTGCCAGCATGACGAGCAGCACGCAAAACAATGGCAAAAAGAGGCGTTTGCCCGTGATTTTTTTCAATTTACCCATTTGAACCACCTCCCGCGATTTCCCGCATCACGTGTTCTTGTGTGAGATCCTGCGTGATCTCGCCGACTTTCGCGCCATCCCGCACCACCGCGAGCTTGGTGCAAGTGCGCAGCATTTCCTCGATTTCCGAAGAAATAAAGAGGATGCTTTTTCCCTCTTTCGCCAGGCGCAGCACCAGTTTTTGGATCTCCGTCTTGGTGCCCACATCAATGCCGCGCGTCGGCTCGTCCAATATCAAAAAGTCCGGGTCGGTCGCCAGCCAGCGCGCCAAAATCACTTTTTGCTGGTTGCCGCCAGAGAGCTGCCGCACGAGGGTTTCCTTGCTGGCCGTCTTGATTTGCAAGGTCTGGATCAGGGCATCCGCAATCTCCACCTGCCGCGCCATGGGCAGTAAGTGGAACATCCCGCGCTTGGCCTGCAGGGCGAGGATGATATTTTCCCGCACCGAAAGGTCGCCGATGATGCCCTCCTCCTTCCGGTCGTCCGGCAACAGGCCCATGCCGAGATACATGGCATCGATGGGCGCGTGGATTTTCGCCTCTTTTCCGTCGACTTTTAAAGTACCCGTCTGGCTTCTGTCCGCGCCATAGATGACGCGCGCCAGCTCGCTCCTGCCAGATCCCAAAAGCCCTGTGAGGCCGACCACCTCTCCCTCGTGGATCTGCAAGTCGAACGGCTTGATTTTCCCGCGATGGCTTAAGCCTTTTGCGTCGATGCGCACGGGCTTGCCCGCAAAATCCACCGACTCTTCCGACTTGATGGCGGACAAGTCGTCAAAATCCTTGCCCATCATCGCCGCCACGAGCTTGACCCTCGGCAGCTCCGCGATGGGGTATTCACCCACCAAGAGGCCATTTCTTAACACCGTGATGCGGTCGCAAATCTCATAGACCTGCTCCAGGAAATGCGTGACAAAGATGATGCCGACGCCTTTCGCCTTGAGGCGGCGCATCAGGGCAAACAGCTTGCCCACCTCATTGTCGTCCAAGGACGAAGTCGGCTCATCGAGAATGAGAATCTTCGCGTCCATGTCCACCGCCCGCGCGATGGCGATCATCTGCTGCAGGGCGAGGGAATACTCCTCCAGATTTTGCGTCACGTCGATGTGCAAATCCAGATCGTCCACAATCTTTTGTGACTTTTTGACCATCGTTTTCCAGTCGATAAAGCCCAGGCGCTTTTTCGGCTCGCGCCCGATAAACAAATTCTCCGCCACGCTTAAGTTCGGGCAGAGATTGACCTCCTGGTAAACGGTGGAAATCCCCTTTTTCTGCGCGTCCAAAGTGGAGTGGTTGACCACCGGGCCTGCGATGCCGTCCACGTGGATTTCCCCGCTCTCAAACGCGTGAATCCCCGTCAGGCACTTAATCAGGGTGGACTTGCCCGCCCCGTTTTCCCCCATCAAGGCGTGAATCTCGCCCTTGCGCAAGGTAAAGTCCACACTGTCCAACGCCTTCACGCCGGGGAACGTCATCGAAATGCCGCGCATGGCCAAAACTACATTGTTGTCCACAAGACATACCCCCTCTCATTCCCTCATTATAATATGATGTCGCGGTAAAAAGATGCCTCACATCTCTTGAAAAAACAGGGGAGTCCTTAGGACTCCCCTGCGAACGTCCGTGACTTCTATCGCAAACGACACACGTAGTTGCCCTTGCGATAGACCCTCCTGGGGATGCGCACGAATTTGTTACAAAATGATGCCGCTTTTGCAGCATAAACGCGATGTCTTAGTACGCGCGCCCTTCCAGCACTTCGTCTGTCATCTGGATCACGGGTTCTTCCACGTCGTTGATGGTGATGGACGTGACCACGTCCTCATTTGCGTACCAGCCTTCCGGAACGTACTGGATCTTTTCCGGTGTCTCGCCATTTTCGAGCTGCTGGATAACCGCTTCCACCGCCGGCGCGGCCAACGGGTTGCACTCGAACACAGCCGTGATGTCGCCCGCCTTGAGGGCTTCCATCGCCGGGCGGTTGCCGTCGAAGCACACCAAAATCACGTCGCCGTTCGGGCCGTAGGAAATGCCCGCCTGTTTCATGGCATCCTGCGCGCCATAAGCCTCGTTGTCATTTTGCGCGACAACGACGTTGAACTGCCCTTCGTAGGACTTGATGAAGGACTCCATCACTTCCTGGCCGCCGGCCTGCGTGAAGTCGCCGTCCTGCGAGTCGAGGATGTTCCAGCCATTCTCATCCGCCACCTGCTTGAAGCCGTCGGTGCGGCCGATCTGCGCGGAAGATCCGTTTGTGCCCTCGATCACAAGCGCGTTGATCTCGGTGATGCCCTTTGCCTCCGCGTAAGCCTTCAGCCATTCGCCGCAGGCGATGCCTTCTTTCAAGAAGTCAGAGCCGACCCACGCGGCATATTTGTCGGAATCGTCAATGGTGCGGTCGATGACGATGACGGGAATGCCCGCGTCCTCGCACTCGGTCAAAACGGTGTCCCATCCGGTCGCGACGATCGGGTCGATGATGATGTAATCGACATCCTGCTCGATGAAGTTGCGCACGGCCTCCAGCTGCGCCGCGGAATCGTTGTCGCAATCCACGAACTGCAGATCGTAGCCATTCTCAGCGGAAAACACATCCTGCGCGGACTTCGTGGACGCCGTGCGCCAGTCCGACTCATGCCCCACCTGGGCAAACCCGACGGTAATCACATCGTCCTCTGCGGAAACGCCCGCCACCGCGGACATCGCCATCGCGGCACACGCCGCCAAACCCAACAGTTTCTTGCTCATAATCTGGTTCCTCCCATCTTTCCCCGCTGCGGCGGGCAATCCATGCGTGCCCCGCCCGCGGAAATCTCTTTGATACGGGTAGATTATAGCAAACTTCGCCGAAAAAGCAAACCTATTTTTCAAAAATTTTTGGGGAAATGACAAAATAGTTTTCATTTTCCTTGCCCATAATAGGCATGTTCCCCATGTTTCCGAAAATAATGCTTGTCCACCCGAGTTTGCCACTTCTCCCCCTGGTATTCATGAAAAAAAATTTAAAAAAATCC
>CAYVVW010000033.1:0-15996 GCA_964455335.1 uncultured Marvinbryantia sp.
GACGATTTTGAACCCCAAGGTGCTCATCGCGGACGAGCCGTCCTCTGCGCTCGACGTGACGAGCCAGAAAATGGTCATCAAAATGTTGCGCGCGCTGATGGAAAAGGGCTACATCAAGTCCATGCTTTTCATCACGCACGAGCTGCCATTGCTCTATAACGTGACGGACGACATCATGGTGATGTACGCAGGGCAGATCGTGGAAAAGGGCACGGCCTGGCAGATGGTCTTTGACCCCGTGCACCCCTATTCGCACGGGCTGATGAAGTCGATCCTCGTGCCGGAGGAGGGAACTAGGGGGCAAAAGCTGACCGCCATCCCGGGCGCGCCGCCCAACCTGAAGCACCCGCCGGAGGGCTGCCGCTTCGCGCAGCGCTGCAAGTACGCAAAGCCGGAGTGCCGATATACGTTCATACCGGAAAAGGAATTTGAAAACGACCGCATGTACCGGTGCCTGATGGGCGCGGACGCGTTAAGGGGGGTGTATGGCAATGAGTGAGGCCACGCGCAGGCAAATGGACTTTTCCAAATCCCCGCTTTGCCTCTCGGGCAAGGGCGTGACAAAAGTGTTTGGCTTTGGCAACAGAAAGACCGTCGCCGTGGACCATGTGGATTTCGATTTCCACGAGGGCGAGTTTGTCTCGATTGTCGGCGAGTCCGGATCGGGCAAGACCACCCTCTCTAAGATGCTCCTCGGCCTAAGCGGCGAGACCGAGGGGGAGATCCAGTTTCAGGGAAAGAAGCGGGATCTCTCCACGGGCAGGAAAAAGCGGGAATACTGGAAAGGCATCCAGGCGATTTTCCAGGATCCGTTTTCGTCCTTTAACACGTTTCAGAAAATTGACACCGTCTTGCTCGACTGCATCCATATGCGGCAGGGAAAGGGCTTGTCGAAGCAGGAAAAATTTGATATGATGACCGAGGCTTGCCATTTTGTGAACCTCGAATTTAAGGAATTGACAAACAAGTACCCGTTCGAGCTGTCGGGAGGGCAGATGCAGCGCCTGATGATTGCCCGCATCTTCCTTCTGAAGCCGAAGATTTTGCTGGCGGACGAGCCGACTTCCATGGTGGATGCCTGCTCGCGCGCGACGATTCTCGACATGCTGCTGAACTTGCGCGACGAAGTCGGCATGACGGTGATCTTCATCACGCACGACATCGGGCTTGCCTACTACATTTCCGACACGGTCTACATCATGGAGCATGGGAAATTTGTGGAGTCCGGAAAGGCGGACGAAGTCATTCTCCACCCGAAGGCGGAGTATACCAAGCGGCTGATCAGCGACGTGCCCAAGATCCACGAGGAGTGGGATCTCTCCACCGTGTGAGCGTCTGCCGCCGAAGAAGGAGTGTGAAAAGATTCATGGATATCAAGGAACTCATCGCCCAGATGACGTTAGAGGAAAAGGCGGGGCTGTGCTCGGGGCTGGACTTTTGGCACACGAAGCCCGTCGCGCGGCTGGGCGTGCCGTCCGTGATGGTCTCGGATGGGCCGCACGGATTGCGCAAACAGAACCAGGAGGCGGATCACCTCGGCATCAACGACAGCATCCAGGCGGTCTGTATGCCGGCCGGCTGCGCCACCGCATCCTCGTTTGACCGCGATCTGATGCGAAGCATGGGGGAGGCGATCGGGAAAAGCTGCCAGCACGAGGAAGTTGCCGTCGTGCTGGGGCCTGCCGTCAACATCAAGCGTTCGCCCCTGTGCGGGCGCAATTTCGAGTACCTCTCCGAGGACCCGTACCTGGCGGGCGAGATGGCGGCGTCTTACATTGGCGGCGTGCAGAGCCAGGACGTCGGGGTGTCCATCAAGCATTTTGCCGCAAACAACCAGGAACACAGGCGCATGAGCGCAAGTTCCAACGCGGACGAGCGGACCTTGCGGGAGATTTATTTCCCGGCTTTTGAGACGGCGGTCAAAAAGGCCAGGCCGTGGACGGTGATGTGCTCGTACAACCGCATCAATGGCACATATGCCTCTGAGGATCCTTGGCTTTTGACGGATGTCCTGCGCAAGGAGTGGGGCTTTGACGGCTATGTGGTGAGCGACTGGGGCGCGGTGTCAGACCGCGTGGCGGGGCTTGCCGCGGGGCTGGATCTGGAGATGCCGTCCTCCGGCGGCGTCAATGACAAGAAAATCGTGGAGGCCGTGCGCCGCGGGGAGCTGGACGAGGCGGTGGTCGACCAGGCCGTTTCGCGCATCTTGTCTGTCCACGCGCGCTACCTGGAACACGCGCGGCCGGACACGCCGTGGGACAAAGAGGCGGATCACCTGCTTGCGGCCGAGATCGCGCAGGAGTGCATGGTGCTTTTGAAAAACGGGGGCGCGCTCCCCGTAAGCAAGACACAAAAAGTGGCATTTATCGGCGCGTTTGCCGAAAAGCCGCGCTTTCAGGGCGGCGGTTCCAGCCACATCAACTGCTTTAAGACCACGTCTGCCTTGGAAGCCGCAAAAGACCTGGGCTGGGAAGTGACGTATGCGAAAGGGTATGACGCGGCCACGGGCGAAACCACAGATGCGCTGGTAAAGGAGGCCATTGGCATGGCCCGCGCGGCGGATGTCGCCGTGGTCTTTGCGGGGCTTCCGGACGCTTACGAGTCCGAGGGGTACGACCGCGCCCATATGCGGCTGCCAGATGGGCAAAACCGGCTGATCGAGGCCGTGTCGAATGCAAATTACAACACGGTCGTGGTGCTGCACAACGGGTCTCCCGTGGAAATGCCCTGGATCGGGGGCGTGAATGCCGTCCTGGAGACCTACCTAGGGGGGCAGGCCGTCGGCCTTGCCACGGTGCGCGTGCTGCTCGGGGAGTGCAACCCGAGCGGGCATTTGGCGGAATCGTTCCCCCAAAAACTGGCGGACAACCCCTCGTATCTCTTTTATGGGGGAGAGGGCGACCGGGCGGACTACCGCGAGGGCGTTTTTGTCGGCTACCGTTACTATGACAAAAAAGAAATGCATGTGCTGTTCCCGTTTGGGCACGGCTTGAGCTACACCACGTTTGACTATTCCAACCTGCGCCTGGACAAGCGGCAAATCACGGACCAGGAGACGGTCACGGCCACGGTCACGGTGAAAAATACGGGCAGCCGCGCGGGGAAAACGGTTGTCCAGCTCTACGTGGGGGATCTGGAAAGCACCGCGCTGCGCCCCGTGCGCGAGCTGAAGGGATTTGAGAAAGTGGAGCTGCTCCCAGGGGAGGAGCGGGAGGTTTCCTTTGTGCTGGATAAGCGTGCGTTCGCCTACTGGAACACCGACCTCTCCGACTGGCACGTGGAGACGGGCATCTTTGCCATCGAGGTGGGGCAGTCCTCCCGCTACATTTGCTGCAGGGAGGAAATCACGGTGCAAAGCACCGTCAAAATCAAGCGCCGCTACGACGCGGACTCCATCTTTATGGATTTGGAGGCAGACCCGGACGCGATGGCCGTGCTGCGGCCGCTCCTCGAAAAAATGCAAAAGCAATTTGCACCGGAAGCGACAGAAGGGCAGCCACAGACGGCGGCGTCCGAGGCGATCACGCCGGACATGGGGCTTGCCATGCTGCGCTACATGCCCCTGCGCGGGATGCGCAGCTTTGGCGGGGACGACGGCCAGTTAGAGGCCTTGCTGGATGCCCTCTCCAAGCTGCCCTGACGGAGCATTTGGCACGATGTTTCATCGTGCCATTCTCCATCAACAAGCATGTCGCGGGAAAGGGCTTTCTACCCTGGCATCATGGATTTCTGACAAAACACGGACGCGCGCTTTGCAAGTGGAAGGGAGCAGTTTTCGGACGGACAGGGGAGATTTGGAAAGAAAATTGGGAAAATTTGGAAAGAATGGGAAAAAGAGTTGATCCTTGCCGAAAATTGTGCTACACTACCGATGTTTGGCATAGGAGGTGAAAGACGTGGGAGTTTTGAGAATCATTCTGACCATCCTGTTTATCATTGTCTGCATCGGCTTGTCCGCATTGGTGCTGATGCAGGAAGGAAAACAGGCCGGGCTTGGGAGCATCGCCGGCATTTCGGAGACCTATTGGGGAAAGAACAAGGGCCGTTCCATGGAGGGCGCGCTCGTGAAGATCACAAAAGGCTTGGCAATCGCTTTTCTCGTGTTGGCGGCTGTCTTAAATTTGGGATTCTAAGGAAAAGCACCCTTGCGTATGCGAGGGTGCTTTTTATCGAGGGGAGCAAGGGCGGCTTTTCGGGATGGCCGAGAAATACAAGCGTGCGGTTGCGTGTTTTGGCACGATGTTTCATCGTGCCGAGCGTGGGAAAGGGCTTGATACCCTGGCATCATGAGAACCCGCAAGAGTAAAGGCTAGGGGCAGATCCCGCCTCGGGAAAGGATTTTGGAGCGTGGACACAAAAAAGACCTATCACTGTCATAAGAAAAAACGCCGAGAGGATTCGGATAAGGAACGGCGGCGCGGGGAGGAAGCGCGCGGGCACGTGACCCAGGATCGCAAGCAGCTGGTATACGAGTGGATCTTGGACCCGCGTTATGTGCCGATGAAAATCAAGGACATCGCCGTCCTCTTGCAAGTGTCCGATGCGGACCGCCCGGAGCTTGCGCGGATTTTGGCGGAGCTTGTCGATGAGGGGAAGATTCTTTGCACCAAGCGCGGCAAATACAAAAAATGGGAGACGGTGCGCCTCGTCGGCACGTTTGACGCGACGGGCAGGGGATTTGGCTTTGTGCGCGTGGAAGGCCGCAAGGACGACGTATTCATCCCGCCAGAATCGGTCAATGGCGCGATGCAAGGGGATACCGTGCGCATCGCGCTGACGCCTGCCGGGAGCGGGAAACGCGATGAGGGGGTTGTCACGCAAGTTGTGGAGCGCGCGGTCAAGGAAATCGTGGGAACGTACCGCAAATCGCGCAATTATGGGTTTGTCGTGCCGGATGATCCGCGGTTTGCGCGGGATATTTTTGTTCCGAAAGAATGCGCCAAAGAGGCGCAAGACGGGTGCAAGGTGGTCGTCAGGCTGACCGACTACGGAGACGCGCAGAAAAATCCGAGCGGGGAGATCGCCCGGATGCTCGGGCAAAAAGACGAGCCGGGCGTGGACATCCTCTCCCTGGCATATGGCTTTGGGCTGCCGATGGAATTTCCAGGGCGCGTCCTAAGGCAGGCGGAGCGCGTAAGCAATCCGGTCTCGGCCGCGGATATGCAAGGCAGGCTGGATTTGCGCGACATGGCGATGGTCACGATCGACGGGGAGGACGCAAAAGACTTGGACGACGCGGTCTCCCTAAGCTATGACGCGGAGGCGGGCATCTGGAAGCTGGGCGTCCACATCGCCGACGTGGCAAATTATGTGCAGGAAAACAGCGCGCTGGACGCGGAGGCAAAGCTGCGCGGCACCAGCGTCTATCTGCCGGGGCAGGTGATCCCCATGCTGCCGCACGCGCTCTCAAACGGCATCTGCTCCCTCAGCGCGGGGGAGGACCGCCTGGCCTTGAGCTGCCTGATGGACATCGACCAGAAGGGCAGCGTCGTGGGGCATCAGATTGCGGAAACCGTCATACGCGTGGATCTGCGCATGACGTATGCAAAAGTAAGCCAGGCTCTCAAAGGGCAGGAGACAGACCCGGAATATGCGCCATTTGTGCCGATGTTACAGGACATGGACGCGCTCGCCAAGCGCCTGCGCGCAAGGCGGCGCGCGCGGGGCAGCATCGACTTTGACTTTCCGGAGAGCAAAATCGTGCTGGACGCATGTGGGCGCGCGGAACAGATCGCCCCCTATGCGCGCAACGACGCCACGCGCCTGATAGAGGATTTCATGCTCGCCGCCAACGAGACGGTGGCACAGGCGTATTATTGGCAGGAATTGCCCTTTTTGTACCGCACGCACGATGTGCCAGACCCCGAAAAAATGCTGCGGCTGTCTTTGCTGATTGCAAATTTTGGCTATGGGATGCGGGGATCGCGGAAGATGCACCCGAAAGAATTGCAAAAACTGCTCGCGCGCGTTGCGGATTCCCCCGAAGAGGGGCTGATCAGCCGCCTGGCGCTGCGCTCCATGAAGCGGGCAAATTACACGGTGGAGTGCACGGGGCATTTCGGGCTTGCCGCGAAGTATTATTGCCACTTCACGTCGCCGATCCGCCGCTACCCGGACTTGCAGATTCACCGCATCATCAAGGACAACTTGCGCGGGAGAATGGACGGCGCGCGCGAGGCGCATTACAGAGAAATCCTGCCGGAAGTGGCAGCTGTGAGCAGCCAGCGGGAGCGGCGCGCGGACGAGGCGGAGCGCGAGGCGTGCAAGATGAAAAAGGCGGAATACATGCAATCCCACGTCGGGGAGGTGTTTTCCGGCATCATCAGCGGCATGAACGCCCATGGGTTTTTTGTGGAGCTTTCCAACACCGTGGAGGGCATGGTGCACGTGCGCAGCCTCACGGACGGACACTACGACTTTGACGAGGATGCCTGCGAGATGCGCCGTTCGGATGGCATGCGCGCGTATGGCCTTGGGCAGGCGGTGCAAGTGCGCGTGATCGGGGCAAATAAGGATGCGTGCACGGTTGATTTTTGCGTTTGCGATGAGGAATGGGATACCGTGAGGGGCGCAAGTGCGAAAAACGCACAGGCACCAAGTAGATGAGGGAAAGGAAAAGCGGTCGGCACAGACACCAAGTGGATGAGGGAAAGGAAAAGCGGCCGGCACAGACTGCCGCGCGCGGAGAGGATGGCACATGGGAAAAGAATCCGTAAAACTGATTGCGAATAACAAAAAAGCCTACCACGATTATTTCATCGAGGACACTTACGAGGCGGGCATCGCGCTTGCCGGAACGGAAGTGAAGTCCCTGCGCATGGGCAAGTGCAGCGTCAAGGAATCGTTCATCCGCATCGAGAATGGCGAGGTGATCGTATATGGCATGCACATCAGCCCCTACGAAAAAGGGAACATTTTCAACAAAGACCCCTTGCGCCCCCGAAAACTGCTGATGCACCGCCAGGAAATCAACCGGCTCGCGGGAAAAATGAAAGAAAAAGGCATGACCCTTGTGCCTTTGCGGGTTTATTTCAAGGGAAGCCTCGTGAAAATCGAGGTGGGCCTTGCGCGTGGCAAAAAACTGTACGACAAGCGCGCGGACATTGCAAAACGCGATCAGAGAAGAGAGGCGGAGAAAGAGTTTAAAGTGAGAAATCTGCGCTAGGGGGCAACACGCCGATCCAATGCGCGCCAATACATGTGCGCCAATACATGTGCAGACCCGAGCATTTGTGTATCTTGCCACAAAAACACTCGGGCCTGCGCAGCTTACGTGGAGCTGAGGGGAATCGAACCCCTGTCCGAAAGCCTATCCATCGCGGTATCTCCCATCACAGTCATTTCTTTTTCATTCCCTCATCCGGGCGCCAAATGACAGGCTTCCGGCTTTGGTAGCTTCATGCGTTCTTCCGCGCCCGCAAAGCTTTGGGCGCGAAGTGCCTCACAAAATTTGATGCCGGTGACTTAAGCCGTGAGCAGCCTAAGGCCGACAGCAGCGGTTACGCTGCGTACGCGAACTGTTCGTCTGCGTTTATGTTTAGGTTCCGGTTTGCTGTGCGGTCCCGGCCCGCAGATGGCTGCCCCAACTTCAAAACCCCCGTCGAAACCAGTACAACCCCATAAGTCTTGCAAGGTTTGCGGCCTGGAAGCGCGCCCGCGCCCTGGGAATGCACATGCAACCGTTCCCAAGAGCAAACGCTTGAAGCCAGTGTAAACAAATTCTGGGAAAAAGTCAAGAAAAAATTTGTCGCGTCACTTGCCGATCACGACCTTGCGTTACTATTCACAGGGAATTTTTTTCCTCTGTCAGCAGCGCGTCAAAGGTTGTGAACGCAAATCGCCTGCGTGTCCACGCGATGGCGTACAACCTGTTCAACTGGCTCTGCCGGCTTGTGCTCTCCGCGAGCATGCGGAAGCAGCAGATTGACACCATACGTCTGAAGCTGCTGAAAGTTGCGGCAAAGGTTGTCCATTCATCAAGGTACTTCATCTTCAAGCTGTGCAGCAGCTGCCCGTACAAGCAGGAATTCCGTCGTACCCTCCACAACATCAGCCAGCTGCGCCCACTTCTGGAGTGAGCGCCAATCTTGAACCTTGACAACCCCCAAAAAGCGCAATATGGACAGCCATAGGGGTTTTGCGCCCTTTTTTGGGCAATTTTTTGCACAGGACGGCTGGGAAGTCACAGAAATTACAGAAAACGGCGAAGCCTAGCCCATAGTTTATCGCTGTGAATAATTCGGGTTTATAACTGTCGAAAACCCGTGCTATTTTTTCACAGTAAAGTTCCTTGACAAGTGCGGCGAAATACAGTATAGTCTCCTTAATTGAATCCGTCGGGCGAAGAATTTGGGAGAGCCCGTTCATTTATCCAAGACATCAGACGCAGCTGGCAGGGATCGTTTTGTCATTTGCCATAGATTGCTATAGACGCGGGAAAGCGGGAACTGTTTTCCCAGCCCCTTAGACGCGGGGGAGCGTACTGCTGTTCGTTGGGTGATGGATGGCGCCGAAGGGGAAGTGGCGGCAAACTCTCAGGCAAAAGGACCAGGTTCGGACGACACTCTGGAAAGCAAATGTGCGCCGAAGAAGCAAAGACCGGAAAACGGGGAAATCTTTCAGGCAAAAGAGACAGAGATGCACAGGATACGCAGCTGGGACAGGCTGTGAGTTCTGTGCGTTTTTGTATTCTGGCATCATTTTGTATCGGAGAAAATATCGGAGAAAACAAACAAGACAAGGAAAACCACAAAAACGAAAAAAGGAGGACGACGATGGAAAAAAAGACGCCATTGTATGACGCGCACGTCAGGCATGGGGGCAAGATGGTGCCGTTTGCGGGATATGTGCTTCCGGTGCAATATGCGACGGGGGTCATCGCCGAGCATATGGCGGTGCGCACGGCCTGCGGCCTGTTTGACGTGTCGCACATGGGCGAGATCACTTGCGCCGGAAAGGATGCCTTGCAAAACCTAAACCACTTGCTGGCGAACGATTACACGAACCTGCAGGACGGGCAGGCGCGGTATAGCCCGATGTGCAACGAGGCGGGCGGCGTGGTGGACGACCTTATCGTTTACAAAATCAGGGATTGCCACTATTTGATTGTGGTAAATGCCGCAAATAAGGACAAGGATTTTGCGTGGATGCAGGCGCATGCCTTTGGCGACGCGGTCTTTGCGGAAATTTCCGACGAAGTCGCGCAAATTGCGCTTCAAGGGCCAAAAGCATTGGAAATTGTCAAAAAGCTCGTTCCGGAAGCGCAGATTCCGCAAAAGTATTACAGCTGCACCTTCCACTGCCGCATTGGGGAGATGGACTGCATCCTCTCCAGAACCGGATATACCGGCGAGGACGGATTTGAGTTTTATCTCGCGTCAAAGGAAGCGGAAATGCTCTGGGAACTTCTTTTGGAAACGGGCAAAGCGGAGGGGCTGATTTGCTGCGGTCTTGGGGCGCGCGACACCCTGCGCTTAGAAGCCGCCATGCCGCTGTATGGGCATGAAATGGACGACGAGACGACGCCCTTGGAAGCCGGCCTTGGCACATTTGTGAAAATGGGGAAATCCGATTTCATCGGAAGGGCGGCTTTGCAAGAAAAGGGAGAACCCCAAAAAAGGCGCGTGGGCCTCAAAGCGACCGGGCGCGGGATTTTAAGGGAACACCTGGATGTCTTTTTGGACGGCGTGAAAATCGGCGCGACCACATCCGGAACGTTTGCGCCATACATCAAGGAACCCATCGCCATGGCATTGATCGATGCGCAGCATACGGCGATTGGAACCCAAGTGGAAGTGGACGTGCGGGGCAGAAAAGTGGCGGCAGAGGTTGTCAAGCTGCCATTCTACCGGAGAGCCTGAACCGCATGGCCTGTTGACGCGCGTTATTTTTGTAAACGACAAAAATATGTTCCATTTTGCCGCGGAATCATGCTGCTTGCGCAGCGCAAATTCGGCGCGGCAAACGTCGAAGGCGAAAATCATTTTGTTGTTTGCGATATTTGGAGTTTTGTCGTTTGCGATATTCGGAAAAGAAACGCTGAGACGAACAACAAGAAAACATGACAGAGAATGTTCAAAAAAATTAGGAGGTATGACCATGAACCACCCAACAGATCTTTTGTACAGCAAATCCCATGAATGGGTAAAATTTCTTGACGCAAAGACAGCGCTGATCGGCCTGACGGATTACGCGCAGGACGCGCTGGGCGACCTGGTATTTGTGAACCTTCCGGAAGTGGGGGATGCAGTGACGGCCGGGGAGGCATTTGCGGATGTGGAGTCTGTCAAGGCGGTTTCCGATGTCTTTTCCCCGGTATCCGGAACGGTGGCGGAAATCAACGAGGATTTGCTGGATGCGCCGGAGCAGCTGAACCAAGACCCCTACGGCGCGTGGCTTGCCAAAGTGGAAAACATCACGTCCAAAGAGGACTTGATGGAGGCGGAGGATTATATCCGTTTTTACGAGAGCGAGGCATGACTTGAGGTGCGTAAAGCACCAAGAAGCAGCCATTGTCGCAGAAAAATGAGATTTATATTGCAGAATTTGGGAGGATGGGATCATGGGATCTTATGTGCCAAATACGCCGGAAGAGCAAGCGCGTATGCTGCGCGAGATCGGATATGACAGTTTTGACGCGCTGTTTGCCCACATCCCGCAGGGCGTGCGGGCCGGGGAATTGGATTTGCCGCATGGGCTTTCCGAGATGGGGGCATTCGCCCGCATGGAGGAACTCGCGGAAAAAAATGTGCGGTTTCGCCACATCTTTCGCGGCGCGGGGGCGTATGACCACTACATTCCCGCCATCGTAAAAAGCGTGACGGCAAAAGAGGAATTTGTGACCGCCTACACGCCTTACCAGGCGGAGATCAGCCAGGGCATTTTGCAGTCGATTTTTGAGTACCAGACGATGATCTGCGAATTGACCGGCATGGACGCGAGCAACGCGTCTGTCTATGACGGGGGAACGGCGGCCGCAGAGGCGGCTGCGATGTGCCAGGAGCGTAAGCGGCAGACGGTGCTTGTCTCCGCGGCAGTCCACCCGCAGGTGCTCTCCGTGATGCGCACCTACTGTTATGGGAGCAATACGACGCTGACCGTCGTTCCGGAAAAAGACGGGATCACGGACGCGGAAGCGCTCAAGCAGCTCTTAAATGAGGAATGTGCCTGTTTCTATATGCAATATCCAAACTACTATGGCATCATTGAGGACGCGACCCTTTTGGGCGAAATCACCCATGCGGCCGGGGCGAAATTTATCATGGGGTGCAACCCGATTGCGCTGTCCGTCCTGAAAAGCCCCGCCGCGTGCGGCGCGGATATTGCGGTTGGCGAGGGGCAGCCCCTCGGGATGGGGCTTTCCTTTGGCGGGCCGTATCTCGGATTTATGGCGGCGAGGGAAAAACTGGTGCGCAAACTCCCCGGAAGAATTGTCGGGGAGACGTCTGACCGGGACGGGGCGCGGGCATTCGTATTGACCTTACAGGCGCGGGAACAGCATATCCGCCGGGAAAAAGCGGGCAGCAACATTTGCTCCAATCAGGCGCTTTGCGCATTGACGGCGGCGGCATATTTGTCCGCCATGGGGGAAACAGGATTGCGGCAGGCGGCAAATTTGTGCGTTTCCAAGGCGCATTACCTGCAGCGGGAATTGGAAAAAAGCGGGCTGCGCCTCAAATATGACCAGCCGTTTTTCCACGAATTTTTGACCATATCCGAAACAAAGACGGATGTCATTTTGGCGCATTTGCAAGCTCAGGGAATCTTGGGCGGATTGCCCATAAACGACCATGAGATCTTGTGGTGCGCGACAGAAAAAAATGAAAAGGCGCAGATCGATCTTGTGGCAAAATTGGCAAAGGAGGCGCGCGCATGAGGCAGAGATTGGAACGGAAACGCGTGCAGCGGCATTGCGCGCATTTGCCGAAATGCAATGCGCATGCGCTGGAAAAGGAGGCATGGGGATGAAGCTGATATTTGAACGCGGAAGCGAAGGGCGGCATTGCGCGGTGCTGCCGGACTGCGACGTGCCGGAATTTGCGCTTGAAGTGCCTGGCAGGGAGGAGCCGTTGCGCCTGCCGCACGTGTCTGAGACGGAAATCAGCCGCCACTATACGGAGCTTGCGAAGCAGGTATATGGCGTGAATTGCGGATTTTACCCGCTTGGATCCTGCACGATGAAATACAATCCAAAAGTCAACGATCAGGCGGCCGCCCTGCCGGGATTTTCCGGCATCCACCCCCTGCAGCCATTGGATACCGCCCAGGGGTGCATGGAAGTACTGCACAGATTAAAAGAAATGCTCCTTCCCATCACGGGCATGGACGACATGAGTATGCAGCCGGCGGCGGGGGCGCATGGCGAATTTACCGGGCTTTTGCTGATCAAGGCTTACCACGAAAGCAGGGGGGATCGGAAGCGCACAAAAATTCTCGTGCCGGATTCCGCGCATGGGACGAATCCGGCGAGCGCGGCCGTGGCTGGTTTTGCGGTCGTCAACATCCCATCGGGGGAAGACGGGTGCGTGGATTTGCAAAAACTGCGGGAGGCGGTCGGGGAGGACACGGCGGGGCTGATGCTCACGAACCCGAACACCCTGGGTTTATTTGAAAAAAATATTTTGGAAATCACCGCAATCGTGCATGAGGCGGGCGGCCTGAACTATTATGACGGGGCAAACTTAAACGCAATTATGGGAATCGCGCGCCCCGGCGACATGGGATTTGATGTCATGCACATCAACCTTCACAAGACCTTTTCCACGCCGCACGGCGGGGGCGGCCCTGGGAGCGGGCCTGTGGGATGCAAAGCATTTTTGAAAGAATTTCTGCCAGGCCCATTGCCGGTTTTGGGGGAGCATGGGTTTACCCTGGAAATGCCGCGCCATTCTGTCGGCCGGGTGAAGCTGTTTTATGGCAATTTCCTGGTGGCCGTGAGGGCGCTGACGTACCTGCTGACACTGGGAAAAGAAGGCGTCGCGGAAGCCTCCCGCAACGCGGTATTGAACGCAAATTACATGATGCAGAAACTCAAAGACCTCTACCCCATGGCCTGCGGGGATGCCTGCATGCATGAGTTTGTCATGAGCTTAGAGGAACTAAAGCGCGAGACAGGCGTGACGGCGATGGATGTCGCAAAAACGCTTCTGGATGCCGGCATGCACCCGCCCACCATGTATTTCCCGCTGATTGTCCACGAGGCATTGATGGTCGAGCCGACAGAAACGGAAAGCCGGGAAACACTCGACGACGCCATCGCAATTTTTCGGGAAATCCACGCGCAGGCAAAACAAAATGGCGACAAATTGCGGGAAGCGCCGGTGCGCACCTATATCAAAAGGCCGGATGAGGTGCGAGCCGCGAGAAAGCCCGTGCTGCGCTATGATTTCGCGACGCAAGGGTAGGCCTTGCGCTGCGTAAGCAGCGTGATTCCGCAGCAAATTCGTGCGCGATAAGACCAAAACAAACATACAAGGAGCATTATGATCCGGAAAATTCTCATCTATGTTACGGAGAATTTGTATCCCTACCGCAATCTTGCGGTTGAGGAATTTTTGACGTTTCACACAGAGCCATGGGAGTGCATTTTGTTCCTTTGGCAGAACAAAAAGAGCGTTGTCATTGGGAAAAATCAGAACTGCTGGAAGGAATGTCAGGTGGCGCGGCTGGAGGAGGACGGCGGGTATCTGGTCCGCCGCCTTTCCGGCGGGGGCGCCGTATTTCACGATTTGGGAAATTTGAATTTTACGTTTTGCGCGCGCATGGAAAATTACAGTGTGGAACGGCAGACGGAAGTGATCTTGCGCGCGGTGCAAAGCCTTGGCATTTGCGCCGAAAAAAGCGGGCGAAATGACCTGACCGTGGATGGGAAAAAATTCTCCGGAAATGCCTTTTACCGTTCGGGAGATTTTTGTTATCACCATGGAACGCTTCTCTTGGATGTCGACCAAAAACAAATGTCCGAGTATTTGCAAGTCTCCGACGCGAAGCTCAAATCCAATGGCGTGCAATCGGTCAAATCCAGGACGGTGAACCTCAAAAGCCTGCGGCCGGATCTGACAATCGCGCGATTGGGGCAGGCGCTTGCAGGGGCATTTTCCCAGGTCTATGGGCAGGTGGCGGAGGAATTTCCAGAAACGCGCCTGGATTGGAGAAAAATCGAACAGGCCGAGCAAAGATTTGCCTCGTGGGAGTGGAAATACGGCAGCAAAATCTCCTTCCAGAACGAATGGGAGCAGCGGTTCGCCTGGGGTTCTTTGGATGTGCAATTGCAAATTGTGTCCGGCAAAATCCAGGACATCAAAGTATACACAGATGCCATGGACGCGTCGCTGGCGGAGCAAATCGAGCGGTTACTCCTCGGCTGCCGCTATGATCGGGAAAGCATGGCGCGGCAAATCGATGGCCTGCGCACCCAGGACGGAGACATCAAGCGAGAAATCCAGACATGGGTCACACAATTCGTTTGATGGCGCGCATATAAGATGCCGATAGGACATCCATTTGACGGCGTGCATATAAGATGCCGATAGGACATCCATTTGGTGGCGCGCATATGACGGCACTTCCACATGACGGTGCGCCCATTTGGCAGTGCGTCCCGCATGAAAATACACGCAGTGGAACACTTTTTACCGCAATATCATATCACCGAGTAGCTGGCATGATGCTCCGTTGTGTGAACGCAAACGAACAAAAAATTGCCTTTATCGTTTGCGTATCGTTTGTGATAAAAAGAAAAACTTCAGAAACAGCGAGGAACATCGCTTAGGCACTTGGGAGGAATGGGAAAATGCAAGAATCCTATAAAATGCAAGAACCCTATGATTTGGCGGTGATTGGCGCAGGCCCCGCGGGCTATACGGCTGCCCTGGAAGCGGCAAAGCTGGGCATGCGGACGGTTTTGGTGGAAAAAAGGGAATTGGGCGGAACTTGCTTGAATCGTGGGTGCATCCCGACCAAGACCATCCTGCACGCGGCGGAATTATTTGCGCAGATACAAGATGCGGAAAAGTTCGGCGTTTTTGCGGACAACCCATCCTTTGACATGGGGCGGATGCAGACGCGCAAGCGGGAAGTGGTGCAAAAACTGCAGGATGGGATTGCCACACAGTTAAAGAAAAGCAAAGTGGCCACGGTGGCGGGGCGCGCGGTGATCGCGGATGCGCATACCGTGCGCATTTTCCAGCAGACAGGCGAGGCAGGGCAACCGTCCGAAAGCGTAGGTTTGCAGGCAGGCGAGACGGAGCAACAGGCAGATCCGCACAAGGATGCGGAAATGGAAACGGAAATTGCGCAGGAATTGTGTGCGAAAAACATTCTAATTGCCACAGGCTCAGAACCCGCGCTTCCCCCGATTCCGGGTACGGAGCTTGCGGGCGTGCTGACGAGCGATGCGCTTTTGGAGAAAACAACGGCGTACCCAAGCCTGATCATCGTTGGCGGCGGCGTGATTGGCATGGAGTTTGCGTCGATTTACAGCTGGCTTGGATGCCAGGTGACGGTGATCGAATTTTTGGATCGGATTTTGGCGAACATGGACAGAGAGATTTCGCAAAATCTGAAGATGATTCTCAAAAAGAGGGGCGTTGACATCCACACTGGATCGCGCGTGGCACGCATCGAAAAGGGGGCCGGTGGAAGGCGCATTTGCCATTTCCTGGAAAAAGAGACAGAAAAAGAAGCGGTGGCGGACGGCATATTGATCGCGACAGGGCGAAAAGCCTGCACAAAGGGCTTGTTTGCGGATGGCTTCGGGGTAACTATGGAGCGCGGGCAGGTGATCACCGACGCATATGGGCGCACAAGTGTGGAAAATATCTACGCCGCCGGAGATGTGGCAGGCGGAAGTATGCTCGCACATGCCGCGACCGCGCAGGCGGTCAATGCCGTGCATCACATGGCGGGAGCGCCCATGCCATTTGACACACGCTATGTGCCCGGCTGTGTCTACACCGATCCCGAGATCGCCAGCGTCGGCCTGACGCAGGACGAGGC
>CAYVVW010000034.1:0-15964 GCA_964455335.1 uncultured Marvinbryantia sp.
ACCGACATGCAAGCATGTCGTGGGAAAGGGCTTTCTACCCTGGTATCATATACATTGAAAATGAGTTATAAGACCGATTATAAAATTGAGGGCTTCTTTGAGTATGTTGTACCACCACTTGAAGGCTTTTGGTGGCAGGATGATGTTGAGGGCGTAGATTATACAAACAAATCTGCTTTCAACTGGATTTCTGTTATTCGTTTGCCTGATTTTATTTCTAAAGCGGATTTTGATTGGGCTGTAGAAATGGCAACGAAAAAGAAAAAACTTGATTGCTTGTCAGCAGAGTATCTTACGATTGACGAAGGGTTGTGTGTTCAAATTATGCACTTAGGCTCTTTCGATGATGAGCCAGCAACTGTTGCACTTATGGATGATTATTTAGAGCAGAATGGATATGTTAATGATATGAACAAAGATAGGTTGCATCACGAAATTTATATGTCTGATGCAAGAAAGGTTGCTCCAGAGAATTGGAAAACTGTCATCAGACACCCGATTAAAAAGGCGTAAAATTATGATTTACCATAGTGGCGATAATGTCCAAAATCAAAGGAGAAAAAGTAATGCAGGCACATAATAATAACATTGAGGAGTTCCTGGGGGCACCTAAGACGGTGTTCGTTGTTCCTGTATATCAGAGGAACTATGACTGGAAGAACGACAACTGCAAACAACTTTTCCATGACATCATCGGTATTGTCGACTCCGGAAGGGAACATTTTTTAGGGATCATCTGCTTTAAGGTTTACAGTAGCCACGAACGCTCGATCATTGACGGGCAGCAGAGATTGACAAGTATCACCCTTATGCTTAAGGCTATCTATGATTTTGACCAAGACGAGGACAACAGAGACGAGATTAATGATCAATATCTGTATAACAAAGGTCGTGGAATTGATAATGACTTTTTAAAGTACAAACTGCATCTCAACAAGAGGGATGATGCGGTATACCACATCCTTCTTGATAACGATAAGGATGAGGTGGAGAATAGGCTTACATTGACACAGAAAAACTCCAGAATTTACCAGAACTACCTTCTTTTCGGAGAGCTAATTGCCGAATATGCTGCCAAAGGGGGTTCGGTGGGAGATATTCTCGAGGCGCTTCGTAGTCTTACGATTATTGAGTTGGAGATTCAACAGGAGAATCCGCAGGAGATATTTGAGAGCCTTAATTCTACGGGACTTGACCTCACAAATGTTGACCTGCTCAGAAACTATTTCCTAATGCAGTTCGCGCATGATGAGCAGACAGAACTCTATGAGCAGTACTGGAGCCAGATTGAGGATTCCATTGGAGTTGATCGAATGGAACATTTTTTCGTTGATTATCTTGTATTCAGGAAGCGAAGTGATGCCATAACAATGAATGGCAGAAGAAGCCATATCACAGAAAAAAGTTTGTATGTGGCTTTCAAGGATTATTATCTGTCACTGCCTTATGAAACAATCCATGATAAAATTTTTAACTGCTTCGCGGATCTGAAAGCTTGTGCCTCTATATACAAAAATTTCCTTTTTTCGGATAGTGTGAATCTGGATAAGGAAACATCCATCAGAAAGAAGCTGTATTTCCTACTGTCCATTAACGATTCAAGTAAGGCGCGAAGTTTGTTGTTATACATCTTTGATATGTATCACCGGAAACTGATAGATGATACGATGCTTAACGTGGTTGTTGATGGTATTTCGTCACTTACCTTCCGTGCGAGAATCTGCAAGGCACAGGGCATCAATAGGCAGTTTGCAGGAAATGTGATGCTCCGGCTTGATGAAATAACGGATTACAGCAATTTCGTAGATGCGTTCTGGAAAGCAATTACCGCCGGTAAGGGTTCTTATGCATTTCCTTCGGATGCGGAATTTATGGATGCATTGGAACACAAGGATCTGTATCAGACACTCCGTAGCCGCGGCACAAAGTGCCTTTTGTACACCATGGAGGCTTATTCGCCATTCCCAAAGGGATTACCGCCATTTGATGATGAGTCATTGACCATTGAGCATATTATGCCGCAGACACTTACTGCGCAGTGGAAGATTTATCTTTCAAAGGAGACAATGGAGAATTATGAATCATCTCTGCATAGATTAGGGAATCTTGCTCTTACAAATTACAATGGAGAGATGTCCAATAAGAGTTTTCGTGAAAAGAAGTCGATTTATAAGCAGTCGAAGTTCTACTATACAACACATATAGATGAGTATGACCAGTGGCAGATTACGGAAATCAATGACAGATCCAGGAAACTGGCAGAGGATGCTCTCATGATATGGCAGCTTCCGTCACAGTATCAAAACCACAAGGCAGTACCAGCTACCTTGCATACGCTCGGAGAAGATACCACACAATTTGCATATACGAAACCTGCAATGCTCTTGATAGGTGACCATGAGTTTTCTATAAATTATTGGGCAGATATATTGCCGATTTTATGTGGCCTGCTGAACAAGGAGAATCACGATGTTTTTGTGAATATAGCGAATCCTGATAGGATATCTGCTTTTGGAATCGAAGATGACGGGCATGATTATTCTGCTAACACACTTTTTGCCCATGTGACAGATAATATTTATATTCGTCAGTTCATGTCTGCCGCAAATATTCTGGAAACAGTGTCAAGAATCGTTGGCGCATTTGATCAAGCGGCAGGAACGGATTATACCGGAAACATATTGTTCTCGTTGAAATAAGGAGATGTTGCTATGTACGATTTAGACAGGTTTTTGAAAGCACAGAATCTCAATTATGAAACAGTGCTCTCTGAAATAAAAGAGGGGCATAAATACAACCACTGGATATGGTATGTTTTTCCGCAGATAAAAGGGTTAGGCTTTAGCCCTGCATCTAAATTCTACGGTATGGATGGACTTGCAGAAGCCTTCGATCTTCCATGACCTTATTTGCTGAGGCTGCTCCGGAAATAGATGTGTTTCAGCGAGTGCTGAAAAAATTCTTTAAAGGGCAAAAGGATCGGAGGACTCTGGCATTGCTTGGTCAAGCAGCACCAGAATTCACCCCTCCCATATCTGAGATATGAGAGGGGCTGAATTTCGTAACGGGAATCAACCGTGCCGCATGAGCGCGTCCAATTCCACAGAGGACAGTCCGCTGATGCGCAGAATCAAATCGATGGGAAGGGCTTCCTTAAGCATCTTTTTTGCCGTTTCAATGGCACTATGCTTTTCGCCCTCGGCGCGGCCTTGCGTAAGCCCCTCGGCGCGGCCTTGCGTAAGCCCTTCGGCGCGGCCTTGTGTAAGCCCTTCGGCGCGGCCTTCCGTGCGCCCCTCGGCAAGCCCTTCTTCATACCGTTCCTTTGAGTAGGCTTCCACGATCTGGTCGTTATCGAATAATGAGATCATAATGTTCCGCACCTCCTGCTCATGTTCAGACAAATACTCCTTTAAAATGTCGTGCTCCTTGCAAATGCGCACCGTCTCTTGTATGGCCTCCAGTGTGCGCCCATGGAGCCGCACTTGCTCGTCGAGCACCTTTGTAAATGCCACATATTGATAGAGGATGTCGCCTTTCTTTCCGTCCGTCAGCACATGGACGGTGATCTCCAAATCGGATGGCTCACCGCCGAAAAACTCCTCTGACAAGGAGATGGAATCCTTGTCGATCGCTTGCTCCCCGGTGTAAATGACGAACAGCTCCGGCTTTGGGATGGAAATCTTCCGCTTGCCGTACAAGTTGAACCCCCTTTTCACGACGTAGTCGTGGTAGGTCTGCGCCAGATACAAAAGGGCGCGGACGATGATGTTGACGGACCAAGTGCTTTGCGCCTCGACGAGGATCAGCAGCCGGTCGCCCACGGTGAACCCGAGGTCGTTGTAGATATTGTCGGTGAGGACATTTTCAAGCGTGACAATCTCGATCATATCCTCAGTAATGCCGTGCGTTTCACAAGAACCTTATCGCTCATAGCGCACCTCCATTCGCAGTACTGCTATCCTATCCTATACGAATCCTATGCTACCTTACCTATACAAATCCTATACTATTTCAGGATGCCAAGGTAGGAAAGCCCATTCCCACGATGGCACGATGGAACATCGTGCCATGCGACGGATAAAAGGCCCGTTTGAAGTCCAAAAGTCACCCGCTAGGCGGCTGCTTCACTGAGTTTGTGTGAGCGCGTCCAATTCCACAGAGGACAGTCCGCTGATGCGCAGAATCATATCGATGGGAAGGTATCTTACTCCTTACTCCAATTCAAACGCTCCCGTGTAGAGCTGGTAGTAATTCCCCTTCAGGGCGAGGAGTTCCTCGTGCGTGCCGCGCTCGATGATGCGCCCGTGGTCGAGGACCATGATGGCATCGGCGTTGCGCACGGTGGAGAGGCGGTGAGCGATGACAAAGACCGTGCGGCCTTTCATGAGCGCGTCCATGCCTTTTTGCACGATGGCCTCGGTGCGCGTGTCGATGCTCGAAGTCGCCTCGTCCAAAATCATGACGGGCGGGTCGGAGATCGCCGCGCGCGCGATGGAGAGCAGCTGGCGCTGCCCCTGCGACAGCTCGCCGCCATTCCCCGTGATGACGGTCTGGTAGCCGTTTGGCAGCATCTGGATGAAGTCGTGCGCGTTGGCGATTTTTGCCGCCGCATAGACTTCCTCGTCGGTCGCGTCGAGCTTCCCGTAGCGGATATTTTCCAGGATGGTGCCGGAAAACAGGTTGGTGTCCTGCAGCACCATCCCAAGGGAACGGCGCAGATCCGGCTTTTTGATCTTGTTGATGTTGATGTTGTCGTAGCGGATTTTGCCATCCGCCAGGTCGTAAAAGCGGTTGATCAGGTTGGTGATGGTCGTTTTCCCCGCGCCTGTCGCGCCGACAAAGGCAATCTTTTGGCTGGGCTTCGCGTAAAGCGAGATGTTGTGCAGGACGACTTTGTTTGGCTCGTAGGCAAAGTCCACGTCATAAAAGCGCACGTCGCCCTCCATCTTTGTATAAGTCAGCGTGCCGTCGCCGTGCTGGTGCTTCCAGGCCCACATGCCCGTGTGCGCGTCGGTCTCCGCGAGGACGCCGTTCTCGCACGTCGCCTGCACGAGCGTCACGTACCCGCCGTCCTCCTCCGATGGCTCGTCCATCAGCTGGAAAATGCGCCCCGCGCCCGCAAGGGCCATCACGATGGAGTTGAATTGCTGCGAGATCTGCCCAATCGGGTTGGTAAAGGACTTGGACAGCTGCAAAAAACTCGCGATGATGCCGATGGTGACACCGCCGATATCGTGCATGGCCAGCACGCCGCCCACGATGGCCAGGATGACATATTGCAAGTTCCCCAAATTGTTCATGATGGGCATGAGGATGTTGGCGAAGCGGTTTGCGTTGGTGGCATTTTCGCACAATTCCTCATTGAGCCTGTCAAACGCCTCCTCGGATCTGCGCTCATAATTGAACACTTTCACCACTTTTTGCCCATTGATCATCTCTTCCACATAACCGTTGGTCGCGCCGAGGGAATTTTGCTGGCGGATGAAGTAACTGCCGCTTTTCCCGGCGATTTTCCCCGTGACGAATAACATAAAGCCGACAGATGCCAGCACGACCAAAAAGAGGTAAACGCTCGTCCCGATCATGGCGATGGTGACGGACACAATCGTGATGGCGGATGAGAGGATCTGCGTCAGGCTCTGGGAGAGCATCTGCCGCAGGGTGTCGGTGTCGTTGGTGTAGCGGCTCATGATGTCGCCAAACGCGTGCGTGTCAAAATAGCGGATGGGCAGGGTCTGCATGTGCGCAAACATCTCGTCGCGGATGTCTTTTTGCACGCCCTGTGAGATCGTGACCATCATGCGCTGCTGGAAAAACCCGCATAGCACGCCGGTGAGGTAGATCAGCGCCATCACGCACAGCGTGCGAAAGAGCGGCGCGTAGTCCGGGACGGCCGAGGACAGCAGGGGCGTAATGTAGTCGTCGATCAGCACGCGCAAAAACAGCGAGGCGACCACCCCCGTGACGGCATTTAGAAAAATAAAGACAATGACGGCTACCATCTGGACGGGGTAGTCTTTTTTGATATACCCAAAGAGCCGTTTGAAAGACCCCAGGGAATCGGTTTCCCGCATCATGGTCCTGCGGGCCTTTCCCGACATGGCGCGCGCCATGTTCTGCTGTTCGCGTTTACTGGCCATCGCTTGTTCCCCCTTTCACCTGTGACGCGTAGACTTCCTGGTAGATGGTGCTTGTCTCAAGCAGCTCCTCGTGCGTGCCGACGGCAGAGATCTGCCCATTGTCCAGCACCAGAATCTGGTCCGCGTGCTGGACAGAGGAGATGCGCTGCGCGATGATCAGCTTGGTGGTGTGGGGGATCTCCTCGGCAAACGCCTTTTGGATGCGCGCGTCCGTGCGCGTGTCCACCGCGGAAGTGCTGTCATCCAATATCAGGATCTTCGGTTTTTTCAAAAGCGCGCGCGCAATGCAAAGGCGCTGCTTTTGGCCGCCGGAGACGTTCGCGCCCCCCTGCTCGATGTGCGTGTCATACCCGTCGGGGAAATCGCGCACAAACTCGTCTGCCTGCGCGAGGCGGCAGGCGTGGACGAGTTCCTCGTCGGTCGCGTCCTTGTTGCCCCAGCGCAAATTTTCCTTGATCGTGCCGGAAAACAATTCATTTTTTTGCAGCACCATGGACACCGCGTCCCGCAGGACGGTCAGGTCGTATGCGCGCACGTCCACGCCGCCCACGCGCAAAGATCCGGCTGTCACGTCGTATAGGCGCGGAATCAGCTGCACAAGCGTGCTCTTTGCGCTGCCTGTGCCGCCGATGATGCCGATGGTCGCGCCGGACGGGATGGAGAAGTGGATGTCCTTTAGGCACAGCTTGTCCGGGTCGTTTGCATAACTAAAAGAGACGTGGTCAAAGCAGATGCTGCCGTCCGCGACTTCCCGCACGGGGTCATCCGTGTCGCGGATGTCGGGCGTCTCCGTCAGCACCTCGTTGATGCGCGTGAGCGAGGCGCGCGACATAATCAGGTTGACGAAAATCATCGAGAGCATCATCAGGCTCATCAACGTCTGCATGATATAGGTAAACATGGACGTGAGCTGCCCCGTGGAAATATCCCTTGAGACGACCAGGTGCGCGCCGACCCATGAGACAAAAAGCATGCAGGCATAGACGCACAATTGCATGGACGGCCCGTTAAAGGCGAGGATTTTCTCGACTCTATTGAAATCGCGGTAGATGTCGCCGGAGATTTTGCGAAACTTCTCCTCCTCATAATCCTCGCGGACAAACGACTTCACCACGCGGATGCCGTGCACGTTTTCCTGCACCACATTGTTGAGGTTGTCATACATCTCAAAGACGCGCATGAAAATGGGGTGCGCGACGCGGATGACGCAACAGAGGATGAGGGCGAGGAACGGCAGGACGGCCAAAAAAATGGAGGCGAGCCGAAAGTGGATATTGCAGGCCATCGTAAAAGACGAGATGAGCATGATCGGCGCCCTCACGGCAATGCGGATGACCATCTGGAAGGCATTTTGCGCATTTGTCACATCCGTGGTCAGGCGCGTGACAAGACTGGACGTGGAAAAGCGGTCAATGTTGGTAAAGGAAAACTCCTGTACCTTGTAAAACATCTTTTTGCGCAGGTTCTTGGCAAAGCCCGCGCTCGCGATGGCGGCATAGTGGCCGGAGAGCGCGCCGAATGTCAGGGAAGCCGCCGCGGCCAGCACAAGGAGCGCGCCATAGTGCAGGATCTGGTCCATGTCGCCGGTCGAAATGCCAAAGTCGATCAGGCGCGCCATCAGAAATGGGATGCACACTTCCAAAACCACCTCGATGGCGACGGTTATGGGGGCGAGCAGGGAGGGCTTCTTGTACTCTCCCAGGCAGCTGAGCAAGTTTCGTATCATACGCATCATCCTTTCCAAAAAAACTTTCTCAAATATTCTAGTACTAGATATTTCATTTGTCAATTCACCGTGGGGGATCTTTTTGCCCAGATGCCGTTGTAATTCCAAAAATCTTTTGATATACTAGGATGCCAGGGTAGGGAGGGATTTGATGGGCACGCAGCGAAATGAAAACAGGCGCAATTACCAGCGGGAATTTGCGCATCTGGCCGAAGGACTGCAAGGCCGCGCGCCTTCCCTGCTATTGCACAGTTGCTGCGCCCCCTGCAGCAGCGCCGTGGTCGAGCAGTTGTCCCGCTACTTTCGTGTCACGGTATTTTTTTATAATCCCAATATCGCGCCCGACGGGGAGTATTGGCGCAGGGCAAGGGAACAGGAGCGGTTTTTAAGGGAGCTGCCGACGGCGCGCCCCGTTTCGTTTGTCTTGGGCGACTATGAGCCGGACGTTTTTTACAGGGCATCGCGCGGCTTGGAGGGCGCGCCGGAGGGCGGCGCACGCTGCAGGCGGTGTTTTTCCGTGCGTCTTGCAAAGACGGCCAGGCTTGCGAAAAGGGTGGGCGCAGATTTTTTTTGCACCACATTGACCATCAGCCCCCGAAAGGACGCGGCGCAAATCAACCAAATCGGGGAGGCGCTCGCCGATTGGTACGGCGTGCCCTGGCTTCCCTCGGACTTCAAAAAAAAGAACGGGTTTTTGCGCTCCACGGAGCTGTCGCGCCAATATGGGCTGTACCGGCAGGATTACTGCGGGTGCGTATTTTCCCATAAAGGCGCATCCCTCGGATCGGCGAAAGAATGAAAAAATGGTTGGGGTCGATGGCCGCACGGAAGTTTTCGGACAGCCATGCTGGTGTCGTGGTGGCATCATGGCATCATGGCATCATGGTATCATCGTGGCGACTCGGGCGAATCATCGTCGAATCATCGCGAATCATCGCGAATCATCGTGGCGACTTGGGCGAATCACAGGTTGCGATCTATAAAAAAATATGGTAGACTATACGGCAAACGGTAAATACGCTTGTCGTTCACGGCAGAACGACCCCGCGACGCGGCAGTTCATCGGGATGGTTGCAGTCCGAAAGCAGTACGGCAGACGGGTAGGACGAGGAGGACATTATGGAAAAAAAGTTGCGAGTGGGCATCCTTGGCGCGACTGGCATGGTGGGGCAGCGCTTTGTGACGCTGTTAGAGGGCCATCCCTGGTTTGCGGTGGCCGCGCTGGCCGCGAGCGCGCGAAGCGCAGGCAAGACCTATTGGGAGGCGGCAGGCGGCCGTTGGAAGCTGGAGGAGGCCATGCCGGCATCTGTCAGGGACATGGCCGTTTTGGATGTAAAAGATGTGGAAAAAGTGGCGTCCTGCGTGGATTTCGTATTTTCCGCTGTGGACATGGAAAAAGGGGAGATCCGCGCCATCGAGGACGCTTATGCAAAGACGGAGACCCCGGTCGTCTCCAATAACAGCGCGCACCGCTGGACGCCGGACGTGCCGATGGTAGTCCCGGAGATCAACCCCGACCATTTTCGCGTGATCCCATACCAGAGGGCGCGCCTTGGCACGAAGCGGGGATTTGTGGCGGTCAAGCCAAATTGCTCCATCCAAAGTTACGCGCCCGCGCTCACGGCATGGCGGGAGTTCGTGCCGACGGAAGTGGCTGTCACCACCTACCAGGCGATCTCGGGCGCGGGCAGGACGTTTCGCGACTGGCCGGAGATGGAGGGAAATGTCATCCCCTACATCGGCGGCGAGGAGGAAAAGTCGGAGCAGGAGCCGCTGCGCCTGTGGGGCGACGTGCGGGATGGAAAAATAGAAAAGGCGGCGGGGCCCGCCATCACGAGCCAATGCGTCCGCGTGCCTGTTTTGGATGGGCACACGGCCGCGGTCTTTGTGCGCTTTGCGAAAAAGCCGTCAAAAGAGGAATTGATCGCGCGCCTGGCCAGTTTTCGCGCGTTTCCGCAGGAGAAAAACCTGCCGAGCGCGCCGAAGCAGTTTTTGCGCTACCTTTCGCAGGACGACCGCCCGCAGGTGCGCCTGGACGTGGACTACGAACATGGCATGGGGGTCACCATTGGCAGGCTGCGAGCGGACACGCTGTTTGACTACAAGTTTGTCGGCCTTTCCCACAATACCGTGCGCGGCGCGGCGGGCGGGGCCATCCTGTGCGCGGAGTGCCTAAAGGAGCTCGGATACATCGGTTTCAAATGACATGACACGAGCGTCAAAAGGTCATGCGTTTCGTGCTTGCACGAAAAAGCATGACGTTGGGACGCGTGTCTTGGGTGTGAGTAAAGTGAGTGCGGCATGATTCGATTTAAGAACCTGACAAAACGCTTTGCCGATGGGAAAGGCATTTTTGACTTCTCCTTTGAAGTGGAGGCGGGGGAGGTGTTCGGCCTCATTGGATCTGGCATGGCGGGAAAGACGACGGCGTTTCGCCTGCTGATGGGATTTGAGGAGCCGACAAAGGGCCGCTGCGCGATCAATGGCAAGGACTGCCGGCACGCCGCGCGGCAGCTGCACCGGATGATCGGCTTTTTGCCGGACAATTTTTCGCTTTCCCCCGTGCTGACGGGCAGGCAGTTTTTGCTGTCGCTTGCGCAGATGCGCGGTATGCGCAATTTGGAGCGGCTCTTTGACATTTCGCGCAAGCTGGACTTGGACTTGGACGCGAAGATCGGCGCCATGCGCTCCGCAAACGTGCAAAAGGTGGGAATTTTGGCCGCGCTGATGCACGATCCCCCCGTGGTTCTTTTGGATAACCCTTTCCGCAACCTGGACAGCAAGTCGCGCAGCGCCATGGTGGACATCATTCTCGAAGAAAAAGAGCGGGGCAAGATGGTGCTGCTCTCCTCTGACCAGGTGGACGCGGCGGATTTGACGTGCGACCGCGTCGGGCTTTTGGACAAGGGAAACCTTTTGTATCTGGGCGACATCGAGAGTATGCGCGAAAATATGTACCGCAACTATCTGGTGCAATTTGACAGCGCGCGCGGCGCCATGCAGTTTTCCAAAGAGCCTTTTGAGGTAAAGAGCATGAAGGACCGCAACCTGGTGGTGTCTGTCAGGGGCGAATTGCTGCCGCTTGTGCGCGCCTTGGCAAATTACCACGTCACCAGCATAGAGCCGGTTCCCTTGAGCCTGGAGGAGACGTTCAAGCACATCTATGGGGGAGTCCTACATGTTTAGCTTTGCCATTTTCAAGCAGGATTTTCGCATCAACCAAAAGACGCTGGCAATCTGCGGCTGCGGGCAGGCGCTTTCCCTGCTGCTTGCGGCCGTGATACGCAACATGCGCCTGATCGACATTTCCGACATTTTTTGGGACACGATCCCCGTGGTGATCCTGCCCATGGCGATGCAGGCGGTGCTGGCCCATTCCGTGCTGAAGCGCTGCGAGGACGAGCGGACGATGACCTTCCTCTTTTCGACCGCCATCGCCCCCGAGGCCATCCTTGCCACAAAGGCGGTCTTTTTGGTCGTCGCAAATGTCGCGCTTTTTGTGCCGTCCATGCTGCTTGGCTGCCTGCTCCACGTCTATGACCTGACGGGTGTCTGGGAGCAGGAGGCTTATGTCGGTCTCAACCTGGGCGGCATGTGCCTGCAGTTTTTCGCGGGCGGGTGGTGCTACCTTGTCGCGTGCCTTCCAAAGAGCGAAAGCCCGGTCTTTTTCTGGCTTGCGAGCGCGGGCGTCCTTGCGCTCTTTTATGCCATTTATGTGGCGTACTACTGGGCGGGGAACCTGTTCTTTTTGCAATTTTTGACGTTTTTTAGCCTGTTCCGCCAGGAGTGGTTTGCCACGGGGGACATCTTGTCTGTCGTCGGCTGCGCGTGTTTTCTTGTGGCGGGATTTGTCTGTTTCGGATTTGGGAGATATACATTTTGCAGGCGCGGGCTGCGCGCGTGATGGGTGCGAGGGAATGGGAAAAGCGCTGTTTATTGCGGAAAAACCGAGTGTCGCGCAAGAGTTTGCAAAGGCGTTAAAGGAAAAGACCGCAAGAAGGGACGGCTACCTGGAGGGAGAGCATGTCCTGATCACCTGGTGCGTGGGGCATTTGGTCACGATGAGTTACCCGGAGGCCTACGACGAAAAATATAAGAAATGGAGTCTCGCGACGCTTCCCTTTTTGCCGGAAGAGTTTCGCTACGAGGTCATCCCGGGCGTTGCGCGGCAGTTTCGCGTGGTCAGCGCGCTGCTTGGCCGATCGGACGTGGACACCATCTATGTCTGCACCGACTCGGGGCGGGAGGGGGAATACATCTACCGCCTGGTGGAGAAGCAGGCGGGGGTGGACATCGGGGCGAAAACGCGCAAGCGCGTGTGGATCGACTCGCAGACCGAGGAGGAGATCTTGCGCGGCATCCGCGAGGCAAAAGAGTTGTCCGCCTATGACGACCTCGCCAACGCGGCTTTTTTGCGCGCAAAAGAGGACTACCTGATGGGCATCAATTTCTCCAGGCTTTTGACGCTCAAATATGGGGATGCCATCGCCCGCCGCCAAAACACGCGCTATGCCGTCATCTCCGTCGGCCGCGTGATGACGTGTGTGCTCGGCATGGTCGTGCGCCGCGAGCGGGAGATACGCCAGTTTGTCAAGACCCCCTTTTATCGGGTGGTGGCGCTCCTTGCGGCAAAGGATCGGCTGCTCGAGGCGGAATTTCGCGCGGTGGAGGGGTCCCGCTATTTCCAATCCCCCGCGCTTTACAAGGAAAACGGCTTTCACAGGCGCGCAGACGCGCAAGGCCTGATCGACGCTTTGTCAGAGGAGCGGCCAGTTGTCGCGCAAGTCGCGCGCGTGGAGCGCAAGCGGGAAAACAAACATCCGCCCCTGCCCTTTAATCTGGCGGAGCTGCAAAATGAGTGCGCGCGGCTCTTTAAGAGAAGCCCCGACGAGACGCTTGCCACGGTGCAGGAGCTCTACGAGAAAAAACTCGTCACCTACCCGCGGACCGACGCCCGCGTCCTCTCCACGGCGGCTGCAAAGGAGATCTGGAAAAACGTAAAGGGGCTGTGCGCCCACCCGCCCGCGGCGGAATTTGCGCGGGAGGTGCTGGACAAACGCCTCTGGCAGGGCATCGAAAAGACGCGCTACGTGGACGACAAGCAGATAACGGACCACTACGCGATTCTCCCGACGGGGCAGGGGCTTGGCGCGCTTGCCAGGCTTCCGGAGATTTCCGCCAAAGTGTATGATCTCATCTGGCGGCGGTTTTTGGGCATCTTTTACCCGCCCGCCGTCTACCGGAAGGTGGGCATCGAGGCCGCCATTGGGCAGGAGCATTTTTTTGCCGCGAAAAAAGTGCTGGAGTCCAAGGGGTACCTCATCGTGGCAAAAGACCCCTCCCAGAAAGACGCGTCGGAGGACGCGGAGATTTTGGAGGCCATCAGCGGCTTGAAAAAGGGGTCGCGCCTCGCGGTGGATCGCTTCGCGATCAAGGAGGGCGAGACCGCGCCGCCCAAGCGGTACAATTCCGGGTCGATGATCCTGGCTATGGAAAATGCAGGGCAGCTGATAGAGGATGAGCAGCTTCGGGAGCAAATCCGCGGGAGCGGCATCGGGACGAGCGCCACGCGCGCCGAGATTTTGAAAAAACTTGTCGCGAACAAGTACCTTTCGCTCAACAAAAAGACCCAGATCCTCACGCCGACGCTCCTGGGGGAGATGGTCTTTGACGTGGTCGGCGTGTCCATCCGGTCCTTGCTCAACCCGGACCTTACGGCGAGCTGGGAAAAAGGGCTGGCCTATGTGGCAAACGGCGAGATCACGCCGGAGGAATACATGGGGAAGCTGGAGCGGTTTATCCGCGGCCATACGCAGGGGGTGCTCGCGTCAAACCAGCAGGCGCGTTTGCGCCAGCTCTTTGACGAGGCCGCGGCGCACTACAAGGACGCGCGGCCAAAAGAGGAAAAGCCGCCGCGGCGGCAGTGAGGCATGGGCGAAAGACGGGAGAACTTTCGGCATCAAAAGGGATTACGGATCAGACGAGGAGGGAGTCGCAAATGGAAACGGCCAAGGTTTGCCGCCTGTTTACGCTAGAGGAGACGATTGCAAGGGAGCTTTTTGCGGGGGTGACGTACCCCTGGGAGGTATTGCCGAACATCGGTGCATTTATCCAAAAACTGGGCCAGTCGCTCGACGCGCGGGAGTATGAGCAGGCGCAGGAGGGGGTCTGGATCGCCAAAAGCGCGAAAGTCGCCGCGACCGCTTTTCTGCAAGGCCCCGCCATCATCGATCGGGAGGCCGAGGTGCGCCATTGCGCATATGTCAGGGGCAATGCCATCGTCGGGGCACACGCGGTGGTCGGCAATTCCACAGAGCTAAAAAACGTGGTCTTGTTTAATTTTGTGCAAGTGCCCCACTACAATTACGTGGGGGATTCCATCCTGGGATACCGCGCGCACATGGGGGCGGGCAGCATCACCTCCAACGTCAAGTCGGACAAGACTCTGGTTGTGGTCAGGGATGGAAAGGAGGAGATCGCCACGGGGCTGAAAAAGTGCGGTGCCATGCTGGGCGACCGGGTGGAGGTCGGCTGCAACTCCGTGCTAAACCCCGGGACTGTCATCGGGGCGGGCGCGCAAATCTACCCGCTTTCGTGCGTGCGGGGCGTGGTTGCCCCCGGCAGCATCTACAAAAGGCAAGGCGAGATCGTCGCGCGCGTGCCATAGGGCGTTTGGTGACAGGCGAAGAAAGGGGAAGGATCGGATTCTCATGAAAGATGTCGGGAAGAAACAGAAAAACGATACCTTGTTTGAAATCGCATTTTCCATCGTTTTGTTTTTTGTGATTTCTTGGGCATTTTTTGATTTTATGAACGACAACCGCAAGCGCGTGATCGAGCAAAACAACAGCATCATCGAGGACTCCACGCGCCAGACGCGCGACCGCATCAGCGAGATCATCGCGGCGGCGCACAACAACATCGGCATCAGCGCCGACTTGTATGGGACGATTTTGGAGACGGCGGATGTGGACGTTTCCGTTTTGCGCCACATCGAGGGGCACAGCAATTTTGACATGGTGGAGTTTATCTCGGCGGATCGCCAAATCCTCACGTCAGGCGGCGACACGGGGACTTTGCCGGACCTGGAGTTTTTCCGTCAGGGGATGCAGGGCAGGAGCGGCAAGGCCATCCTGTACGACGCCCCCTTTACGCACACTACGGAGATGCTGTTTTACGCGCCGCTGTTCCACGACCAGGAGATCATCGGCGTCCTGTGCGGGAATTTGCAGGACACGACCATCTACAAAACGCTCTCAAACAAGTATTTTGGCATCGAGACGAGCGCTTGCCTCATCGAGCGCAACGGCGACATCATCCTTTCCTATGGCGACGAGGCGCAGACGGGGAACTTTCGGGACAACCTCGTGCAGGGCGGGCGCATCACCTTGCAGGAGCGCGAAAAACTCGACTTGGTCTTAGACGACACGAATGACATCGATTTTTCCACCATCAATTTTCGCAGCGACGAGGGGGAGAACTGCGCCTATGTCACGGCCATGGAAGAGGGGGAGTGGATGCTGGTGCAAATCCTGCCCGCGTCCGTGACCAATGAGATGATTCGAACCGCCAACTCCAGCGGCATTTGGCTGGAGGGGCGCCTTTTGGCGGTCTTTGTCGCCTATCTCATCTACATCATGGTCAAGTACCACAGGCAGGGAAAATTTTTGGAGAGCAAAAACGACGAGTTTTCCGACATCATCGACAGCACGGCGCAGCTGTTTTCCCGCTTCGTCTTGGTCAACTTCCAGGAAAATACCTACAAATACGTGGGCAAAAACCTGGAGAACCTAAGCCACAGCGGGGCGCTGAGCGAGCTTTTGCACTACATGTCCCCGAAGTACCGCTCGGACAACGGGCAGGGCGAGACGATGGACCAGGTGCTTACGCGGGAATATCTGGCGCGCCATTTGACGGACCAGACCCCCTACCTGCAGTACGAATACCAGATCGACATGAACCAGCGGAGATGGGAGCACATCTCGATTCTTCGGCGCAGGAATTGCGAAGAGGGCAATTATGTCATGGCGATCCAGGACGTGACGGATGTCAAGGAGCAGGAGAGCCAGATCCGCAGCGCCCTGCAGGAGGCGACCGA
>CAYVVW010000035.1:0-15958 GCA_964455335.1 uncultured Marvinbryantia sp.
GTCCCGGCACATCAAGGGAATAGCGACCAAACATACAGCCCACAGCATAGGAGATGAGGCTGACGATGACAGCACGCTTCGTCAAGGCATAATTGCTGCCTTTCCTACTCTCGGGAATGTCCTCTTTTGTATCAAAAATGCGGCGCACGGTGACATCCTTGTCCGCAACTTCCGGAGTTAGCTTGTCCTGCAAACCGTAGATGTCAATGAAGATGCGGTTGAGTTCCTCCTCGCATCAGAAATCGTGATTAGATACCCATAGTATACGCACTTCATGTCATGGAGTCAATACTCAATATGCCCGCGCTTGCCAACAATATGCCCGCGCTTGCCCACATGGCATCTTGACATCGGCTTTGCGTAACGACTATAATGGATGAAAGTCGGTCAGGTCGGCGGGAGGGTTCTGTGATGAGAGATGCGCCTGTTTTGTACATTGTGATACCTTGCTACAATGAGGAGGAGGCGCTCGCCGTCACGCCGCCGATGTTTCTGGAAAAGATTCGGGAATTGGTGTCGGCGGGGAATATCGCGGATGAGAGCCGCATTTTGTTTGTCAATGACGGCAGTACAGACCGCACGTGGCAGAGGATTTGTGAGCTGGCGCGGCAGGACGCGCACTACATCGGCATCTCGCAGAGCCGCAACCGCGGACACCAAAACGCGGTATTGGCGGGGCTGATGGAGTCGATGGATCACTGCGACGTCACGATTTCCATCGACTGCGACGGGCAGGACGACATCAATGCCATGGATGAAATGATTGCGCAATACCGAAATGGCTTTGAGGTGGTCTATGGGGTGCGCAAAAGGCGCTCCGTTGATTCGTTGTTTAAGCGCGCCACGGCAAAGTTCTTTTACCGGCTGCTGCGCCTGATGGGGGCCGAGGTGATTTCTGACCACGCGGATTACCGGCTGATCTCAAACCGCGTCTTACGGGAGCTTGCCACGTTCCAGGAGGTGAACCTCTATCTGCGCGGCCTGGTGCCGCTGGTCGGTTTTCCAAGCACCAGCGTGTATTATGCGCGAAAAGAGCGCGTGGCGGGCAAGAGCCATTATCCGTTCGCGAAAATGCTTGCGCTTGCGCTGGATGGCATCACGAGCCTTTCGGTCAAGCCGATCCGCATGATCGCGACGTTTGGCATCATCGTCTCGCTGCTCAGTTTCGCGATGATTTTGTGGATTGTGGCGCAATTTTTTGCCGGGCAGACGGTGGACGGCTGGGCGAGCACGTGCGCGATTATCTGCTTTGTGTGCGGCATTCAGCTGATTTGCACGGGCGTGATCGGCGAGTACGTGGGGAAGATTTACCTGGAGACGAAGCGGCGCCCCCGCTATATCATCAGCGACCGGACGTATGATCCTGGGGAAAGTGGTGCGTTTTTGAATGAAAAGTGATGCGTTTTTGGATGAAAAGTGATGCGTTTTTGAATGAATCCTTGCGTTTTTTTGTGAAAAATGCTACGATGTTCCCAACAAACGAAAACGGCGCGCCAAAAGCCGGACGGCAGGAACGTTCCGTTTTGGCGGGGCAAAAAGGAGGGGCGGCATGAAAAATGTGATTGTGACGATTGCCAGGCAGTATGGCAGCGGGGGAAAAACGGTGGGGCAGATGTATGCGAAAAAGAATGGCATCCCGTTTCATGAGCGGGACATTTTGCGCATCGCGTCTGACGAGAGCGGCATCAATGAGGCGTTGTTTGCGCAAGTGGACGAAAAGCTGAAAAATGGGTCTTTGTTTGGCACTTCCAAGCGCATTTACCGCGGGGAATTGTTCCCGCCGTCCAGCGACGAGTTTACCTCGCCGCAGAATTTGTTCAATTACCAGGCAAAGGTGATCCGCGCGCTGGCGGACAAAGGGCCGTGCGTGTTTGTGGGGCGCTGTGCCGATTTTGTGCTTGCTGACAGGCAAAATGTCGTCAGCGTGTTTGTGCACGCGCCGAAAGATTATTGCCTCGAACAGGCCAGGATGCGCAATTCCATGTCCACTGCGGAATTGGAAAAATTCATCGCAAAGACAGACAAGTTTCGCGGGGATTTTTACCGCTATTATACAGGGCACGACTGGTATGACGCGCGCAATTATGACCTTTGCCTGGACAGCAGCAAGCTGGGATTTGACGCTTGCGTGGAGGCGATAGAGGCCTATATCGGCGTGCGCTTCAAAAATGTGGTGTAAATATAGGGGGAAGTTGCGTTTGCGCGTGGCACGGAAGGATGCGGAAGAGAATCCGCTGTGCGTGGCGATAGAGAGATTTTTAGGAAATTTCGCATTTGTGCAAGGAGCAGCAGTGTGCGAAAAGGAAGTTGCCGTGTATGGCAAAAAGGTGCAAAAAGGAATCCGCCATGCTTGGCGAGAAAGGGGTTCGTGGATTTGGATATCAAGAGAGTGTTTGTGATTGTACTGGACAGTTATGGGATTGGGCATGCGCCTGACGCGGCAGATTTTGGGGATGAGGGGGCGAATACGTTGGCGACGATCCGCCAATCGGACGCGTACCACACGCCAAATCTGGAGAAATTGGGGTTGTTTTGCATCGACGGCGTGGAGCCTGTTGCGGACCAGCCGCCGGTGGCGGGCGCATTTGGAAGGCTGCGGGAAGCCTCGCGCGGCAAGGACACCACGATTGGGCATTGGGAGATTGCGGGGATTATTTCAGAAAACCCGCTTCCCGTCTATCCGGACGGATTTCCGCAGGAGATTTTGGACCAATTGACGGCGGCGACTGGCAGGGGCATTTTGTGCAACAAGCCATATTCCGGCACGGAGGTTATCGCCCGCTATGGGCAGGAGCACATGGAAACGGGCAAGCTGATTGTCTACACGTCCGCGGACAGCGTGCTGCAGATTGCGGCGCATGAGGAAGTCGTGCCGTTGGAGACATTATATGCGTATTGCCGCATGGCGAGAAAAATTATGTCGGGCAAGCACAGCGTGGGGCGCGTCATCGCGCGACCGTTTGTCGGCGTGCCGGGCAATTTTACGAGAACGCCGCACCGCCACGATTTTTCCCTCATGCCACCGGCAGAAACGATGATGGACATCCTGGTGAAAAACGGTTTGGACACGTTGGGCGTTGGAAAGATTTACGATATTTTTGCGGGCAGGGGCATCCAAAAAACTGTTTCAATTGAGAACAACACGGATGGGATGGAAAAGACACTGGAGTTCCAAAAAGAGGATTTCCACGGGCTTTGTTTTGTGAATTTGGTGGATTTTGACATGCTCTACGGACACCGAAATGACATTGCGGGGTATGCGCGGGCGGCGACGGAATTTGACAAACAGCTCGGCACTTTTTTGGAGCGTATGCGTGCGGACGACGTGTTAATCCTCACGGCGGATCACGGCTGCGATCCCGGCTACCCTGGCACGGATCACACGCGCGAATGTACGCCATTGCTCGTCTGTGGCCAGCAGATCAGGGCGGGAGAGAACTTGGGAACAGGAGACACATTTGCAAATATCGGCGCGACTGTTCTGGACCTTTTGGGGCTGCCCACGTCCGGCATCCAAGGCGAGAGCCTGCGCAGCCGCTTGCTTTCCTAGCGGGGGTGTCGGATGAATACGAATCTGGAAAAACAGGATATGGAAAAGCAGTTGATAGCGCAGGCATTTGCGGCACAAAAAAATGCCTATACGCCGTATTCGCATTTTCGCGTGGGCGCGGCGCTGCTTGCAAAAAATGGGAATATCTACCAGGGGTGCAACATCGAAAATGCGGCTTATACCCCGACCAACTGCGCGGAGCGCACCGCCATTTTCAAGGCTGTTTCCGAGGGCGTGCGGGAATTTGAGGCGATTGCGATTGTGGGAGGAAAAGAGGGAATCTTGCAAGGGGAGGGGGAGCTTTGCCCGCCCTGCGGCGTGTGCCGCCAGGTGATGCGCGAATTTTGCGATCCCGAAACCTTCCGCGTGATACTGGCCGCAAGCGCGGACAATTACCGCGTGCTTCTCCTAAAGGAGTTGCTGCCAATGGGATTTGGGCCGGAGGATTTGGCGTAAGCGGCAATGGAAATTGTAAGTTCGAGGGAGATGGAACATGGATCATTATATGACGCAAATTCATGTGGAAGAACTGCGCCATTTATCGAACGTGTGTATTGTGTTAAAGCAGGATGTGAGAACCAATTTGCTGTTAACAGGTAAAAATGGTTCGGGAAAAACAACCGTTTTGCAGGCGTTGAAAAAATACCTTATGAAAATCTCTGATACGCGGATGTGCGGCGTGGAATGTGGCTATCCAGGGGATGGCGCGGACGTTTTCGATGGAGTCAGAGTGGAATTTAACGACAAAGACGGATTAGACGAAGTGCTCCGAGAGGGAAGCTACATTCTGGCATATTATGGTGCGGATCGCAAGGCTGGAATGACGCGGCAACACGGCGCGGAGGATGTCGTCTTGCACACAAGCTACGCGATGGATGAAAAGCCAGGGGATGTGTTGCTGAAATATTTGGTTCATTTGAAAACGCAACAGGCATATGCCAGAAATGAAAAAGACCAGAATACCGTCGATATGCTGGATAAGTGGTTTGAACGGTTCACGGGCGCGCTCAGGGTTCTTTTGGATGATCCCAGCATTCAAGTGCGATATGATTACAAAAATTATAATTTTGAAATTATAGAAGAGGGGAGAAATCCGTTCGGATTCGATGAACTCTCAGACGGATATTCCGCTGCCATCCAGATTGTTGCCGACCTGATTCTAAGGATGGAGCAGAATTGGTTGAAAAGGGGAAAGCTGAGTTCCTACGATGCAGAAGGAATCGCCTTGATTGACGAATTGGAAACGCACTTACATATCGGGCTTCAAAAAACGATCCTGCCGTTTTTGACAAGTTTTTTTCCGCGGATGCAATTTGTTGTTTCGACACACTCACCGTACATTCTAAACTCCGTGGAAAATTGCGTGATTTACGATTTGGAGCGGAAGATTCGCATGGAAAATATGTCGGGATATTCGGCGGAAGGAATTGTGGAAATGATGCATGAGAATGTATGATTTGACGGAGGAAATGATGTATGAGAATGTATGATTTGATCGAGAAAAAACGCGACGGCGGCGCGCTGTCTGACGCGGAAATCCGCTGGATGCTTGCAGGCTATGTGGCGGGGGAAATACCGGATTACCAGATGTCGGCGATGTTGATGGCCATTTATTTTCGCGGCATGACGGACGCGGAGACATCCGCGATGACGGACGCGGTGGCGCACTCCGGCGAAATGGTGGATTTGTCCGCGATCGACGGCGTGAAAGTGGATAAACATTCCACGGGCGGCGTGGGCGACAAGACGACGCTTGTGATCGCGCCGATTGTGGCGGCGATGGGCGTGCGCGTGGCCAAAATTTCCGGAAGGGGACTTGGCCATACGGGCGGGACGGTCGATAAGCTGGAAAGTATTCCGGGGCTTCGCACCGATTTGGATCGGGAGGAATTTTTCGCGGCGGTGAACAAGGCCGGGCTTGCGGTGATTGGCCAATCCGCTGATATGACGCCCGCGGATAAAAAGCTCTATGCCCTGCGCGATGTCACGGCGACGGTGGACAGTATTCCGTTGATTGCGACCTCTATCATGGGGAAAAAATTGGCGGCGGGAAGCGATGCCATTTTGCTGGATGTCACCTGCGGAAGCGGCGCTTTTATGAAAAAAACGGACGACGCCATCCTGCTTGCAAAGACGATGACGGCCATCGGGGAGCGCGCGGGGAAACGCATGGCGGCCTTAATTACCGATATGGACACGCCGCTTGGGCACAACATTGGCAATATTTTGGAAGTGGAAGAATCGGTGGAAATCCTAAAGGGCAAAGGCCCTGCGGATCTCAAAAAAGTCTGCCTTGCCCTCGCGTCCAATATGCTCCTGCTTGCAGGCCAGGGCGATTTGGAAGAATGTCGGAAAAAGGCGCAGGACGCCATCGACAGCGGGGCGGCGCTTGCGCGCCTCGCAGCCATGGTGGAGGCGCAGGGCGGGGATGCGCGGTACATTTTTGACACAAGCCTGTTTGCCCGTGCGCCGTATTGCGAAAAAGTGCTGGCCGAAAAAGACGGCTATATTGCGCACATGGACGCAAAGGAATGTGGCATCGCCTCGTCGATGCTCGGCGCGGGGCGCATCACGGTGGACAGCGTGATCGACCCGACGGCGGGAATTATTTTGAAAAAGAAAACCGGAGATGCCGTGAAAAAAGGCGATGTCCTCGCCGAACTGTACGCGTCCGACCAGACGCTTTTCGCGGACGCGGCCAGGCGTTACCAGGGGGCGATTGAGATCGCGGACGAGCGTCCGGATGAAAAGCCGCTCATACTGGCGCGCGTGGAGAAAGGGCAAGTAGAGCGGTTTTAATGGAGAAAAGAAACTCTATATGAGGGGGTTGCGCGTATGCCGAGAACAGTGGCCATCGGGGAAGATTTTTTTGCAGCGTTGCGGGAGAAAAACGCATTTTATGTTGATAAGACAGACTTTATTCGTCAGTGGTGGGACGGCGACGCAAAAGTGACCGCAATTATGCGCCCGCGCAGATTTGGAAAGACCCTGGCCATGGACATGGTGGAGTGTTTCCTTTCAACAAAATATGCAGGCAGGGGTGAGTTGTTTGACGGCCTTTCCATCTGGCAAGAGGAGCGTTTTCGCGCCTTGCAGGGCACTTACCCCGTTCTGTTTTTGAGTTTTGCGGAGGTGAAGTTTGCAGCTTTTCAAGAGGCGAAAAGAAGCATTTGCGGCCTTATGCAAAACTTGTATTTGGAAAACAAATTTCTGCTCGAAGGCGATTTGCTGCAAGAATCGGAAAGGGAACAATTTGCGCGCGTGAACAGGGATATGCCGGACGATGTTGCTGCGGCAGCTCTGCGCGACCTCATGGGTTACTTGTTTCATCACTACAAGAAAAAGGTCATCGTTTTGCTCGATGAGTATGACACGCCTTTGCAAGAGGCCTATGCGCACGGATATTGGGAGCAGATGGTGACGTTCCTTCGCCCGATCTTTGGCACAACCCTGAAGGGAAATCCGTATCTGGAGCGCGCCCTGATGACGGGCATCACAAGGGTTGCGAAGGAGTCGATCTTCTCGGATTTGAACAATTTGGACGTAGTGACAACGACTTCCGAGAAATACGAGGATTGCTTCGGCTTCACACAGCAGGAAGTGACAGCTGCCCTAAAGGAATTTGGCTTGTCTGCGCAGATGAGGAAGGTCAGGGCTTTGTACGACGGCTTTACGTTTGGCCGGAAAACGGATATTTACAACCCCTGGTCGATCACGAATTATTTGGAAAAACGGAAGCTCCTTGCCTACTGGGTAAACACCAGCAGCAACACCCTGATTAGCGAGCTTATCAGGCGCGGAAGCAGCGAAGTGAAGATGGACTGCGAGCGGCTTTTGGCAGGGAAAAGCATCCAAAAGCCCATCGACGAGCAGATCATTTTGGCCAGAATTGAAACCGACGACAACGCCCTGTGGAGCTTGTTGCTTGCGAGCGGTTACCTCAAGGTGCTTGCCGTTGACGCTGGGAATGTTGCGGAAGCGCGCGTCGCCAGCGACGTGGAGCAGGACGGAGCAGATTTTGCCGAATGTGGTGTCGCGGAGCGCGAAAGTCTGGACGAAGAAGCGCACGCCAATGCGGGAAATTTCGCCGAAGATGATTTTGACGAAGCGGATGGTTGTGGCGACTATGATCTTCCGATCTATACGCTGGCGCTGACGAATGGGGAGGTTCGGCACATGTTCCGCTCCATGGTTCAGAGGTGGTTTACAACGGGCGCGGCATCCTCTGCCTATCATAATTTTCTAAGTGCGTTGATGGACGGTGACGTGGAGGACATGAATTTCTATCTGAACCGCGTGACGCAGTCCACGTTCAGTTTTTTCGACACGAACGGCCAGGAACCCGAACGCTTCTACCACGGGTTTGTGCTTGGGCTGATGGTGTCTCTGGGGCAGGATTATTTTCTGTGGTCGAACAGGGAGAGCGGACGCGGCAGGTATGACGTGGTGCTAGAGCCGAGAGACCGCAAGGAGCGCCCTGCCATCATCCTCGAGCTTAAGGTGCGCGAAAGGAAACAGGAGAAGGATTTGGAAGCGACCGTACAGCGGGCACTGGAGCAGATTGCGGAAAAAAAGTACGACCAGGAGCTGCTGGCGCGGGGTTTTGTGGAGGATCAGATCCGAAAATATGGGTTTGCGTTTGATGGCAAGGAAGTGCGCGTCGGGTGAGGAGCTGCCATTTGGAAGCAGCTGCTGGCGCAAGATTCGGAAAGAGGATTTGCACTTTCCGGACGGATGGTTTTCAGACGGGTGGTTTGCAGACCAAGGTAGATTCGTGATTTGCAGACGGACGCTTTACAGACCAAGGCAGATTCGTGCTTTACAGACGGCGGGCTTTTGTAGTATCATGTTTGCGGACGATTTTTGCCTTTCCACATGCTTTGTCAGGCGCGTTTTCATGCGCCTTTGCGGGGAATTGGCACGAAAGATGCGTCAGAAAGTCAGAAAGCAGAAAGGAGGAGCAAGATGGAGATACGGGAGATGATGCGGTATGTGGATCACACGTTGCTGAAGGCGGTTGCGTCCTGGGCGGACATCCAGGCCTTGTGCGACGAGGCGGTGGAATACCGCACGGCGTCGGTGTGCATCCCGCCCTGCTATGTCAGGCGCGTGCACGAGGCCTACGGCGACCGCTTAACCATCTGCACGGTGGTCGGCTTCCCGCTCGGTTACAGCGTGACGGCCGCGAAAGTGGCGGAAGTGCGCCAGGCCTTGGCGGACGGCGCGGACGAAATCGACATGGTCATCAATCTTTGTGATGTCAAAAATGGAGATTTCGACGCGGTGCAAAAAGAGATTGCCACGCTGAAAAAAGAAACGGGCGATCACATCTTAAAGGTCATTATTGAAACGTGTTATCTCACGGATGCGGAGAAGATTGCGCTCTGCAAGGCGGTAACGGACGCAGGCGCGGACTTTATCAAGACATCCACCGGCTTTGGAACGGGCGGGGCGACGCTTGCGGATGTCCAGCTGTTTCAGCAACATATCGGGCCGAACGTGCGCATCAAGGCGGCGGGCGGCATCCGGAGCATTGCGGACATGGAGGCATTTCTCGCGAAAGGGTGCGCGCGCCTTGGCACAAGCGCGGCGGTGGCACTGGCAAAACAGGCTGAGCGCGGCAGCTGACCCATTGTAAAAAATGTCCATGCAGCTTTGCAAGCAAGCTGACCGAGCCGTACAGAGCGCATTGCAGAATTACACAAGACACAACCAGAGAGGAGAACACATGGAACTTAGAACAGCAGTATCCCCCAAAGATGTCAAACACTACACAACCGACCGCTTGAGAGAGGAATTTCTGATTCAAAACCTCTTTGTGCCGGATGAGATCAAGCTGGTGTATAGCCACATTGACCGCATCATCACGGGCGCGGCCACGCCGGCAGGCAAAAAGCTGGAGCTGACGGCGGGCGATGAGCTGCGCGCGGAGTATTTCCTGCAGAGGCGCGAACTGGGCATCATCAACATCGGCGGTGCCGGCAAAATCACCGTGGATGGCAAGGCGTACCCTGTCGCTGATAAAGAGGGCATGTACATCGGCATGGGCGCCCAAAAGATTTTCTTCGAGAGCGACGACGCGGCAAATCCGGCCAAGTTTTATATGAACAGCGCGCCTGCGCACCACGCCTACCCGACGGTTTTGATCAAGCCGGAGGGAACGCCGGAAGAGGGCGTTGTGATTGTAAAGGATGAGAATAAGGTGGAGCTGGGGTGCTTGGAGCAGTCGAATCACCGCACACTCTGCAAATATATCCTGCCGGGCCAGGTGGAGTCCTGCCAGCTGGAGATGGGCATGACGAAGCTGGAGCCGGGCAGCGTCTGGAACACGATGCCGTGCCACACGCATGACCGCAGGATGGAGGTCTATCTCTATTTTGACATTCCAGAGGACGCATTTGTCATGCATTACATGGGCGAGCCGCAGGAGACGCGGCACATCGTGATGCGCAACGAGGAGGCCGTCATTTCCCCGAGCTGGTCGATTCACTCAGGGTCAGGAAGCCAGGCATATACGTTCATCTGGGGCATGGTGGGCGAAAACCAGGACTTCGACGACATGGACGGCGTGGACAACAAAGACTTAAGGTAGGTGGACAGACATGGATGTGAGAAACAGTTTTTCTTTAGAAGGCAAAGTCGCCCTGGTGACGGGCGCGGCGTATGGCATCGGATTTGCGATGGCGGAGGCACTGGCGGGCGCGGGCGCGAAGATCGCGTTCAACTGCCGTGGGCAGGAGCACATGGACAAGGCTCTTGCGGAATATGAAAAAAAGGGGATTGCGGCAAAGGGATTCCTGTGCGACGTGACAGACGAGGAGCAGGTGAACCAGATGGTCGCGGACATCGCGGGCAGTTTGGGAACGGTGGATATTCTTGTGAATAACGCGGGCATCATCAAGCGCATTCCCATGACGGAGATGAGCGCGCAGGAGTTCCGCCAGGTGGTGGACATCGATCTGAACGCGCCATTCATCGTCTCAAAGGCGGTCTTGCCCGGCATGATCGCAAAAGGGCATGGAAAGATCATCAATGTCTGTTCGATGATGAGCGAGCTGGGTCGCGAGACCGTCTCGGCTTATGCGGCGGCAAAGGGCGGCCTGAAGATGCTCACAAAGAATATTGCGTCGGAATACGGCGAATTCAATATCCAGTGCAACGGCATCGGCCCGGGATATATTGCCACGCCGCAGACCGCCCCGCTGCGCGAGACACAGCCGGACGGGTCCAGGCACCCATTTGACAGATTTATCATAGGAAAGACGCCGGCCGCGCGCTGGGGCGAGCCGGAGGATCTGATGGGTCCCGTGGTATTCCTCGCGTCGGATGCGTCAAACTTTGTAAATGGACACATCTTGTATGTGGACGGGGGCATCCTGGCCTACATTGGCAAGCAGCCGTAGGAACCGTAGGGTATCTTTTTACCGTAACATCATTTAATTGTGGGGTGCTGTGCGCCAGTGGCACACGTTTCGCACCGACCGGAGCGAAGCGGAGGCTGCGAAGCACGAAACAATCCGTAAGGCTTGTCAGCGCCAACCCGCCTTGATGTGGCGAATGACGAAAAAAGCGACCACGCCAGATAGGATGCCAGTGCAAAGGTTGCTGACCATCATGATGATGCCCGCGCTCTCGCTTCCGATGGAAGTGAAACGCTGCAGCGCCCACAGCACCGGTATGCGGAACACGAACACCCGGCAGAAGTTGATCAGCAGCGTCAGCCGGGTGTACCCATACCCGAACAAAAGCGCCATGACGGCCGCGGTGACGCCTAAGGGCACGCAGCCGCCCAGGCTTTCCCAGCGCAGCACTTTGATGATCAACTGCTGGAAATCCGCCTGCAGGCCGTCCTGGCTGTTGGCAAAGAGAAACGTCAGGGGCGAGAGAAACAGGTTGATCAGCGTCCAGCCCACCAGACCGACGGCGAGGGCGTAGATGAGGATCTTATAAAAGGCATCCAGGGCGCGCGTCTCCTGCCCCGCGCCGCGGTTTTGGCTGATGATGGCCGCGCCCCCGTCTTTTAGGCCGTCCTGGAAACTGGTGGTCATGCCGTTGATGTTGTTGGAGACCCCGAGCGCGCCCACCGTGGTCGCGCCATACGCGGCGCACATGGCGTTGACGACCGTTTTCCCCAGGGAAAACGAGATGCGCTCGATGATAACGGGCAAAGACAGGCTCACCATGGGCATGGTGACGGCGCGCCGGAACGTGACGGAGGATCGGCGAAACCCGAACACGTCATTTTTGCCGGACAGGTTTTTGACGGCAAATGCCAGCAGGAGCGCCTGGGAGAGCAGCGTGGCGACCCCGATCATCAAAATGCCGCCGTGAAAAACATACAAAAACACGGCGGTCAAGGCGAGCTTTGCCGTCATGACCAGGAAATTCAGCCACATGATGCGCCGCGAATTGCCGCGCGCCCGCTCGATGGCGATATAGACATTGTTGAAAAAGCTGAGAACCGTTCCCGCGAGCGTGACCATAAAATACCGCGATCCGATGGCGATAAACTCCGCGGGCGTGCCCGTGACGCGCAAGAAAGTAGGCGTAAAGGGCAAAAGGGCAAAGACCAGGACTGACAGGCCAAAACAGATGGCGATGAGGGAGCTGACGCGCTGCTTGACGAGCGCGAAGTCGCCCGCGCCATACGCCTCGCTGATCTTGATGCTGCTCCCCGAGGCAAGCCCCACGCCGATGGCGCTGATCATCAGCTGCAGCTGCGAGAGGTAGGCGACGGCCGAGACGGCATCCGCGCCGATGTGCGAGGCCATCATCGTGTCGAGGATGGCAAACAAGTGGTTCGCTTCCTGAAAGATGGCGAGCGGCAGGCAGATTTTCGCCGTCACCAGCCACATATTCCCATTTAATAGGAACTCCCGGGATTGCCTGTCCTTTCCCGAGAGGGCGGGATTTTTTTCCATGCGTTTCCTCCGTTCCTGTTGTATGCGGGCATCAAAAGGTCTTTTACGCGTCCCGACATCATGCGTTTCCGCGCGGGCACGAAACGAGTGGCCTCTTGACGCTCGGGACCTATCATACACCAACCCGCCGGAAAACGCAATGCGCGATCCGAAAAGCACGCCAAAAACATCCGAAAAGCACGCCAAAAACACGACCCGAAAAGCGCGCCAAAAACTGCGTATTAAAATTTGCACAATAAAAGTAAAAAAAATAGTAGAAATCTATAAAATTTGTGCTATAATGAAAACCACAGGCAGAAATGCCGTGAAAAGATGCCCCCGCATACAGGGGTAAATACAAAGCAAAGGAGTAAAAGTATGAAGAACAAAGCAGCAAAACGCATTCTCGCAACCGGCCTTGCGGCGACGATGGCGATGTCTATGGCGGTAGTTGCCGGCGCGGCGGACTACGAAGAGTGCACCATCACCGTTTCCTGGTGGGGCGGCGAGGACAGGCACACAGCAACACAGGACGCGATCAACCTGTTCATGGAGAAGTATCCGGGCATCGTTGTGGAGTCCACCTACGCGGCATGGGATGGCTGGGAAGAGAAGATGGCCACCGCATTTGCCGGCGGCACGGCACAGGATGTCAACCAGGTGAACTGGAACTGGATCACGCAGTATGACGCGGACGGCACCACGTTCCTGGATCTGAACACCGTTTCTGACGTGATCGACTTGAGCCAGGTGGGCGACGCCTATTTGGAGATGTGCCAGATCGCGGACACCCAGGCGGCTCTTCCGGTTTCCATGACCGGCAGGATCTTCTATTGGGACAAGACTTCCTTCGACGAGGTCGGCATCGGCATCCCGACTTCCTACGAAGAGCTTCTTGCGGCCGGCGAGGCTTTCAAGAACTACAACGAGGATTACTATCCGCTGGCACTTGGCGAGTATGACAGAATGATCCTCATGGTTTACTACCTTGAGTCCGTGTATGGCAAGGACTGGGTTGTGGACAACACGTTGAACTACACGCAGGAAGAAGTGGAAGCTGGCCTTAGCTTCATCCAAGGCCTGGAAGACGCGCACGTGATCCCGTCCTTGCAGACGATCGCTGGCGACGGCGCAAGCTCCCTTGACCAGAACCAGAAGTGGATCGACGGCGTGTATGCCGGCATCTTCGAGTGGGATTCCTCCGCGAGCAAGTTTGAGAAGGCTCTGGCAGAAGGCCGCGAGTTCGTGGTTGGCGACTACTTCGCAGACTTCGGCGAGTACCAGGGCGGTTTCACCAAGGTTTCCCTGGGCTGGGCGATCAATGGTTCTACAGAGCATCCGAAGGAAGCTGCCCTGTTGCTCAACTTCCTGATGAACGATCCGGAAGCTGCCGAGATCCTCAACTCCCAGAGGGGTATTCCGGTATCCCAGGCTGCCCTTACGGCGGCGGACGAGGCCGGGCTTTTGGATGCGAAGACCGTGGAAGCAAACTCCAAAGTCCTTGCATGGTGCACAAATGCGTTGGATCCGAAGTTTGAGGATTCCCGCTTAAAGAGCAGCGATGGCGTTTACTATGACGTGATGGCTGGCCTGAGCTATGGCGACTACGATGTGGCCACGGCGGCGACAACCTTGATCGACGGCGTCAACGGCGTTCTTGCGGATTGATTTCCATTTGAGTGCAGATGGGGTGGGCTGCAGGTTGCAGCCCACTTTTCGCAAAAAAGAGAAAAATGAAAGCGAGGAGGAATATTAGGATGGCAAAGAACGCAGGAGTGGCCCAAATGGCGGTCCCCAAAAAGAAGAAAACCTTTGTGGACGTCTGCAAGTCCAACATTGGTTTTTTCTTCATCCTGCCTTGGCTGATCGGATTTTGTTGGTTTAAACTCATCCCAATGGCGTCATCGCTGTTTTACAGTTTTACCGATTATAATCTGTTTAAAGGCATCAATGTGCTAGGCACGCTGGACAACTACATCACAGTTTTTACCGACAAGAAGATTACAAAGGCTATGGGCGTCACGTTCCGCTACGCGTTCATCACCGTGCCTTTGAAGCTGGCGTTCGCGCTTTTCATCGCCTACATTTTGAATTTCAATATCAAAGGCGTGAAGCTGTTCCGCACCGCTTACTACATCCCATCCATCCTGGGCGGATCTGTGGCCATTGCGGTTTTGTGGAAAGCGGTATTCCGCGACGAGGGTCTTTTGAACACGGCACTTGGTTTCTTTGGCATCCAGGGGCCGAGCTGGCTCTCTGACCCGAAATATGCGATTTTCGTCATCTGTCTGCTGCGTGTGTGGCAGTTCGGGTCTGCGATGGTGATTTTCCTGGCGGCGTTAAAGGGCGTGTCAAAAGACCTGTACGAGGCGGCGGCGATCGACGGCGCGGGCAAGTGGCGCCAGTTCTTCACGATCACCGTGCCGCTGATTACCCCGGTGATTTTCTACAACCTGGTGACGCAGCTCTGTCAGGCGTTCCAGGAGTTTAACGGCCCGTACATCATTACGCAGGGCGGCCCGAGAAATTCGACCACACTGGTTTCGCTGCTCATTTATAACAGCGCGTTCAAGCAGTACGATATGGGTATGGCAAGCGCGATGGCGTGGGTGCTGTTCGTGATTCTGATGGTATTCACCGTGATCGCTTTCCTAAGCCAGAAGTACTGGGTATTCTATGGCGACGACGACGGAGGGAAATAGTATGCAGGCTGAAAGCAAAACGAAGCATTATTTAAATTTGTGTTTAAGATACGGCGTGCTCATTCTGGTCGGGATCGTCATGGTCTATCCGCTGCTCTGGATGATCAGCGCCACGTTTAAGCCAAACTCGGAAATCTTTTCGGGGATCGGCCTGATTCCCAAGCATCCAACCCTTCAGGGTTACAGAGACGCCATGAATGATTATGGCGGAGACATCAATATTTTAGGAGCCATGTTCAACACCTTCTCTTATGTGCTGCCGAAGGTGGTTTTCACGGTGATTTCAGCCACGATTACGGCGTATGGATTCGGACGCTTTGAGTTCAAGGGGAAAGGCCTTTTGTTTGCCGTTCTGATGTCCACTCTGTTTCTGCCGCAGGTAGTGCTGAATGTTCCGCAGTTCATCTTGTTTTCTAAGATGGGTTGGGTAGACTCTCATCTGTATCTGCCGATTATTGTTCCGACACTCTTTGCGACGGATACCTATTTTGTGTTCATGCTGATCCAGTTCCAGAGGAACGTTCCGAAGGAATTGGACGAGGCGGCGAAGATTGACGGCTGCAACTCTTTGCAGACGCTGTATAAGGTTATTGTGCCGATGCTCGCTCCGGCGATCACATCGTGCGCGCTGTTCCAGTTTATGTGGTCCACCAACGACTTTATGGGACCGCTGCTTTACGTGAACACTCCGGCGAAGTATCCGATGGCGATCTTTGTAAAACTGTCCATGGATGCCGACGCGGGCGTTTCTTGGAACCGCATTTTGGCGCTGTCGCTGATCTCCATCATTCCTTCTCTGATCGTGT
>CAYVVW010000036.1:0-14276 GCA_964455335.1 uncultured Marvinbryantia sp.
CGAGGTATCTGCGCTGCTTGGCCGTATGCCGTCGGCCGTGGGTTACCAGCCGACGCTGCAGAGCGAGATGGGCGCCCTGCAGGAGCGCATCACGTCCACCAAACATGGGTCTATCACGTCCGTACAGGCCGTCTATGTGCCGGCGGACGACTTGACGGACCCGGCCCCGGCCACGACTTTCGCGCATTTGGACGCCACCACGGTGCTCTCGCGCGCGATTGTGGAGCTGGGCATTTACCCGGCCGTGGATCCGCTGGATTCCACTTCGCGCATCTTGGACCCGCGCGTGGTGGGGGAGGAGCATTACCAGACGGCGCGCGGCGTGCAGGAAATCTTGCAGCGGTACAAGGAGCTGCAGGACATCATCGCCATCCTGGGCATGGACGAATTGTCCGAGGAAGAAAAGCTGACCGTGAGCCGCGCGCGCAAGATCCAGCGCTTCCTGTCGCAGCCATTTTATGTGGCGCAGCAGTTTACGGGAACGGACGGGCGTTATGTGCCGATCGCGGAGACGATCCGCGGGTTTCGGGAGATCCTCGAAGGAAGGCACGACGACATCCCGGAAGGGATGTTCCTCAACGCCGGATCGATTGACGACGTGCTTGCGCGCGTGAAGTAGGTGGGGGAATGGCACAGGAAAAGCAATTTCAGTTGAACATCATTGCGCCCGAACGCGTCTTTTTTGACGCGCCCGTGACCATGGTGGAGCTTTGCACCAGCGAGGGCGAAGTGGGCATCTACAAAGGGCACATTCCCATGACCATGCTGATCGTCCCGGGCATTGTGACGATCACGCAAGAGGGCGGAAAAAAGCGTGCAGCCATCCACAGCGGGTTTATGGAAGTCCTCCCCGAAAAGGTCACCATCATGGCGGAGTCCGCAGAGTGGCCGGAAGAGATCGACATCAACCGCGCCAAAGAGGCGGAGGCGCGCGCCAGGCGCCGTTTGGAGATGAAAGACCCAAATCTCAACTTCCAGCGCGCCGAGTTCGCCCTGCGAAAGGCGATGGTGCGCCTGAAACTGGCGGAGGAATCGCCGAGGAAAGGATAGCGCGCAGGCGGGCCTATCGCGGGAAAGGGCTTTTTTATAGGGATGAAGTTACAGCGATGGGCATCATAATTGTAGGGGAAAGGAAGGAGCATATTGGATTGGGAAAAGGCAACGCTTCTGAATGAAAAACAATATTACATCCTGGGTATGCGTCCGGTTTTTGTCGAATCCGCGCTCTTTAGCGACGAAACAGAAAATTTTGTAACCCCTATGGAGCCGGACCTCGGCGAGATGGTGACGATTCGCTTTCGGTCGAAGCGGGACAATGTGGACACGGTCTGCCTGCAGGTGGAGGGGCAGTCTCTGCCCATGGAGTTTGACCGCGAGGAAGGGTATTTTGACTATTACCGGATCGACGTGCCCATGGGCACCCGGCCTTTGCGGTATTGCTTTAAGGTGTCCGTCGGCCGGCTGGTGTGCTATTTTGACAAATGCGGGACATCCCAGGACATCCGTCCGGAGTACCAATTTATGGTCGTGCCCGGGTTTCGCACGCCAAATTGGGCGAAAGGCGCCATCATGTACCAGATTTTCGTGGATCGCTTTTACAATGGAGATCCCACAAATGATGTGTGCGATGGCGAATATTTTTACATTGGAGACACGGTGACGGCCGTCAAGGATTGGGACAAGTGTCCGGTCAGCATGGGGGTGCGCGAATTTTACGGAGGCGACTTGCAAGGCGTGCGCGAAAAGCTCGACTACTTGCAGGATCTGGGGGTTGACGTGATCTACTTTAACCCCATTTTCGTCTCCCCGTCGAACCACAAGTATGACATCCAGGATTACGACAATGTGGACCCGCACTATGGGAAGATCGTAAAAGACGGAGGGGCGCTTTTGCAAAAGGGGGATGCGGACAACACGCACGCCACCCGCTACATCACCCGCGTGACGGACGAGGCAAACCTGCAGGCGAGCGACCAGCTGCTGATCCAGTTGGTGGAAGAGGCGCACAGGCGGGGGATGCGCGTCATTTTGGACGGGGTGTTCAACCACTGCGGCTCTTTTAACAAGTGGCTAGACCGCGAGCGCATTTACGAAAACCAGCCCGGCTATGAAAAAGGCGCGTATGTGGCAAAGGATAGCCCCTATCACGACTTTTTCAAATTCAACAGCGACGCGTGGCCGTACAACCCCGACTACGACGGGTGGTGGGGGCACAGCACCCTGCCGAAGCTGACGTATGAGACTTCCCAGAACTTGCACGATTATATCCTGCAAGTGGCAAAAAAATGGGTCTCTCCCCCCTACAACGCGGACGGCTGGCGGCTGGACGTGGCCGCCGACTTGGGGTTTTCCAACGAGTACAACCACAAGTTTTGGAAAGAATTTCGGGCGACCGTCAAGGCGGCAAACCCCGACGCGCTGATATTGGCAGAGCATTATGGCGACCCGCGTGCATGGCTGCAGGGCGACGAGTGGGATACGGTCATGAATTACGACGCCTTCATGGAGCCTGTCACCTGGTTTTTCACGGGAATGGAAAAGCACAGCGACGAGTACCGGCAGGACATGCTGGGAAACGGGGCGCACTTCGAGTGGGCGATGTGCCACTTCATGAGCCGGTTTCTGGCGCCGTCTCTGCTGGTGTCCATGAACGAGCTGTCCAACCATGACCATTCGCGGTTTTTGACGCGCACGAACCACAAAGTGGGGCGCGTGGATAGGCTGGGGAGCGCGGCGGCAAGCGAGGGCGTTGACAAGGCAATCCTGCGGGAGGCGGTCGTTTTGCAAATGACTTGGCCTGGCGCGCCGACCATTTACTACGGCGACGAGGCAGGCGTTTGCGGGTTCACCGACCCGGACAACCGCAGGACGTACCCCTGGGGGCACGAGGATCGGGAGCTGATCGCGTTCCACAAGGAACTGATCCGCATCCACAAGGCGAGCAGGGCGCTGACGGCGGGGTCTGTGAAAATCATCAAGGCCGATTACCAGTTCCTCTGTTATGGGCGGTTCTTGGGAAAGGAACACTACCTGGTGGTATTTCACAACAGCGAGGAGGCGGCGGTGCGCACCATTTGGACGCGCGACATTGGCATAGACGACAAGGATCGGCTTGTACAGCTCGTGCAAACGCACCGGGACGGCTACGACACCGCGCCTGTCACATACGAGGTGCAAAATGGAGAGGTTTCCCTGCAATGCAAGCCACTGTCGGCGGTGGTGCTGCGCCAGGAGCCGAAGGCCATTCTGTAAAAGAAGGAGGATCTGACGTGAAAAAATGTAGAGTTGGGCTGATCGCCCTGTTTTTCCTGCTGGCGGCTTTGTCCGCCACGGCCACCGCGAAAACTCCGGTGGCGCAAAATGGCAAACTCTCGGTGAAGGGAACGAAGATCGTCAACGCGAAGGGCAAACCGTTCCAGATCAAGGGCGTGAGCACGCACGGCCTGTCGTGGTTTCCGCAATATGTCTCGAAAGAGGCGTTCCGGGACTTGCGCGACAAATGGGGCGCAAACACGGTGCGCCTCGCGATGTATACCGCTGAGGGGAACGGGTATTGCACGGGCGACGCCCAAAACAAGAAAACCCTGGAGGCACTCATCGACAAGGGCGTCAAGGCGGCCACCGACCTGGGGATGTATGTGATCATCGACTGGCATGTTTTGCAAGACAGAGACCCCAATGTTTACCAGAGCGAGGCCATCTCGTTTTTCAAAAAGGTGGCAAAAAAATACAAGAACCACAACAACGTTCTGTATGAGATCTGCAACGAGCCGAACAGCGGGCCGGACTGGGCGCGCATCAAGACGTATGCGCAAAAGACCGTCAAGGCCATCCGCGACATCGACAAAGACGCCATCATCATTGTGGGAACGCCCACATGGTCTCAGGATGTGGACGAGGCCGCAAAAAGCCCCTTAAAGGGGAGCAACCTTGTCTATACCTTGCATTTTTACGCGGACACGCACCGCGACTCCCTAAGGCAGAAGGCGGAGACGGCCATTCGGGCGGGGCTGCCGATCTTGGTGAGTGAATTTAGCATCTGCAGCGCGGACGGCGCGGGGGCAATCAACACCGAGCAGGCAAATATCTGGATTCGCTTTTTGGACAAGTACCAGATCGGCTATGCGTCCTGGAGCCTGTGCAACAAGGCCGAGACGAGCGCTCTGATCCGAAGCGACTGCGCCAAGACTTCGGGATGGAATTTCTCGGATCTCTCGGATGCGGGAAAATGGCTGGTGCGCACGTTTGGCGGCTCTTTGGCGAAACAGTCGCCGAGCAAGCCTTCGTCAAACAGTAAGCCTGGAAACAGCGGGAACACAAACAGCGGAAACACAAACAGCGGAAACACAAACAGCGGCACTGCGTCGAATGGGGGAAGCAGCGCTTCTGTTTCGGCGGTCAAGGCCACCAAGAAAAATACAAAGGCGACGGCGAAGCAAAGCGCCGCTTGGGAGGAAGGCGCAAAGAAAGTGCAGCAGTTCTCCCTGACTGTCAAGAACAAAGGCAAAAAGACAGTCAAAAACTGGAAAGTGCGCATCACATTCAAATACAAGGTGCAGCAGCAAGGCGGCTGGAATGGGAAGTTCACGTTCAAGGGAAAGACTGTGACCATCAAGCCGGAGAGCTACAACGCGACCATCGGCCCAAAACAGTCCATCGAGGTGGGGCTGGCCGTCAAGAGCGCAAAGACCAACAAAATCCAGTCTGTCAAGATCATCAAGTGACGCCTGTTTTTGGCAATGCGGGGCGGATTGCACCGCAAGATTCCCAGACATGGGCAGAAAACGGGGCGGATTGCACCGCAGGATTCCCCGAAACGGGCAGAAAATGGCAGTCGGACAGAAAGGGGACGGGCGGCGATGGAACAGATGCAGACACTTTACAAACTGATTGTGCTAAAGATTCTCTCCGAGGCAAATTTCTCGATGACAAACAGCCAGCTTTCCGCATTTGTCCTGGAGAAAGGGTATACGGACTACTTTACTTTGCAGCAGACGCTCTCCGACATGGCCGACCAGTCCTTTTTGCGAAAAAAAGTGGTGCGCAACCGCACGGGATATTCCCTGACCCAAAAAGGCCGTGACACCTTACATGCCCTGGAGGGCGAGATGCCGGGGGAGATCAAAAAAGAAATCGCGCAGTATGTCAAGGGAAACCGGCTGAGGCTGCAAAACGAGAACGCGGTTCAGGCGGAATACCGGGCGGAAGGGGAGGAATTTTGCGTGACGCTGACCGTCCAGGAAAAAGGGGCGGAGCTGATTCACCTGACCCTGGCGGTGCCGCTGGAAGAGCAGGCGGCGTGCATCTGCGACAACTGGTACGAAAAAAGCCAGCAAATCTACAGCTACCTCATGCGAGAGTTAATGCAACAGGCGAAAACAGGGAATTCGGAATAACCAATGCTTTTGTAACAGGCGAAAACAGGGAATTCGGAATAACCAATGCTTTCTACCCTGGCATCGTAGGGTTGATTTCGGATGAGGTGCGGATTTCACAAAGAATGAGGTGAGAATATGAATGGCAAAAAAGAAAAAAGGAAACGCGTGATTGCTGCCATCATCGCCATTGTGCTGATTTTGGCGATGGTCGCCACGACGATTATCGCGGCGTTTTTGTGATGGCTGGAGGCAGGGGAACTTCCGAAGAAAGCAATTTGGATCGCGCCCGCGATTTTCCGAGTGTCGGGCGGGTGCTTGCGCGTCAGCAACATTCATGGCGCGCGGTTTTGGCGTGGGGAGGGTATCGATGAAGGTGGTAAGAAGTGCGTTGGCGGCCGCGCTGCTTGCGCTTGCAATGCCCGCGGCGGCATCTGCCGTGGAAAACGGGCGCATCGGGCAGGGCATTTTTATCAGCGACATGGACGTGTCTGGCCTGACGGAACAGGAGGCGCGGGCAAAGGTTGACGCGCGCATCAGTCAGGTCAGGCGCGACCAGCTGACAGTCCAGGTGGGCGAGGACAGTGTGCAGACGACGGCGAGCCAGCTCGGGCTGCACTGGGAAAACCAGGACATCGTGGAGCAGGCCTTTTCCTATGGCAACAGCGGCAATCCGATCAAACGCTACAAAGACAAAAAGGATTTGCAGCAGGGCAACATCACGCTGCCCTTCCAATTTCAGGCCAACGATGGACAGGTGCGCGCTTTCATCGAGAACGAGTGTATGCAATTCGAGAAAAAAGCGCGGGAAGCCACGATTTCTGCGGACGGCAGCGGCGGCTTTGACTTGACGGAAGGCGTCACCGGACAGGTGATCAACGTGGACGAATCCGCCAAAATCCTCGAAGATTTCATCAGCGGCGGATGGCAGGGCGGGGCGGCCACCATTGCGCTTGCGGTGGAGTTGGATGAGCCAAAGGGGAACGCCAAGGATCTGGAGACGATACAGGATCTGCTCGGCACGTACACCACCTATTATGGATCTACGTCGGGGCGCAACGCAAATGTGGAGCGCGCGGCCTCGCTGATCAACGACAACGTCCTCTACCCAGGGGAGACTTTTTCCGTGACGGAGCACCTGGTGCCCTTTACCGCGGAAAATGGCTACGAGCTTGCGCCGGAATATTCGATGGGCACGGTCGTGCAAGGGTATGGCGGCGGCGTCTGCCAGGTGTCCACGACGCTGTACAATGCCCTGCTCCGCGCGGAATTGGAAATCGTGGAGCGGCACAACCACACGATGGTGGTCACATATGTGCCCGCGTCGATGGACGCGGCGATCGCGGAGGGGCTGATGGATCTTTCGTTCCGCAACAATCGGGAGACGCCCATCCTCATTTCGGGTTATGCCTACGGGGGCGAGCTGACCTTTTCCATCTGGGGGCAGGAGACGCGGCCGGCAGACCGGTATGTGGAATATAGCAGCGTCGTCACAAGCGAGACCCCATCGGGCGGCATCAAGCTCTACGCGGCTCCCGACCAGCCGGTGGGATACTTCCAGCAAGTGTCCACCCCGATGCCGGGGAAAACGGCGGAGTGCTACAAAACCGTCACCTACAATGGGGAGACGACGACCGAGCTGGTCAACCGCAGCACCTACCAGGCGACCCCGCAGGAGTACGAGGTTGGCACATTGGGCGCGAACAACGCCCTGCTCACCGCCATTGCGGCAAATGACCTCGCGGGCGCGCAGGCGGCGGCGCTTGGCATCACCCAGCCGGAATCAGAGCTGACAACCGAGGCATCTACGGATGCCGCGCCAGATGCCAATACGGCGCCGGCAGACCCATCTGGCGACACGCCGGCAACAGATCCTCCGGCCGCCGTGCCGGAAAACCCAGAGGGGGGCGGCGAGATCATCGAGGAAATCCCGATCGGGGAGGACGACATTGTTATCTGGTGAGAACCGCGCGACTTGTGTTTTTGTGTGCTGCGCGGCGAATGTGCGGAGATGCGCGGGCATCCGAGTTGTTGCATATCGCGGTCGGAAGCTTCAGTGAGAAGATGCGCAGAAACGTGGACGGGAGAGAACTGAGGGTGGGAGGTGTGGCGCGGTGGCGCTCAACGTTGTCTTATTAGAGCCGGAGATTCCGGCAAATACGGGCAATATCGGCCGCACTTGCCTGGCGGCAGGCGCACGGCTGCACCTCGTGGAGCCGCTGGGCTTCCTTTTGACGGAAAAAGCCTTAAGGCGCGCGGGCATGGATTACTGGAACGATCTGGACGTGACGCGCTATGTGGATTTTGCGGATTTTTTGCAAAAAAATCAGGGGGCAAACCTCTACCTGGCAAGCACGAAGGCGCGGCGGCTGTATACCGAAGTGGCCTATGGGCCTGACTGCTACCTGATGTTTGGAAAAGAAAGCGCGGGAATCCCCGAGGAGATTCTCGTGCAATATCCGGAGACGGCCGTGCGCATCCCCATGATGCCCGGCATACGCTCCCTCAATTTGAGCAATTCCGTCGCGATCGTGCTGTACGAGGCGCTTCGCCAGGGGGGCTTTTCCGGGATGCAGACGCAAGGCAGTCTGACGCGCTGCGCGTGGGATGCGCGCTGAATTTGTACCCAACCCCCCATACCGTATCGAGGGACCATGTCGCATGGTCCTTTATTTTTTTTCGGATGCGCTTGACGTGGACGTCCACGGTGCGCGCGTCGCCCGCGAAGTCATACCCCCAGACATGGTCCAGAAGCTGCTCCCGCGTATAGACGCGGTTGGGCGACTTTGCGAGAAAATACAAAAGCTCCAATTCCCTCGGCGGCATCTCGACCGACCGCCCATCCTGCACAACGGTATAGTTGGACAGATTGACAAACAGGCCTGGGTACTCGACCACTTTGGCGGTGAGGGAGGCCTCTCTGTCAGGCGGGTCTGCCACGGCGCGTCTCCAGATGGCCTGCATGAGCGCGGAGAGCTCCTGCACGTTGAGGGGCTTTTCCAAATATGCGTCCGCCCCCGCGTCAAGGGCGCGCGCCTTGTCAATCGGCCGCGCGTGTTCCGAAAATAGCAGCAGGGGAACAAACGCGCTGATGTCGCGGATCTTGCGGCAAAAAGAGGGGATGCGCAGCTCCGGCACGGCGGCGGTGTCTGCCACGAGAAAATCAGGGTTGGACGACTCGATCTCCCCAATGGCGGCCGCTAGGTCAAACGCGACTTGCACGGACGGAAACGTTTCCTTTAGGCCGTCGCGTAAGGCGCGCGCAAATTTCACATCATTTTCCAAAAGAAGGATTCTTTGTAACGGAATCATCACTTGCCCCCAAACCTACTTCCTACTGGAACGAGACGGCGGCCGCAGCGTGGCGGTCACTGCGCTGCAACCCGCGCTCCCTGTGCCATGCGGTTACTGGAACGAGACGGCGGCCGCAGCGTGGCATTCACTGCGCCATGCTGCTACTTGAATGTGACGATGGTCACGCCGGAGTCGCCTTCCCCAAATTCGCCCAGGCGGTAGCTGTCCACGTGTTTTTGCTTGCGCAGGTAATTGTGGACGGCTTTGCGCAGCGCGCCCGTTCCTTTTCCGTGCACGACGCGCACGCTCGGCACATGGGAGAGGTAGGCGTCGTCCAGGTATTTGTCGAGTTCGCGCAGCGCTTCGTCCGTGGTCTTTCCGATGAGGTTGATCTCGTGGGAAATCGTCGCGGACTTGGACAAAAAGCCGCCGCTGCCAGAGGAATTTTTCTGTTTTTTCCCCGAAAAATCGTCCGCATCGGCCACGCGTTCGAGATCCGACAAATTGACCTGGGAGCGCAAGATGCCCATCTGCACATAGAGATTGCCCTTGGCATCGGGCAGGGTGCTGACTGTGCCTTTCAGGTTGAGGCTGGCTACGCGCACGCTGTCGCCGATGTGCAAGTCTTTGGCCTGCAGCTTTTTGGATTCGTCCGGCTTTTTCTTTGCCACGGCACTCGCGTCCATGGCATCCATCTTTTTGCGCAGCCTGGCGCGCTCCTCCTCCATTTCCCGCGCGGTCATCCCCTCTTTTCCATATTTCTGGAAATTTTTGATGGTGGTGTCCGCATAGTCCTTTGCCTCGCGCAAAATCGCCTGTGCCTGTTCCCTGGCCTCTTGCAAAATGCGGTCACGGCTTGCGTTTAGGTTTTCCTGCTTTTGCGAGAGGCGATCTTTCAACTGCGCGGCTTCCCGCCTGTTTTTCTCGATTTCCTCCCGCTCCCGCTCCATGGCCACGCGGCGGGTCTCCAGATCGCCAAGCAGCTCCTCGAAATCCGCGTCCTGCTTGGAAATCTGCGCGCGCGCGTCCGCAATGATGTCGTCCGGCAGACCAAGTTTTGCGGAAATGGCAAACGCGTTGCTCTTTCCGGGGATGCCGACCAAGAGCCGGTAGGTGGGGGCAAGCGTTTCCACATCAAACTCCATGCACGCATTTTCCACGCGCGGCGTGGAGAGGGCATATACCTTAAGCTCGCTGTAATGCGTGGTCGCCATGGCGCGCGCGCCCAAGCGGTGCAGGTAGGAGAGGATGGAAATAGCAAGCGCCGCGCCCTCTGTCGGGTCTGTGCCCGCCCCAAGCTCGTCGAACAGCACCAGGGAACGCGCGTCCGCCTCTTTCAAAATCGAGACAATGTTGGTCATGTGCGAGGAAAACGTGCTCAGGCTTTGCTCGATGCTCTGCTCATCGCCGATGTCTGCATATACATCGGAAAAAACCGCCAGGCGCGACTGGTCGAACGCGGGGATGTGCAGGCCGGCCTGCCCCATCAAGGTGAACAATCCGACAGTCTTTAGGGAAACCGTCTTGCCGCCCGTGTTTGGCCCCGTCACCACCAAAAGGTCAAAATCCTCGCCCAAGCGGACGTCGATGGGAACCACTTTTTTCGGGTCTAGCAGCGGGTGGCGGCCTTTTTTGATCTGGATGACACCGTCCTCGCCAAAGATCGGCTCGCTGCCTTTGTAAGACTTGGAGAGATTTGCGCGCGCAAAAATAAAATCCAGCTGGGTCAGAACCGTAAAATCAGTCAGGAGCGCGTCCGTCTCCTCTGCCGCCCGCGCGCTTAAATTCGCCAAAATCACTTCGATTTCCTTTTCCTCGCGCAGCTCCAGCTCGCGCAGCTCATTGTTGAGCTTGAGGACGGCGAGCGGCTCCACGAACAAGGTAGACCCGGTGGAGGACTGGTCGTGAATCATGCCCTGCACTTGCCCGCGGTGCTCGGCCTTTACGGGCAGGCAGTAGCGCCCGTTTCGCATCGTCACGACCGCGTCCTGCAGATACGTGCGGGACGGGCCATTCACCATGGAATTGAGGGCGGCATGGATTTTGTCATTCATCTGCCCCAGGGAACGGCGGATGCCGCGCAGGGTGGGGCTTGCGTCGTCACTGATCTCCTCCTCGGAAAGGATGCAGCGGCGGATCTCATTTGCCAATGGGGAAAGCGGCTGCAGGGCGTCAAACAAAACATCGAGGCAGTTTGGCCCCTCCTCGCGGATTTCCCCGCGCGAAAAAGACTTGGCGCGCCCGCAGACCTCCAGAAGCCGGCTGATGGCCAACAGTTCCGCCTGGCTCAAAACGCCGCCGATCTCCAGGCGCTTGAGCGACCCGCGGATGTCCGTGACGCCGGAAAAGGACAGGCTCCCCTTTTGGTAAATGAGCGAAAGCGCCAGGCTCGTCTCGGTTTGCCACGCGCGAATCTGCGCAAGATCGGACGAGGGCAGCAGCGCGCGGCACAACGCTTTGCCCGACGGCGACCCGGCAAGCTGCGAAAGCCGCTCAGTGATTTTCGGAAATTCGAGTGTATGCAGAGACTTCAGATTCATGAAACGCTCCTTTGTGTGCGGTTGCGTATGCGGTTGTGGGCATCACCTTACGCGCAGATGCGAGCGCGCGGTTGTAGGCATCCCCCTATGTGCAAATGCTTGCGCGGTTGCGGGCATCTCCTTACGCGCAGATGCGAGCGCGCAGTCGCGGGCATCACCTTATGCGCATCTGTGCGCTCGCGGACAAGCACCACATTCATCCTACCACAGATGCGCAGATTTCGCAATTTCATCTTGCACACATTTTTTCTTCAAATTTCTTCAAATTTTTTCAGACGCACATTTTTTCTCCAAATTTTTTCTTGTGATTCCGTGGCATATTCGCTATACTGGTTGTGGCGAGAGCAGCGAGTGGCATATTGCGCACGTTTCCACGGACATAAAGTAGGGGAGTTTCGGGATTGCCTTGGCTGCGGCTGGAAGAGATGGCTCAGCGGGCATCTATCGTACACGAAAAATTATCTGCCGTTTACGATAGTTCCACCGGAAATTTAGAAATCTAAGAAATGAGGAGTGCATTGAGATGAAGTATTTGTCTACGTTAAAAGAAGGCGACCATATCAGCGATATTTATCTGTGCAAATATAAGCAATCCGCAGTGACGAAAAATGGGAAATCATACGAAAATGTGATTTTGCAGGATCGGACGGGCACCATTGATGCCAAGATTTGGGAGCCAAACTCGAATGGGATAGAGGATTTCGAGGTGTTGGATTATGTGGATGTCACGGGGGATGTCAGCAATTTCCAGGGGAACCTGCAGCTCTCCATCAAGCGCGTGCGCAGGGCGGAGGCAGGGGAATATGACCCGACGGAATACCTGCCGGTTTCGGAAAGGGATGTCGACGAAATGTACCGGGAATTGCAAGCGATTTTGGATACGGTGCAAAATCCATATCTGCGCGCATTGCTCGATCAATTTTTTGGGAAAAATGAGGCATTTGCGAAGGCGTTCAAGTTTCATTCGGCTGCAAAGGCCGTGCATCACGGATTCGTGGGCGGCCTGTTGGAACACACCTTGGGGGTCGTCAAGCTGTGCGATTTTTACGCATCCCAATACCCGGGGTTAAGCCGCGATTTGCTGCTGACCGCAGCCGCGTTTCACGATATTGGGAAATTAAAGGAGCTTTCCACATTTCCGGAAAATGACTATACGGACGATGGGCAGCTCATGGGGCACATCTACATGGGCGCGGAATTGGTGCGCGCGAGCACGCGCCGCATCCCAGATTTCCCAAAACGGCTGAGCGCGGAATTGTGCCATTGCATCCTTGCGCACCATGGGGAATTGGAGTTTGGGTCGCCCAAAAAGCCTGCACTCATCGAGGCCGTCGCGCTGAATTTGGCGGACAACATGGACGCAAAAATGGAGATTTTCAAGGAAATCTTCAAGGGGGCGGGAGACAACACGGGGTGGCTTGGCTACAACCGCGTGCTGGAATCCAACATCAGAAAGACAAGCCGATGATGAAAAAAAATGACAGTTTGCAACTTTCCATAGAGGATCTCAACAGCGAGGGCTTGGGCGTGGCTCATGCGGACGGAATGGTGCTTTTTGTAAAGGATGCCATTCCGGGGGATGTGGCGCAAGTCTGCGTGACGAAAGTGAAAAAAACGTATGGCTACGCGCGCGTGCGGCAAATCCTTTCGCCATCGCCGGACCGCGTGGAGGCTCCGTGCCCGGTCGCGGGCAAGTGTGGCGGGTGCCAATTGCAGGGCATGTCCTACGGGGCGCAGCTGCGCTTTAAGGAGCAAAAAGTGCGGGAAAACCTGGCGCGCATTGGCAAATTTGCGGACATCCCGATGGAGCCGATACTCGGCATGAAGCAGCCGCTCCATTACCGAAATAAGGCGCAATTTCCCATCGGAACGGCGAAGGATGGCCGGATTGTGGCGGGCTTTTACGCAAGGCGCACCCATGCGATTGTGGAACACCGCGACTGCCTGCTGGGCGACGCGGCAAACAAAGAAATTCTGGACATCGTGATACAATTTTTGGAGGAATGGCACATCCCCGCCTACGACGAGGCGACGGGTCAGGGGCTGGTGCGCCATGTCTTGATTCGCACCGGATTTCGGACAAAACAGCGGATGGTTTGCCTGGTGATCAATGGCCGGGAATTGCCCCACGCGGAGACGCTGGTGGGGCGGCTTTGCGCGCTTTTGGGCATGACGAGCATATACCTGAATGTCAACCAAGAGCGCACGAATGTCATTCTGGGCGGGCAATGCCGCCTCCTGTGGGGAAAACGTTACATCGAGGACGCCATCGGCCCCGTCACATACCAGATTTCCCCGCTTTCTTTTTTCCAGGTCAACCCCGCGCAGACGGAAAAATTGTATGAAATCGTGGCATCCTACGCCGCCCTGACGGGGGAGGAGACCGTGTGGGACTTGTATTGCGGGATTGGCACGATCGCCCTTTTCCTTGCGCGCGCCGCAAAGCAAGTATATGGCGTGGAAGTCGTTCCCCAGGCCGTCGGCGACGCCCGCCGCAACGCGAGGCGCAACGGCATCGCCAACGCCCGGTTTCTGCTAGGCAAGGCAGAGGACATCCTGCCGGAATACGACAGGCGCCACGCCATCCAGGCGGATGTGGTCGTGGTGGACCCGCCGCGCAAGGGGTGCGACGCGGGATTGCTGCAGGCCATCCTGCGCGTGCGCCCGCAAAAACTCATCTACGTCAGCTGCGACAGCGCCACCCTTGCACGCGACCTGCGCATCCTGTGCGACGGCGGATATCGCCTGGAACGGGTGCGGGCGGTGGACCAATTTCCCATGAGCGTGCATGTGGAGACGGTGTGCCTCCTGCGCAACCGATAACCAGAAGGCATCGGGGATAAGCACGTATATCCTGGTCAAAATGGGAAAATATGAACCCGTTGCCATGGACACGTTAGCAAAAAATTCGCATATTTGAGGAATCAACAAAAAAGGCTGTATATAGCCGGCAGACAGATGAAGCTGCGTCGGTCATAGGAGGGAAAATTTATGGATAACGGTGGAAATGCGATGGATAACAACGGAAATATGATGGATAACAGTGGAAAATCAAGGAAGTTAAGTG
>CAYVVW010000036.1:14286-15811 GCA_964455335.1 uncultured Marvinbryantia sp.
CAAGGAGTATTTTCGCAGTCTGCTGGACATGCGCAGTGATATGCTTTCCTATGAGGAACTGCACACCATGATGGAGGAGAATACCGTCATTCACGGCGCGAACATGTGGATTTTGATGCTGGCGATTCTCATCGCGTCGATCGGGCTGAATGTCAATTCCACGGCCGTCATCATCGGCGCAATGCTGATTTCCCCCTTGATGAGTGGGATTCTCACCATGGGATACTCCCTGGGGATTCGTGATTTGTCGATGCTGAAATTTGCGGCGGCGCGTTTTGGCACGCAGGTGCTGATCAGCCTGGTCACATCCACAGTTTACTTTATGCTGACGCCCCTCACCACGGCGACGAGCGAGATGATCGCCAGGACCAGCCCTACGCTGTGGGATGTTTTGATTGCCCTGTTTGGCGGGATTGCGGGCAGCATCGGCAATACGCGCAAGAAAACGAGTAATGTCGTGCCGGGCGTGGCGATTGCGACTGCGCTGATGCCGCCGCTTTGCACGGTCGGATATGGCATTGCCACGCGGCAGCTCAACTTTGTGCTGGGCGCATTTCATCTATTTCTCATCAACACATTGTTTATTGCGCTGTCCGCGTTTTTTGTGACAAAGGTGCTCGGCGTGCCGTGCAAGGAGGAGTTGGATGCAAAGAAGCAAAAGCATGTCAGCCACATCATTGCGGCAATGATTGTCATCACCGTGGTGCCGAGCGCGCTTTCCGGTGCCTACACGGTCTACAAATCCGTCGTGGATGGCAATATTTCCAACTACCTGGACGCGGAATTTGCGTTTGCGGATACCCAGATCGTGCAGAGCAAGGTGGACCGCATTCATCGGGAGATCTCCGTTTCCCTCGTGGGGGCGCAGCTCTCCGACGAGCGGATATCCGAGCTTTCGGGCAAGCTCTCGGAATATGGCCTGTCCGGATACACGCTCCATGTGCTGCAAAATCGCCAGTTTGAGGGGGAGGACAGCGACAAAGCGACCATCGCCGTCCAGGAAAATACCATCCGCGAGCTGGGAGAACAGTTGGAATCGGAAAAAAATGCGCGCGCGGCACTGGAAAAAGAGCGGGACGCACAGATTGATGCCGCAGCGTTGGCCGCAAAAACGGCCGAGGTCTTTACTGGCCTGTCGGACATCCGCATTGGAAAACTCAGCGATGCGGGCGGTGCGGAGACCATATTGCTGCTCGCCGGCGCGCAAGAGCCGCTGTCGGGGGAAGTGCGCGAGATGCTGGAAAACTTCCTAAAAGCAGAGACAGGTGCCGCATCTGTCGCATTACAGATCGAGACGAGTGCGGCACGCTAGGAAACTTGTGAAAAGCAGAGACAAGTGCCGCATATTCGCATATTCCTTCTTGGACTTTAGGCTGTTTGCGAAAAAATGCCATGGAGACACACAAGACCCCACCTCTCAGATCTGAGAGATGGGGTCTTTGCTAGGTATCACACATGGGAAAGAGGCGTAGACCGGATTTGAACCGGTGCGTACTGGTGTTGCAGACCATTGCCTTACCACTTG
>CAYVVW010000037.1:0-15808 GCA_964455335.1 uncultured Marvinbryantia sp.
CCAGCGCCTCGCCATCCAATCCCTTATCCTGGGAAATGCCCGTCTTGCTGCCGGCATTTAGGATGGAATCCACGGATACATGGAACAACCTTGCGTAATAAGTGAGGACGCGCAGATTCAGCCGCACTTTGTTATTTTCGATATTGCTGATAAATGCGGGCGTGCAGCCCAGTTGTGTGGCAAGCTGTTCCTGGGTGCAGGAGTGCTCAATCCGCAGCCGTTTCATTTCTTTGGTAATTAATTGGAAATCATAGAATTCTTCCATCTGAATGTTCTCCGTTTTCTCAGTCTCGTTCGTTTCTTTTTCGCACGGTTCCTGTTTCAGGAAATTCTACGGGTCGAATCGTGCTTTTTTTATTTTACTACAAAAAAAGGTTGAAAACAACTATAATATATGATATATTAAAAAATATTTATCGGTATATGGGAGGGCAACATGGGCTTTTTCCGACACCCAATGCGAGAGGATTCTATTTTCGCGGGATGACATCAAAGTGCACTACAGGGCCTTTGAAAGGTCCAAGTGGCTTCCATTGCAAGGGGACTTGGTTGTGATTGGCAACGCATTTTTCCGGTACCAGAGGGATGGGGGCACGCTGAAGATTCCCCCCTTTGTGAAGCGGTTCTGTGCGGGCGCGTGGTCAAACAGCAGGTGCCCCGACGCGTTGGAGATCTCCATCATGCCCTCTGCAAGGGATATTCAGTCCCTGCAGGCAAAGCGAAACTGCAGGCACCTGAAAGGATGGTCTACGACCAGGAACAGCAACTCTCGGACGCGATACGGCAGCTTGTGGAATGATGCCATCTTGGCAAGGCAAGGGCCCATGCCTACTCATCCCACCCGTCTGTGAAGCGCAATGTGACGGCGATGTTGCGCACCACGTCGCCGTCCTTGAGCGCGAGGTCCTCCGCGTCCGAGATGGGCGGCAGGGGCAAATCGTCCTCCAACTCCACGGCGATCCATTCCGCGGCGGCCGCATTTGCGTTGTCAACCGCCTCCTCCAAGGACTCCCCCCGCACCACGCATTGCTCCAAATCAGGGAAAAATCCCAGATACCCCTGTGCGTCTTTCCGAAAAATTGCAGGATAAACAAATCTCACACTCAGACACTCCTTTCCAAAAATCAACCGGACCTATGAGATGCCAGTATAGCACATTTTGCGAAAAGGTACAAGAAGTCTAAAAAAAGCATAAAATCCGTTGACTTATTTTTTGCGCAATGTAAAATAGGGATGTATGATGCCAGGGCGCAAGGGGGCATAGTAGGAATGTTTGGATATGTGATTTGCAATAAGGCGGGCCTTTCCCCGGAAGAGCTGGGGCGGTACCGCAGCGTCTATTGCGGGATTTGCCGCACCTTGGGGCAAAAGTATGGGCAGCTGGAGCGGATGAGCCTCAATTATGACATGACCTTTTTGGCGCTGTTTCTCTCGGCCTTGTACGAGCCGGAAGAGACAAGCGGGGCGTTTCGCTGCGCCGTCCACCCGATGCGGAAAAAAAGCGCGGTGGGAAACAGGTTTACCGAATATGCCGCAGACATGACCATCCTGCTTTCCTATCACAAATGCATGGACGACTGGCAGGACGAGCACAATGTCCTCAAGCACCAATATGCCAAAGAATTAAAGCGCAGCTTCGGGCGCGTGGAAAGGGAGTACCCGAGGCAGAGCGCCGCCGTGGCGGATGCCATAAGCGAGCTTGCGCGCATCGAGCAATCCCGCGCGCAAATGCCGGACCTGGCCGTGAATTGCTCCGGGAAAATGCTGATGGAGCTGTTTGTGTACCAGGAGGATTTTTGGAGCAACGGCCTGCGCAAGTTTGGCTATGAGCTGGGGCGCTTTGTCTATTTGATGGACGCGGCCATGGACTACCGCCGCGACTTGAAAAAAGACCAGTACAATCCCCTGATCGGCATGAGAAAGAGGCCGGAAGAGATGGAGGAAACGCTCACCGCGGCCATCGGCAACGCCACCTACCAATTTGAAAAACTGCCGATTGTGCAAGACGCGCATTTGCTGCGCAACATTCTGTACGGCGGGGTGTGGCAGCAATATTACGCAAAGGTACTGGGAAAGGAGAAATCCCATGGTTGACGATCCGTACAAGGTGCTTGGCGTGCCCCGCAACGCGACAAAGGACGAAATCAAGCGCGCCTATCGAAAAAAGGCAAAGGAATACCATCCGGACTTGCATCCGGGAGACGCGGCCGCGGCAGAAAAAATGAATGAAATCAACGAGGCATACGACATGCTCAACAACCCGGAAAAATACCGCAACCGGCAGCAAGCCTCGCGCGGTTCCGGTTCCTACGGCGGCTACGGAAGCGGGAGCTACGGAAATCGTGGCGGCTATGGGAATGGGGGATATAGCGGTCAAGGCGGGTACGGAGGCGGGGGCTATGGAGGACGTGGCAGCTATGGAAATGGCGGCTACGGCGACCAGGGCAGCTACGGAAGCGGCGGGTTTGGTTTTGACGATCTGTTTGGGTTTGGCGGCCCGCGGGAAATGCCAAAACCCCAGCCGCAGCCGACGGACAGCAGCGATATCCGGCGGGCGATCGACTTCATTAACATGAAACAGTATGGGTATGCCAACGTGACGTTAAATGGCATTGTCGGCGCAAAACGCAACGGGCGATGGTACTATTTGAGCGCACTCGCCAACCATGGGCTGGGCAACGCCATCCTTGCGTCAGACCAAATCCAAAAAGCGATGCAAATGGAGCCGGGCAACGCGATTTACCGGCAAACCTGGCAATACATGAGCCAGACGGGGAATGCCTACAATCAAAACGGGCAGGAATACCAGCGGTACGCGGATGGGCTGAACAAAATGTGCATGAGCTTTTGCCTGCTCAATTTCTGCTGCACATTTTGCAGGTGCTGCTAGGGCTTGCAGGCGGCATCGGCCAAACTCGGAGAGAGGAGAGGAAAAGGGCATGGGCAAAGTTATCGGAATCGACCTTGGAACGACAAACAGTTGCGTCTCCGTGGTGGAAAATGGGGAGCCGGTCATCATTCCGGGCAAATCCGGGGCGCAGACGACACCGAGCGTAGTGGCGTTTGCGAAAAATGGGGAGCGGCTTGTCGGGGAGGCGGCGCGCAGGCAGGCTGTGACCAATCCCGCGCGCACGGTCCGCTCGGTGAAGCGCCAGATGGGAACGGACTGGAGCATCCGCATTGACGGCACGCAGTACAGGCCGCAGGCCATCAGCGCCATGATTTTGGCGCAGCTCAAAAAAGATGCCGAGGACTTTCTCGGATCGCCCGTCACGCAGGCGGTGATCACCGTTCCCGCCTATTTCAACGATGTCCAGCGCCAGGCCACAAAGGACGCGGGACGCATTGCGGGACTGGACGTGCGGCGCATCATCAATGAGCCGACCAGCGCGGCACTGTCGTATGGGCTGGATCATGGAGAGCCGCAAAAAGTTCTGGTGTATGACTTTGGGGGCGGCACATTTGACGTGTCTGTCATCGAAATCGGAGAAGGCGTGATCGAGGTGCTGGCGACGGCGGGGGACAATCACCTGGGCGGGGATGACTTTGACCTTCGCGTGCGCGACTGGATCGTCACAAATTTCCGCGAGCAGACAAACCTGGATCCCCAAAAGGACGTCGCGGCGATGATGCGCATTTGCGAGGCGGCCGAGCAGGCAAAGAAGACCCTCTCGGTGGCGGAGAGCGCCAACATTTCCCTGCCGTATTTGATGATGGGAAAAGACGGGCCTGTGCACTTGGACTTGCAGCTTTCCCGCAGGCAGTTTGAGGATCTGATCCGCGACCTCATCGACCGCACGGAGGCGCCGGTGCGCCAGGTCTTAAACGACGCGTGTATTGCGGCGTCCGAACTGGGGCGCGTGCTTCTGGTCGGGGGATCTACGCGCGTGCCCGCCGTGCAGGCGAAAGTGCGCGCCCTGACGGGGATCGAGCCGTCGCGCAACATCAACCCGGACGAGTGCGTGGCAAAAGGGGCGGCGATTCTGGGAAATACCTTGCAGGGGAACCCGCTGGCGACGGTCGGTGGCTCGGGGGAAATGCTTCTGCTCGATGTCATCCCCTTAAGCCTTTCCATCGAGACGGTGGGCGGCGTGGCCACGCGCATTGTTGATCGCAACTCCACCCTGCCTTTGCGCTATTCGCGCATATTTTCCACGGCCGCGCCCTATCAGCGCGACGTCGAGATCAACGTGCTGCAGGGGGAACGGCCGATGGCGCGCGACAACAAGAGCATCGGCAAGTTTCGGCTAAAGGGCATCCGCCGCGCGCCCGCCGGCGTGCCGCAGATCGAGGTGACCTTCGCGCTGGACGCAAACGGCATCCTGACCGTTTCCGCGAAGGATCTGGACAATGGGCAGCAGCAGTCCATCACCATCACGGCAAACGACCGCATGTCAGAATCAGAGATCGAGCAGGCCATGCAAGACGCCAGGGCATACGCATCCCAGGATGCCCTGCGAAAAGAGGCACTCGAACTGACAGGGGAGGCGCAAAAGCTCTTGGTGCGGGTGCAAACCGCATTAAAATCCAATGAAAAACCGCTCGCCCGCGCGGACAAAAAACAGATCAAAAACGAGTGTGCCACATTGCAAAAAATGCTCAATCAATTCCGCGCGGACGACATCTCAAAGGAAGAAATCGCAAACATCCGGGCGGAAAAAGAGCGCTTGGAGCAGATGGCGGCGGGATTGTGGGAGCTGTGAATCCATCAAAACATCGTGCTTTTCGCGCGAGGGGAAAGCGCACGACCGCTTGATGCCTGTGTTGCCATCATAACATAATAGGGAAAGTTGTCACCATACGAAAAGAGGAAAATGGGAATGGATATTTTGTCGGAAGCAAGTTATTTTTCGGATATGCGCGGCCGGGTGGAGCCGTATTTGGAAGCGCGAAAGCAGCACCTGTGGCTGGAAAGAGAGCCGGGAAAACGCATTTCCTGTAATTGTTACCAGGCGGACCAGCCGCGCGGCACGGTGGTGATGTGCCATGGATTTACGGAGACGGCTGAAAAATATAAGGAAAATATCTATTATTTTCTGTTGCGGCAATACCACGTTTTTATCTGGGATCACTGCGGGCATGGGCGCAGCTATCGGCTGACCGATGACCCATCTCTCGTGCATGTGGACAGCTTTTCGCGCTACGTGAGCGATGCGGCATTTGTCGCAAAAAGGGCAAAAAAGGAGCAGCCGGGTCTGCCGCTTTTCCTCTATGGGCACTCCATGGGCGGGGGCATCAGTGCCGCGCTTTTGGCAAAAGAGCCAGGGCTGTTTCAAAAGGCCATCTTATCCTCCCCGATGATTCGTCCATTGACAAATGGCGTGCCCTGGCCGATTGCGAAAGCCATCGTCACCGTTGCGGTAAAAACGGGGCATGGAAAGGCCTATGTGCCGGGGCAGCACGCGTTTGACGCGGATCGCGAGTCGTTTGAAACGAGCGCTTCCGCCTGTCGGGAACGCTTTGACTATTACCAGGAAAAACGCAGGCGCGAGCCGCTTTACCAGATGACCGCGCCGTCTTGCCAATGGCTATATGGGGCTGCGCAGCTCAACCATTTCTTGCGCACAGATGCCTGGCGGAAAATCCGCACGCCATTCCTTTTGTTCCAGGCGGAAAAGGACACCTTGGTCGACCATCAGGAACAGGAGCGTTTTGTCGAAAAAGTGCGAGGCGCAAAACACACAGAGGCGGAACTTGTGCGCATACCGGGCAGCAGGCACGAAATTTTCAATTCCTCATCAAAAGTCGTGCAAAAATATTGGGAAACCGTCTTTTCCTTTTTGCAAATGTCAAAATCTGCCAACGAAAAATCGGAGGTTTTGTGATGGCGCAACGGAAATCACCGCGAGCAGCAGCCTCCCATCAGTGGCGTCGGCTGCGCCATGCCGGGTTTTTGCCTGTCGTGGCGCTGGTCGCGCTTGTGGCACTTGTGGCAATGCTTGGGGCGCGGTGCTCGAGGAAGCCAAAGGCGACCGATACGGAGTCAGAGGCGGAAAAATCGGATACCGTCACGGAGTTGTTTTCCACGGAAACCGCAACGGGGGGATTTGTGCGCATGGTGGGCGACATCGCTATTGACCCGACGCAATATCCCGCAAGCCTGTTGGATTTTATGGAGAAATATCCGGAAGCCACGCAATTTGTCCTCGATTACCCGACGGCGCACACAGAAAAGCCGAGCATGGACATCTCTGGGGATCTCGCGGCTGGCGGGTACCCGCATTTCCTGCAATGGGACAAGCGCTGGGGATATGAAATGTATGGTGATGACTACATGGCGGTGAACGGCTGCGGGCCAACGTGCCTGTCCATGGTCTACTGCGGGCTGACCGGAAAATCTGACCAAAACCCTTACCAAGTGGCAAAGATGGCGGAGCAAAATGGATATTTTGTGGATGGGGTCGGATCTTCGTGGGACTTGATGGACGAGGGCGCGCAAAAGCTGGGCCTGACTGCGGAAAAAATAGAAAACAACCTGGAGGCGCGCATTACAAGCGCGCTGCGGTCGGAAGAGCCTGTCATTTGTTCCGTGGGCGAGGGGGATTTTACTTACGAGGGGCATTTCATCGTTTTGAGCGGCATCCTGGACGATGGCAGCATTCAGGTCCTCGATCCGAACAGCAACGCAAATACCGAGAAAACGTGGGAAATGGACCGGCTGCTGCCGCAAATTGCGGGGGCTTGGGCCTACCGCGCGCGTAACGCGGCGCGGCCGTGATGGCTGCGCACAAGCCGCGGAGACGTTTTTTGAATTGTTGGTTGACAAGTGGTTTGTTTTGTGTTAGGATTTGGATAGTTTGGATAGGGAGGTGTGGCATATGACTGTGCAGGAGATGATGGAGCAGAAGCGGTTGCTTGGTTATTCTTATGGGAAGGTCGCGGAGTTGTCCGGGCTGCCCATTGGCACGGTGCAAAAGGTGCTGGGCGGGATCACGAAGTCCCCGCGCCATGAGACGCTGGAGGCGCTGGAGAAGGCATTTCCCGCGGCCGCGGAAAAGGAGCGGGTGCAGCAAAACATGGTCAGGGAGGCGGCATTTGCCTACGGGCGGGAAAGGCGGCAGGGGATGTATACTTTGCGGGATTACTACGCGCAGCCGGCGGATCGGAGGGTCGAGCTGATAGACGGCGTGTTTTACGACATGGCCGCCCCGAGCATTCTGCACCAAATGATCGGCGGGGAGATCTACAACACGCTGCGCGAATATATCAGGCGAAACAAGGGGGAGTGCGTCGCGGCTTTCGCGCCGCTCGACGTGCAGCTGGACAGGGATAACCGCACGATGGTGCAGCCGGACGTGCTGGTCGTCTGCGACCGCAAAAAGCTGCAGAACGGCCTGATTTACGGCGCTCCGGACTTTGTCGTTGAGATCGTTTCCAAGTCCACGCGGAAAAAGGACGGCATCCAAAAACTGGCGAAGTACGCGAATGCGGACGTGCGCGAGTATTGGGTGGTGGACCCGGACAGGCGCGCCGTGGTGGTTTACGACCTGGAGCACGACGAGCTGCCGCGCGTCTATGGCTTTGCGCATGTGGTTCCCGTTGCCATTTTCCATGGGGATTGCGTGGTCGACTTTACCGAGATCGCGCAATATACCCAGTTTCTTTACGACAGGGAAAAGCGGGATGTTACTTCCTAGCTGGCGCGCAAGGGGTGCCGGCGCGCGGGAAATGCGCTGCGATTTTCGGGTGTTCGCCGTCGCCGTGCGGGCGAAAATGGGAGCGGATTTGTACATATTGTATATTTTTTCATGAAAAGTTCAGAAAATATTAGGATTTCAAACCTTGCTTTTTCATGAAAACGTGCTAGAATGTTGGTTGTAATAGAAAGGGTGCCGAGAGGCATCGTCATTTAGGAGGATAGAAAAATGAAAAAGAGAGTAATCGCTTTGCTTACGATCATGGCTCTGGCCGCCACGATGCTGGTTGGCTGCGGCAGCAAGAAAGAGACCGAGGCGCAGACATCTGCCCAGACTGAGGCCGCTGCGACCACCGAGGCTGGCGCAACGGAAGCTTCGACGGAAGCCGGTTCCGAGGCGTAAGCAGTTCTTCAAAGACGAAAACAAAAACAAAAAGGCATTGCGGGGTTGACTCGCAGTGCTTTTTTATAGTAGGATGGGAGGAAAGTGGTATGCGCGTGGGCATGGGATATGATGTGCATCGGCTGGTGGAAGGGCGCGCACTCGTTTTGTGCGGTGTCAACATTCCCTTTGAAAAGGGGCTTTTGGGGCATTCGGACGCGGATGTCGCAGTGCATGCCGTCATGGACGCGCTTTTGGGCGCGGCCGCATTGGGTGACATCGGGGCGCATTTCCCAGACACAGACCCCGCCTATGCGGGCATTTCGAGCATCACCCTTTTGGAGCGCGTGGCCGAGATGGTCGAGGAAAAGGGGTATCTCGTGGAAAATATCGATTGCACCATCATCGCCCAGTGCCCAAAGCTGTCGCCCCACGTGCCGCAGATGCGGCAAACGGTGGCCCATGCACTGGGGCTTTCCGAAAGCCAGGTGAACATCAAGGCAACCACGGAAGAGGGGCTGGGGTTCACGGGAAAAGGCGAGGGGATTGCGGCACAGGCGATCTGCGCGCTTTCGCCGCTTTTGTGGAACGCGGACGCGGGGGGCTGCCCACGGGGCTGCGCGGGATGCGGGAGAGCGGCAGAATTATCGTAAACGACCAAAATCTTTGCCATTTCGATAGCCCCTCCGGGGGATGCGCACGAATTTGCTACGGAATCATGCTGCTTACGCGGCGCAAATTCGGCGCGGCAAACGACAATACGAAAATCGTTTTGTCGTTTGATATAGATATCGTGCGTGGGCAGAAGCAGAGAGCTGAGGGCAACCCGCTTTGGCGCAGGATGGGCCGAACACGACACATGGGCGGCGATGTTCTGCGGATGGAGGAGAGGTATGATCCATATTTATAATACGTTGTCAAAACAAAAAGAGGAGTTTGTGCCGCTTTCGCCCGGCAAGGTGCGGATGTATGTCTGCGGCCCGACGGTCTACAATCGGATTCACATTGGCAATGCCCGCCCGATGATCGTCTTTGACACGGTGCGCCGTTACCTGGAGCATAAAGGGTATGCGGTGGATTTTGTGTCGAATTTTACGGACGTGGACGACAAGATCATCCAAAAGGCGAACGAGGAGGGCGTCAGCGCGCAGGAGATTTCCGAGCGCTACATTGCGGAGTGCAAAAAGGACATGGCCGCCTTAAACGTGCGCCCGGCAACGGTTCATCCCCGGGCGACGCAGGAGATCGCGGGCATGGTCGAGATGATCTCGGCGCTGATGGAGAAGGGATTTGCCTATGCGGCCGCCGACGGCACGGTCTATTTTCGCACGCGCAAAGACCCGTCCTATGGGAAGCTTTCCCACAAAAACCTCGACGACCTGCGGGGAGGGAATCGCGCGCTCCTCGTCACGGGGCAGGAACAAAAGGAGGACGCGCTTGACTTTGTACTCTGGAAACCGAAAAAAGAGGGCGAACCTTACTGGGCATCTCCCTGGTGCGACGGCCGTCCGGGCTGGCACATCGAGTGCTCCGTGATGGCGAAAAAATACTTGGGCGACGAGATCGACATCCACGCGGGCGGGGAGGATCTCATTTTCCCGCACCACGAGAATGAAATTGCGCAAAGCGAGTGCTGCAACGGCAAAACGTTTGCGCGCTATTGGATGCACAATGGGTTTTTGTACATCGATAACCGAAAAATGTCCAAATCGGCTGGCAATTTCTTTACCGTCCGAGAGATCTGCGAACAATACGACCCGCAAGTGCTGCGCTTTTTCATGTTGAGCGCCCATTACCGCAGCCCCTTAAATTTCAGCGAGGATCTGATGGCCTCCGCGAAAAGTGGCCTGGAGCGGATCACCAATACGGTGGGCAACCTGTCCTTCCTCTCCGAAAAGGCGCGTGAGCAGGGCTGGCTTCCGGCAGAGCGGGATCGGGAGACGGATCTTTTGCAGTATGCGGAGAAATTTGACCATGCGATGGATGATGACTTCAACACGGCAGATGCCATCGCCGCCATCTTTGAATTGGTCAAGTATGTCAACACCCATGTGACAGGCGAGAGCTCGCGCGCATTTGCGGACGCGGCAAGGGCGCAGATCGTGCATTTGTCGGACATTTTGGGGCTGAAAGTGGAAAAAGAGGAAGGCATCCTGGATGCGGACATCGAGGAACTCATTGCCCAGCGCCAGGCCGCGCGCAAGGCAAAAGACTTCGCAAAGGCAGACGAGATTCGCGGCGTGCTTTTGGAAAAAGGCATTCTCCTAAAGGACACCAGGGAGGGCGTCAAGTGGGAGCGGGTGAGCGGTTGACGCGGCAGGCGCGGGAGTACAACGACGTGGTGCGTGTGGATTTTCACGATTACTTGGATGAATGTGCGCAGTTGGGCGAAACAGACTTGCGGGAGTACTCGCCCCTGGTGCTTGCGTACATCGGGGATTCTATCTACGACCTTGCCATCCGCACCATTTTGGTGGAGCGCGCCAACTGTTCTGTGCAAACCTTTCACAGGCGCGCCAGCCAGCTCGTCAAGGCATCGGCGCAGGCGCAGATGCTGCGCCACATCGAGCCGCACCTGACAGAGGAGGAGACGCGCGTCTACAAGCGCGGGCGCAACGCCAAGGCATATACGGTTGCGAAAAATGCCAGCGTGGCCGACTACCGTGTTGCCACGGGATTTGAGGCACTGATGGGCTACCTCTATCTCAAAAAAGACAACAAGCGCCTGGTCGACCTCATCTGCCTGGGGCTGCGCAAAAGTGGGGCGTCTGTGAAATGAGGCATGGGGTGGCATGGGGGCGAGAACGGATGCAAGAGAGAGAATGGGCGAATCGAGCAAATCATACGAGGAAAAACAGCGGGGTTACGAGGAAAATATGCGTGAAGGAGAACTGCGCAGAGTAAGCGGGAAGGAACGGAAGCCGCGCAAAGCAGCTGTGCAAGAGCCGAAATTGTATGGAGCGGTTGCACAGGAACGGGAACTGCGTGGAACGCGTGCGCGGGAGAAAGACCCGGAGGATACGGGCATCCTGGAGGGCAGGAACGCGGTTCTTGAGGCTTTTCGCGCGGGGCGCGAGATGGAACGCCTGTATGTGTTGGATGGCTGCCAGGACGGCCCGGTGCGCTCCATCCTGCGTGAGGCGAAAAAGCGGGACACGTTGGTGACGTTTGTGCCGAGGGAGCGCCTGGATCAGATGAGCCGGCAGGGGAAGCACCAAGGGGTGGTGGCCTATGCGGCCGCCTATGCCTATGCGCGGGTGGAGGATCTGCTGGGGCTTGCGAAAAAGCGCGGCGAGTCTCCGTTTTTGATTCTTCTGGACGGCATCGAGGACCCGCACAACCTGGGCGCCATCATCCGCACGGCCAACCTTGCGGGCGCGCATGGGATCGTCATCCCCAAACGCAGGGCCGTTGGGCTGACCGCGACCGTGGCAAAGGCCTCAGCGGGGGCGATCAACTACACGCCCGTCGCAAAAGTGACCAACCTCTGCCAGACGATCAAAGAATTGCAAAAACAGGGGATTTGGTTCGTCTGCGCAGACATGGGCGGGGACGTCATGTATGGGCAAAAACTGGACGGGCCGATCGGGCTTGTCATCGGCGGCGAGGGAAAAGGCGTGACCCGCCTCGTAAAAGAGACGTGCGATTTTTGCGCATCCATCCCCATGCGGGGGGAGATCGACTCCCTCAACGCGTCCGTGGCGACAGGGATTTTGGCTTATGAGATCGTGCGCCAGCGCATGGCATTCGAATAAAGGGAGGGCAACGGCTTGCTAAAAGAGAAGCTGGTTTCTTTTTCACAGGCGGCAGCGGCCATTCCAGACGGCTCTACCCTGGCACTGAGCGGGTTTATCGGATCGGGCGTGCCGGAGGAGCTGTATGTTGCGGTGCTGCGGTCTTTTGAAAGGACGGGACACCCAAAGGATCTGACCTTGTTTTACTCGGGAGGGCAGGGCGACAGCCAGGTGCGGGGGGTCAACCTGCTGGCAAGGCCGGGTCTGGTGCGGCGCGTCATCTGCGGCCACTGGAATCTTGCCCCCAAGCTCCAGGAACTGGCGCGGCGGGAGCAGATTGAGGCCTACAATCTCCCCCAGGGCATTATCACGCAGCTGTTTCGCGACATCGCGGCGCACCGCCCGGGCACATTGACAAAAGTGGGGCTTGGCACATTTGTGGACCCGGATTTTGGCGGCGGGAGGCTGAACGCGCGGGCGTCAGAGCACCTGGTGGAAAAGGTGCGCATCCATGGGGAAACGTACCTGCTCTACAAGGCTATGCCGATTCACACCGTCTTGCTGCGCGCCACTTGCGCGGACGCGCTCGGCAACCTGTCGTGTGCCGACGAGCGGTACCGCCTGGAGACCCTGGATTTGGCGATGGCATGCAAAAATAGCGGCGGCAGGGTGATCGTGCAAGTAAAGGAAGTGTGCGAGGACGCGGTCTTTCCGGCGGAAATCGTGGAAGTGCCGCACATCTTTGTGGATCACATCGTCAAAAACACGGACGCGGAATACCACTCCCACACTTATGGCGCAAAGCCGCGCCCAAAAGCCCGTGATATGGGGCGGGCGGCCGCGCGGGAGATCATCGCGCGGCGCGCGTCTCTGGAGGTGCGGGAGGGGGATGTGATCAACTTAGGGATCGGCCTGCCCGAGGCGATTGCCCCCTACCTGGCGGACGACATCGCGCAAAATCGCATTGTCTGCACATTGGAGACCGGCGTGGTCGGGGGCATGCCCCTGTCCGGCCTGGACTTTGGCATGGCTCACTCGCCGTTGGCAGTGCTCGACACAGCCGCCCTCTTTAACTTTTACAACGGCGGCGGCCTGACGCGCGCCTTCCTTGGCATGGCGCAGGCGGACAAGGACGGGAATGTCAATGTGAGCAGCTTTTCTGACCGCATTGCGGGCTCGGGCGGCTTCATCGACATCTCCCAGGGCACAAAAAACCTCATCTTTTGCGGGCAATTTGCGGTGGGCGCGCAAGTGTCCGTCCAGGATGGGCAGGTGCGCATAGAAAAAGAAGGCGCGTGCAAGATCGTGCCGCAGGTGCAGCACACCACCTTTTGCGCAAAAAATGGCGGGCACAACTGCCTGTACGTCACGGAGCGCTGCGTCTTCCGGCTGGGGGAGAGGGGACTGGAGCTTGTCGAAATCGCCCCTGGCATCGACCTGGAAAAAGACATCCGCGCCCGCGTCGGCTTCCCCCTGGCCGTCAGCCCGATGTGCAAACCGATGGACGCGCGAATTTTTGCGGAAACATTTTTGGGATTTCAATGAGAGGGTAGCGGATATGGCTGTGCTATGGATGGTTCCGGCATTTCTTGTGATGACTGGGATTGCGCTTTTGTTTGGCAATTGCTTCAAAGTGAATCTGGGCGAAGGGGTGCTGCTTGCGGCCGCGGCTATCATGGTGGGACTCTATTTTGGCGGATTTCTGGGGTCTTACTGGTATGGTTTTTTTGGATTGCTGGCGCTGTCTGTGGCGGGTTACGTCTGGGCACTGGCGTGGCGGATGCGCGGAAGGCACCAGGAGGGATGCCTTTGTCTGGCAGTGTTATTTGTGGTCCTGCTATATGGTATGGTGGTCTATTACCATGATTTTATTCAGCGCATCGATGAGATGCACCTATGGGCAGTTGCCGTCAAATATATGGTGAGGGAAAACAAGCTTCCAACCGAGTTTTCCTTGTACACAAAGCAAAATCCATATGGCACAAGCCTGTTTCACTTGTTTTTTCAACTGTTTTCGGGATACAACGAACAAAATCTTTATATTTCCGCTGGCATATTGTCCTGGATAGGCTTCTTGCTGCCTTTTTCGGGATGCTCCATGCGAGAATGGAAAAAAGTGGCGCTGTACAGTCTGGTTCTGTACTTTGCTCTGTTTTCCATTTACGTCTATGGCATGAAAAACTTGTATGTGGATCTTCCGGTCATAGGCTGGACTGGGGGACTCGTTGGTTGGTGGCGAAAGCGACCTGGAAAGAAAAGTGATTTTCTTGTTGCAGGGGTCGCCCTATGTGTGGTATGCTGTTTCAAGTGGATGGCAGGGCCTCTCATGGCCTTGCTTGCATTCCTGTTTTTGCTGATGCAAACGGCCGTTTTTGAGTGGGGGATCTTTGACGGTGCAAAGCGTGCGCGCACTTGGAAGATGCTATCTGTCTTGGTTGGGGCGGGAATGCTGTTGCTTGTTGCATATGTTGCGGTTCGGGGACCCGTGCTTTTGCAAAATGTGACAAAAGATAAGATCGTACAGACGACAGGCGCCTTTTTAACCGCCATGTGGGGCAAGCCGCTTGCGTCTAAGTCTGCCCTGCATGTGGCATTTGTTCCTTTTCTGGCGGCTATCCTCGTGCTGTTTTGGGCAAATGCGGATTTGTTTGGGCAGAAAAAAGAAGGGTTGGCTTACAGTGGCTACTTGCTCGTGGCGGGCACTGCGTTTTGTGGTGTCTTGCTCTATGCGTATGTGTTCCTCTTCAGCTATGAGGAGAGTGTTGGCATGGCCGGAGCCCCGCGGTATTTTGCGCTGTTTGCAGACATGATGTTTGTCTTTGCGCTGGCGTGGCTTTTTCAGGAGCGGAGCGTATCCTTTCCGAAAGTGCAAACATATCTGGCGTTGGGATTGCTGGTTGTTTTTCTCAGTGGATTAAACCAAAAGTTTATTCCTACTATGACCGCGCTCGACAAGAAGCGCATTCCCGGTTACGAAGATATCATGGGAACCAGGCGGCAGGCGAAAAAAATACAAAAAGAAATCACGCCAACAGATCGGGTGTATGTTCTCGACCAGATTGGCGAAAATGAGTTTGTCACGAATACAGCCTTTTATATGCTGGAAGAGCAGGTGAGCAATTACCTGTCTAGTCCGTGGAAATTTACAAAAAAGGGGAGCATCATTCGGCTGGCCGAGGTAGAAAAACCTGCGATTTCTGATTTTCCAGAGCTCCTGGAGGATGGAGGGTATACCTACGTTTGGATTGCAAAGGCGGATGCGTATCTGAAAAAAACACTTCCGACAGTCCTGGAGTGTGAGGGAAAGATTCAAGGTGGACAGCTCTATCGCGTGTGTTACAAAGACGAGCGGGTGGTCGGTCTCCAGAAGGTGAAAGGTCTGAAATGACAAGGGGAGAGGCAATGAAAGCGCAATTGCTTGAAAAAATAGAGAAACGGACACTTGTGGTTGGAGTGGTTGGCCTGGGCTATGTGGGGCTTCCGCTTGCGGTGGAAAAAGCAAAGGCGGGATTTTGCACGATCGGTTTTGACGTGCAGGAGCAAAAAGTCGCGCTTGTGAATGAAGGGAAAAATTACATAGGCGACGTGGTGGACAGTGACTTGGAACAATTGGCCAAAGCGGGGAGGCTGCGTGCCACCACAGATTTTGCGTTTGTAAAAGATGTGGATTTTATTGCGATCTGTGTGCCGACCCCACTGGATGCGCACCAAGAGCCAGACATTAGTTATGTGCGTTCTTCTGCAGAAGAAATCGCAAAATACTTAAAGCCGGGAACGATCGTGGTTTTGGAATCGACCACCTATCCAGGAACAACGGAAGAACTGATTCGGCCAATTCTGGAAAAGGGATCCGGACTGACTTGTGGAGTCGATTTTTACCTGGGGTTTTCCCCAGAGCGCGTGGATCCGGGTAACTTGATCTATAAGACGAAAAATACCCCGAAAGTGGTAGGCGGTATTGGGGAGGACGCAACCGAGGTGATTGCGGCAGTCTATCAGACAGTACTGGAGAGTAAGGTATATACCGTTTCGAGTCCTGCCGTTGCGGAGATGGAG
>CAYVVW010000038.1:0-15525 GCA_964455335.1 uncultured Marvinbryantia sp.
CGCGCCAGATTGTGGCTCTGGAGGCCAAGGGTTCGAATCCCTTTACCCACCCTAGCCGCTTAGGCGGACATTGGGCTATCGCCAAGCGGTAAGGCACAGCACTTTGACTGCTGCACGCGTTGGTTCGAATCCAACTAGCCCAGTTCCCTGTTTGGGCGACCAGGCAGTTTTTCGGGGCATTAGCTCAGGTGGTAGAGCACTTGACTTTTAATCAAGTTGTCCGGGGTTCGAGTCCCCGATGCCTCAGGTCTTGCGCCAGTTTGTGATGCGCTTTTTTGTTGTGGGGAAGTGGCAGTGCGGCGCGCCGTCTCTGTTGCGAAAACGTAATGGCGCAATGCGCGCGTTTGTGTGGAAATGGCTTTGCGGTGCGTCGTCTCTGTTGCGAAAAAATGACGGCGCGGTGTGCGTTTGTATATGAAAATGGTTTCGCGGCACATCGTTCCTGTGGGCGGTTATGACGGAATTGGCAGACGTGCAGGATTTAGGTTCCTGTGTCGCAAGACGTGTGGGTTCAAATCCCACTAACCGCAATTGGAAACATATGAGAGGGTTGGTAGATGCCAGCTCTCTTTTTCTTCACTTTTTTTTCTCTTTTTCTGCTCGGATATTTTTGTCTGGAGAGCTTTTCTTGTGTTGCATCGCACATGGAAATCTGTTAGAATCGAGGCAGGTTTCCTGCATATGGCGCGGGAGCGTTCCGCCGCGCAGGAATGGGTACTTAGGCGCAGCAAGCAGGCGGTGCGCAACGTATGGAGCGGGAGCTTTCCGTTTGCATGGGCGGCATGGAGACGACTGTGCGACAATGGACATGTCGCTCGCGGGCAGGAAACGTGCGAAGATCGAATAATGCGAATCGTGAACAGTGCCAGAAAATGAAAAAAGAGCGAATGGCGAGAAGGAAAGGGGAAGCATATGTTGCGTTTTCCCAAGTTGATCAGTGACGGCTGTGTGCTGCAAAGGGGAGAGGATTGCGCGATCTGGGGCTTTGGCGATCCGGGGGAGACGGTTGCGATCACGCTTCGGGAAGGCGCGCAAGGCGCGGGAAAGGCACTTGCGAGGGCGCGTGCCACCATCGGTGCTGATGGACGTTTTTCTGTGAAAATGCGGCTTCTTTTTGTGGGCGGCCCCCATTGCCTGTTTGCGCGAACTGGCGGGGGCGAGACGCGCGCGGTTCGGGATGTTTACGTGGGCGACGTGTTTGTCTGTGCCGGGCAGTCCAACATGGAATTGCCGATGTGCCGCGTGCGGGAACGCTTTCCGGACGAGTTTTGCAACGGCGGCGCGCCGGGCGTGCACTTGTACAAAGTGGAGGAGCAGTTTGACTTTGACGCGCCATGCGAGGATCACCGGAAGGCAAGCTGGACGGCTTGCGCGTCGGAACACGTGGGGGAGATTTCCGCGGTGTCCTATTTTCTGGGGAAATTTCTTTTTGCGCGCCTTGGTGTTCCCATCGGTATCCTCAACCTGAGCCTTGGGGGAACGCCGGCGGAGGCGTGGATGAGCCGCGAAAGGCTGCGAAACTGGCCGGAGAAGCTGGGCTTATTGGAGCAACACCGCGACAGGAAATTTTGTGCGGATCTGCTTGCAAGGCAGGCGGAGAAAGAACGCGCCTGGGCGCGCGCATTGCGCTTGCGCGAACAGGAGGGGGCAAAAGAAGCGCCATTTTCGGTTCGGCTGCCCGGGACATTAGCAGATTGGGGCTTGGAGGGCTTTTGCGGCTGCGTTTCCTTGTGCCGCTCTTTTGACGTGCCAAGGGAGTGGGCGGGACAGGGGGCGCTTTTGCGGCTGGGCACGCTGGTGGACAGCGATTGCGTGTACGTCAACGGCCGCTTGGTCGGGGGAACGCCATACCGCTACCCGCCGAGGCGCTACCAAATTCCGGAAGGGCTGCTCAAGGAAGGGCAAAATGACATCCGTATCCGCTTGGTCTGCAGAGAGGGCGACGGGCGCGTGACGAGTGGAAAAGCGCTAGACATTTGCTTCGAGCGTCAGGGCGGCACTTATTTGCCATGCACAAATCTGGAAAATCCAAGTGATGCCGCTTTGCCACGTGCGGATATGCATATCACAGAGCTGCAGTATTCGGATTTAGAGAATCCAAGTGACACCGCTTTGCCACATGCGGGCATCCGCGCCGAGGGGTCGCAGTACCAGGATGCGGAATGCCAGTGTGACGCGCGTAGTCTGCCGTGTCCGCCAAGGATCTCTCTCGCGGGCACTTGGACGTGCCAGGTGCGCTGCGCCTGTGAGCCAGCCCCCGAGCAAATTTTCCTAAACCGCGTTCCGGCGGGGCTTTTCCAGGGCATGGTTGCCCCATGCCTGCCATTTGCGGTAAAAGGGGTTGTCTGGTACCAGGGCGAGTCCAACGACAAGATGCCATGGGAATATGAAAAGCTGTTGCAAGACCTCATTTGCGATTGGCGCGCCAAATGGGGGAGGCAGCTGCCGTTCGTGGTTGTGCAGCTGCCAAATTGCGACGTGGATATTGCGCCGGGGGATGCGTGGCCGCAGATACGGCAGGCGCAAAGTCGGGCTGCGCAGTTGCCCGACGTGGCCGTGACGGTCAACTTAGACGCGGGGGAGGACAATGATTTGCACCCCCTCGACAAGAAAACGGTGGCCGAGCGCGCGGGTGCAGCGCTCTTGGCCGTGGCTTACCACGCGCCTGTGGCATTTGCGGGGCCAAGGCTTGTATGCGCGTGCGCGGATCTGCTTTTCTTTGACAGCGCGGATGGCGTGCTTTCCTGGAAAACGTGCAAGGAGGCCTCGGAAAAAGTAAACCCGCGCCTGTTTGAATTGGCGGGGGAGGATCGCGTTTATTTTCCCGCAGAGGCTGAGATTTGCGTCTGTCCTTTGCCAGAGTGCGATCTGTGGGAACATGACTGGAATTGCACGGGGAATCAGGAATGTCAGGATGACAGGGAAGGCCAAGATGGTCAGGAGTACAGGACTGGGCAGGAGTACCAGAATTGCAGGGAGTATCAGAATCTTCGGGATCAGAGAAAAGCCAACAATGACCCTGCAGGGGGATATCCTGCGCTGCGGCTGCGCTCCAGTCAAGTCGCTCATCCACGCTATGTGCGCTACGCATGGGATCGCGCGCCCGGCGGCACGCTGCTCGCAGATGGGGCAGGACGTTTGGCGTCGCCATTTGAGGCGTGCGTCACATCCCTGTTGTGAGACAATACCGTGAGGATGATGACGCCCAAGACACGCGGATTATTTCGCGCTTCGTGCTGCCGAAATCCGAAAAACACCTCAAATCCGCTCATTTTCCACGAAAATGGCTACTTTTCGGTGTGTTATGCCTACCGGTGGGATATGGACGTTTCATGATGCCAGGGTAGAAAGCCTTTTCCCACGACATGCTTGCATGTCGGTGGGGCTTGGCGCGATGAAACATCGTGCCAAATGCCCGACATGGGGAAAAACGGGAAAAACAAAACGAGAAGAGAACAAGAAGGGAACGAGAAGAGATATGGTAGCTGTGACGAGAATGTTCAACGATGGCTGGGAATTTTGCCTGCGCCCCCTACACACCGCTTATGGGGAAATGCAGGATTATGCAAACGCCCATGAGGATGCGTTTGTGCCGGTTGGCCTGCCGCACGACTGGCTGATTTATGACGCGGGGGATCTCTATGCGGACGGGACGGGATGGTACCGCCGAAAATGGGAGTGGGACAAAACGGATGACACCCTTGTGTTTTTGCGCTTTGACGGTGTCTATATGGACACGCGCGTGTTCGTAAACGGCAACTTGGCAAAAGAATGGAAATACGGGTACTCGACCTTTGACGTGGAGCTGACTCCCTTTTTGCGGCAGGGGGAAAATGAGATTCTGGTCTCGGTGGATTACCAAAGCCCCAACAGCCGCTGGTATTCGGGCGCGGGCATTTACCGCAACGTATGGCTAAGGTGCGTGCCGCAAACGCACCTTACGGCAGACGGCATCTATTTCCATGCAATACAAGAATCCGGCGACCTCTGGAAAATCGAAGTCGAGGCGGAGATTGCAAATGCCAAGGCAGAAAGCGGCAATGCTGAGATGGAAATCGTAAATGCCAAGGCAGAAAGCGGCAATGCTGAGATGAAAATCGTAAATGCCAAGGCGGAAGATGGTAATGCAGAGCTGAAAATCGTAAATGCCAAGGCAGAAAACGGTAATGCCGATCCATGTGGCGTGAACGTCACATTTTCCCTCTTACAAGGCGATCGAGAAGTGCCCTTGCAGGACGTGGCCCTTTCGGGGGAATGGGCGGGCGATCTCTATGTCCAAAAAATGGAAGCCCGCGTGGCGTCGCCAGACTGCTGGGATGAGGTGTCGCCGCACCTTTACACCCTGTGCGCCGCGCTCTTTTTGGAGGGCGAGAAAGTCCAGGAAGTGCGCCAGAGCGTGGGTTTTCGCGCCATTTCTTTTACCCCGGATGAGGGCTTTCTCCTAAACGGGCGAAAAGTGAAGTTCAATGGCGTGTGCGAGCACCACGATCTTGGGTGTCTCGGAAGCGCGTTCCACGTGCAGGCCATGCGCCGGAAATTTTGCATTTTGCGCGAGATGGGCGTCAATGCCGTGCGCACGTCGCACAACATGCCCGCCCCGGAATTGCTCGACCTGGCGGACGAGATGGGCATACTCATCGTGGACGAGGCGTTTGACATGTGGGAATTGCCGAAGACCACCTATGATTACGCGCGCTTTTTCCCGGAATGGTACAAGCGGGACGTGCGCAGCTGGGTGCGCAGGGACAGGAATCACCCATGCGTGGTGATGTGGAGCATGGGAAATGAGATCTACGACACCCACGCGGGAGAGCGCGGGATGGATTGCATGAAACGCCTGATGGCCGAAGTGCAGAGGCATGACCCCAAAGGCAATGCCAGGCCGACCATCGGGTCAAATTATATGCCGTGGGAAAATACGCAAAAATGCGCGGATGTCATCAAACTCATCGGGTACAATTATGCCGAGCGGTATTATGACGCGCACCATGCGGCGCACAAAGACTGGATTCTCTATGGGAGCGAGACGGCGTCCGTGGTGCAAAGCCGCGGGGTCTACCACTTCCCCTATGCCGAGACGGTGCTCTCTGACGAGGACAGGCAGTGCTCCGCGCTTGGAAATTCCACGACGAGCTGGGGCGCGGATTCCCCCGAGCAATGCATCGTGGCAGAGCGGGATCACCCCTTTTCGTGCGGGCAATTCCTCTGGAGCGGGTTCGACTACATCGGGGAGCCGACGCCTTACCACACGAAAAATTCGTATTTCGGGCAAATTGACACGGCGGGATTTCCGAAAGACGCCTATTATATTTACCAGTCCAACTGGACGGAAAAACCGATGGTGCACCTGTTCCCCTACTGGGATTTCAATGAGGGGCAGATCATCGACGTGCGCGCGTGCACGAACGCGCCGCAGGTGGAATTGTTCCTAAATGGGAAAAGCCTTGGGATGCGCCAAATCGACCATGCGCATGGGCAGGTTCTGACGGGAAATTGGCAAGTTCCCTACGAGGATGGGGAATTGGCGGCCGTGGCGTATGACGCGGACGGAAACGAAGTGGCAAGACAGGCCAGGGTCTCCTTTGGGGAAGCGGCGCGCATCGTCCTGCGCCCTGACAAGGCGCGCCTCAAGGGCGATGGGGAGGATTTGCTGTTTGTGGAAGTTTCCATGGAGGACAAAAAAGGCCATCCGGTGGAAAATGCGGACAACCGCGTCAGCGTGCGCGTCGGGGGCGCGGGGGCGCTGGCCGGCACGGACAATGGCGACAGCACGGACACGGACGATTACAAATGTGGCGACAGGAGGCTGTTTAACGGAAAACTTCTGGTGGTGGCAAAGGCGGGAATTGGCGCTGGGGAACTGGTGCTTCAAGTTTCCTCCCCGGGTCTTTCGGAGGCGAGGCTTTGCATACCCGTGGACGCGGCCGTGCCAAGGGAGGGCAGCAGTCCACTTGCCTACCTGGCGGATGCCAGCGGGCGCACCCTGGGAAAAAAAGACCCTTGCGCACAGGAAATCCCTGTCCGGGCAATCCGGCTTGCGGCGCAGGGCGGGCGCGCCTTAGGGCCTGGCCATCCGGAAGTGCTTGTAAAGGCAGAGCTTTGCCCGCCGAACGCGGACGACCGGGAGGTTTTGTGGGCCGTTGTGGATGACAAGGGCATCCCGTTAAACCTCGCGCAAGTGGAGGCGGATGGCCTGACGGCGCGCGTGATTGCAAAGGGCGACGGACGGTTCCGCCTGCGCTGCATGTCGCGCTGCGGCACCAAGGACGTGCGCATCCTCTCCCAGATCGAATTTTCCATCCAGGGGATGGGGCCGGCCTTTTTGGACCCCTATGGGTTTGTGGCGGGCGGCCTGTATGACGTGAGCCGCGGGAATGTGGGAAATGGCAATGAGCGCGGGGTGGCCACCCCCTCGGACGAGGATGGGATGTTTGGCTACCATGGCCTGGATTTTGGGCCTTATGGGTCTGACGAAATTCGTATGCCGATTTTTACGCTCAACGATGAGCCATACCGCATCCGCATTTACGAGGGCATCGCGGGCGAGCCGGGGGCAGAGCTGATTGGAGACGTGATTTACCAAAAGCCGTCCATCTGGAATGTCTACCAGGAGGAGACCTACCGCTTGAGCAAAAAGTTAAAAGGCGTCACGGACATCAGCTTTTGCACGGATCAAAAGTTCCACTTGAAAGGGTTCTCATTCCTGCGGCCGCGCCGGTCATACGCGCGGCTTCACGCGGCGGAGTGCGACGCCATCTATGGGGATAGTTTCCAAAAAGACGGCACGTGCGTGCGCGGGATCGGCAACAATGTTTCCTTGGAATATGCGGGTCTGGACTTCGGGCAGCAGGGCGCGGGGCAAATCCGCATCTGCGGCAGCACCCCGCTTGAGAAAAATACGATTATGCTGGATTTTGTGGGAGCGGATGGCCAGGAGCTGCGGCAGACGCTGGAATTTGTGAATGGGGAGCAGGAGCAGGTGTTCGCGATCGATCCGCTCGTCGGGAAAGGCACCGTGCGGTTTGTGTTCCTGCCGGGGTCTCACTTTGATTTTGCATGGTTCCAATTTGAGGAGCGCGTATGACACAACTCTTGTTTTTCCATGGCGCGCAGGTGCCCGTCGTGCTAGATCCGCAGGCGGATGGCGGGATTCGGAGCATTTGGCAAAAAGTGGCGAAAGACATTGCCGACACGACGGGCGCAAAATGTGAGGAAGTGCCGGTAACGGATGCGAAATGCGCGCGGATGTCGGCAACAGATGCGAAATGCGCGGAGGCGCTGGCAACGGACGCACAATGCGTGGAGATGCCGGCAACAGATGCGAAATGCGCGGAGGCGCTGGCAACGGACGGGAAATGCACGGAAGTGCCGGCAACGGACGCGCCGCGCGCCGGCCGATGGCTTCCCCAGGCGATTGTGGTTTCCACCTGGGGGCAGCCCCTCGCGGAAGCGCTGGCAAAGAGGGAACCAGGCCTCTGCCGCCTGGATGGCAGATGGGAGAGCTATGCGTTTTTCCTCTGTGAGCGGCCGCTTCCCTTTGTGGGGCAGGCACTCGTCATCGTCGGGAGCGACAAGCTCGGCACGATCTATGGCATGTTTCATTTAAGCGAGATGCTCGGGGTCACCGCGTGGGGATTCTGGGGCGACGTTTGCCCGCCCGCGTGGGACTTGGCGCGCTTATATGGCCAGGGCGGTGAGGCACAGAACCTAGCATCTGCAAATGACCGAAACGATGATGGGTGCAGTGATGGGCAAGTACAGGATTTTGCATCTGCGCCTAGTAAGAATGGCGATGGGTGCGATGATGGGAAAGCACAGAACCTGGCATCCGTGGCTTGTCAAAATCGCAGCAGATGTGGCGCAAAAAAGACACAGGATTTGGTATCTGTGCACGGTCAGGGTGGTGCTTGGCGGACGCAGGAACTGGCATCTGCAAATGACCAAAACGATAGTGGGGGTTGCACTGGAGAGGAACAGCCTGGGAGATCCGGGGACGACGTAAATAAGGAGCGCGCCGTCGCGCTCCCCTGCGGCGTGTACGCGCCCCATGCCATTTCCAAAGAGCCTTCCGTGAAGTACCGCGGCTTTTTTATCAATGACGAGTGGCCATGCTTTGGGAACTGGGCGACGGTGCATTACGGCGGGTTTACGGCCGAGCTGTATGACCATGTGTTCGAATATTTGTTGCGCATGAAGGGCAACTACTTGTGGCCGGCCATGTGGAGTTCCTCCTTTTTGCTGGATGGGCCGGGGCTGCGGTCGATGGAGCTTGCGACATCCTATGGCATCTACATCGGCATGTCGCACCACGAGCCGTGCATGCGCTCCGGCGAGGAATTTCGCAAGTTCCAAGGCCCTCATTCCATCTATGGGAACGCGTGGGATTACCGCGCCAACAAAGCGGGGATTTTGCGCTTTTGGGAGGATGGCCTAAAAAGGGTGAAAGGCCAGCGCATTTTCCCGACGGTCGGGATGCGGGGCGAGCGCGATTCGCGCCTTTTGGGGGAGGATGCTACGGTTTCCGAAAATGTGGATCTGCTCAAGGAAGTGATCACAAACCAGCGGCGGCTCATTCGGGAATGTGCAAGCCAGGAAAACGCACCCGTGCCCCAGTTGTTTGCCATCTATAAGGAAGTGGAGGACTATTATTTCGGCGATGCCGCGTCGGGGGGCATCCGCGGCTTTTCAGAACTGGAAGATGTCACGCTTCTGTTTTGCGAGGACAACCATGGAAACATGCGCGCCCTGCCCCAAAAGGGGGAATCGCACCCCGGCGGCTATGGCATGTATTACCATCTGGATTACCATGGGTCTCCGGTTTCCTACGAGTGGGTGCACTCCACCCCGCTTAGCAAAATCTGGGAGCAGATGACAGAGGCATACGAATATGGCGTGCGCACCCTTTGGGTGGCCAACGCGGGCGATGTCAAGTTCCAGGAGTACCCCCTGGGATATTTTCTGGAGCTGGCCTACGACTACGAGGCCTGGAGCGCGCCAAATCAGACCCACGCGTACACAAAGGGCTGGGTGGAGAGCCTGTTTGGCCATGCGGCAGGGTCAGAGATGACAGAGGCGATCGCCTGGGTGTTGGAAGAATCGGTGCGCCTGCATGGGATGCGCCGCGCGGAGTCCTTAAGTGACAGGACCTACCACCCCGCGCACTACCGGGAGGCGGATCGGATGCTTGCCCGCGCCCGACGGATGTTGCGGGAAAACGAGAAAATTGAAAAAGCACTCGCGGACAGCCCTTGCCGGGATGCCTATTTTAGCATCGTCTCTTACCCCGCAATGGGCATCGCCAACCTTTTGGAAATGCAATTGTGCGCGGCAAAAAACCACCTCTTTGCGGCACAGGGGCGTGCGGTGGCAAATGCGTATGGCGCGCAGTTGGAAGCGTGCATCCAAAAAGACCGCGCGCTGCAACTGCGCCTCGCGGCTTTTTCCGGTGGAAAATGGAAGGGGATGGAGCTTGCGCGCCACATCGGCTTTGTCAACTGGAACGACGAGGACTGGCGCTATCCCGTGCGCCATGTGGTCGCGCTGCCGGATGGCCCGCGCCTGACCGTCTCCAGGGCGGATGCCGCCCAGACATTTACAAACCAATATTTCCCGATCCCGCTTGTGATCGACGACTTTCTCTGGCCGGGGAGCGATGCCGTGCGCATCCAGGTGGCAAACGGCGGGCAGGGCGTGCTTGCCTGGGAGATCGCGGGCGCGTGCGATTGGCTGTCCTTTTCCGCGCGCAAAGGCGAGACGCCCCTCATGGACGAGGTGGAGATCCGCGTTTTGCGGGAGCGCCTGCCGGGCACAGACAACGCGGAATTTCGCGGGTGCGTGCGCGCGGGGAAAGAGGCAGTGCCGCTTTTGGTGCTTGCGCAAAATCGGGATTTTTCGCAAGTGCCGGGCGATGCCTATCTGGTGCAGGACGGCATTTGCGCCATTGGCGCGGCCGGATTTTCCGAGGCGGAAGAAGGGCAGTCGGATGGTGAAATGGCAAGGTATGTGGCACTGGAGGATTACGGGAAGTTTGGGCAGGGGATGAAGGTATTGCCGAGCGTGGCGGAATTTGCCCCGCATGACGCCAAATGCGGGCGTGCGCCGTCGCTTTTGTACCGCGTCTTTTGCGAATTTGGCGGCGCTTACGAACTTGCGCTTCACACTTCCCCCGCAAATCCCCTGCACTATGGGGGAAGGCTGACGTATCTTGTTCGGGTCAACCAGGGGGATTGGCAGACGGCGGACATCACGGGGGAGGCCTATCGCGGGGGCGATGGGAATTGCAAAAAATGGGCGGACGCGGTGCTGTGCCAGGAGCATGTGGCGACCGTTTCCGTGGCCTTGGAAAAAGGCGCAAACACGGTGCGCATTTATGCGCAGGAGGCGGGCATTGTGCTATACCGGCTTGTGTTTTCCAAGCTGGGAAAAGAAAAAAAGGAGGCTTACTTAGGGCCGCCCGCCGGGAAAAAATGGGAGGATTTACGATGAACAGAGAAGAGGCGAGACAAAAGGCAAAGGCACTGGTCGCGCAGATGACCTTAGAGGAAAAGGCGGGGCAGCTGCGCTACGACGCGCCGGCGATCCCGCGGCTTGGCATTCCCGCCTATAATTGGTGGAACGAGGGGCTGCACGGCGTGGCAAGGGCCGGGCAGGCGACTGTTTTCGCGCAGGCCATCGGCATGGGTGCCACGTTTGACGAGGAGCTCATCCGGGAGGTCGCGGACGCGGTCGCGACAGAAGGGCGCGCAAAATACAATGCCTATGCGGCGCAGGAGGACCGCGACATTTACAAGGGGCTGACCTTTTGGTCCCCCAACGTCAATATTTTCCGCGATCCCCGCTGGGGGCGGGGCCACGAGACGTACGGGGAGGACCCCTACCTGACGAGCCGCCTGGGGGTGGCCTATGTCAAGGGGCTGCAAGGGGAGGGCGGCACGCGCAAGGCGGCCGCCTGCGCAAAGCATTTTGCCGTCCACTCAGGCCCGGAGGCGCAGCGCCACGAGTTTGACGCGAAAGTGAGCGAAAAAGACTTGCGCGAGACGTACCTGCCCGCGTTCCAGGCACTGGTGCAGGAAGCGGACGTGGAGGCGGTGATGGGGGCATACAACCGCACCAACGGGGAGCCGTGCTGCGCAAGCCCCGCCTTGCAAAAGATCCTGCGCGAAGAATGGGGCTTTGCCGGGCATTTTGTCTCAGACTGCTGGGCGATCCGCGATTTCCACGAGAACCACATGGTCACGTCCACGCCCCAGGAGTCGGCGGCGCTCGCCATCAACAACGGCTGCGACTTAAATTGCGGCAACACCTATTTGCACATCCTAAAGGCGTGCCAGGAGGGGCTGACCAGCGAGGAGGCCATCACGAGGGCGGCAGAGCGGCTGTTTACCACGCGCTATTTGCTGGGGCTGTTTGGCGAAAGCCCCTATGACGCGATTCCCTACACGGCCGTTGAGTCCAAGGCGCACCTGGAACTGTCCGAGCGGCTGGCTCTGGAGAGCATGGTTCTCTTAAAGAACAATGGGATTTTGCCATTGCAAAAGGAAGCGGTTGGCACAGTGGCAGTCATCGGGCCGAATGCGGACAGCCGCCGCGCGCTCATCGGCAATTACCACGGCAGCGCCTCGCGCTACGTTACGGTGCAAGAGGGCATCCAGGATTATCTGGGAGATGCCGCGCGCGTGCTGACTTCCATCGGGTGCGAGCTGTTCGAGGACCGTTCGGAACAACTGGCCCTTGCGGGGGACCGCATCAGCGAGGCCATCGCGGTTGCGAAAAACAGCGACGTGGTGATCCTGTGCCTGGGTCTTGACGAGACGTTAGAAGGAGAGCAGGGAGACACGGGAAACAGCGACGCGTCCGGGGATAAGCTGGATTTGCAATTGCCGAAAGTGCAGCGCGACCTGATGCGCGCCATCGCAAAGACGGGCGTGCCCACCGTGCTTTGCCTGATGACGGGCAGCGACGTGGACTTAAGTTTTGCGCGGGATCATTTTGACGCCATTTTGCAGCTCTGGTACCCGGGCGCGCAAGGCGGGGCGGCGGCCGCAAAAATCCTCTTCGGGGAGGTTTCGCCGTCTGGGAAACTTCCGGTGACGTTTTATGAGACGCTATCGGAGCTGCCGCCATTTGAGGAATATGCCATGCGAGGCAGGACCTACCGCTACATGGAGCGGCAGGCACAATACCCCTTCGGCTTTGGGCTGACCTACGGCGATGTCGCGGTCAAGGCGGCGACGATTGCAAAGGAGGAAGCGGGGCTTGTGGCCGAGGCCGTCCTCGCAAACAGCGGGAAGCGGGACACGGCGGACGTGCTGCAAATCTACGTCCGCGCGGACTCCCCCCACGCGCCAAGAAATCCCGCGCTTTGCGCGTTTGCGCGCGTGTTCCTCGCGGCGGGGGAAGAAAAAACGGTGCGCGTGCCGATCCCGCCCCGATCGCTTACCACGGTCAACGATCGGGGGGAGCGCAGGCAGGACGCGCGCACGTTCGCCTTTTACGTCGGGATGGGGCAGCCGGACGAAAAAAGCCGGGAGCTGCTGGGGCATTCCCCCATCGAGATTCGCATGGCACGATAGGGAATACTTTTGTCGTTTACGGGAATACTACAAAGAGCTGACTTACGGATTGGTCAATGGCAAAAGCCGCAAGAGGAGACATGGACTGTCTCGCCTTGCGGCTTTTTGTGTGATTTTACGATGCCTGCTGCGCGAACATCCACGCCATGATCTTACGATGCCTGCTGCGCAAACATCCATTCCATGATTTTTGGGGTGTAGGCGCTCCAAAATGCGTTGTCGTGACCGCCGGGGCTTTCCTCGTAAATGTGCGGCACTTTGCGGTCGTCCAAAAACCGGTGGAATTGCCGGTTGTGCTCGATGAGGAAATCCTCCGTCCCGCAGCACAGGTAGATGCGGGGAAGCGCGCAGCCGGACGCGAGGAGGCGGTCAACGAGCACCTCCGGGTTGGCATCTGACTGCTCCACGGTTTCCAGATCCCCGAAGCGCTCGTGGTAAAAGGCATAATTTGCCATGCCATTGTCCTCTCCCGGCTTCATGTGGGCGATCTCGTGGACGATCAGGGCGGAGGACATGGCGCCGACCATGCCAAAGGCGGAAGGGTCTGCCAGGGCGGCGTGCAAGGCGCCGTACCCGCCCATCGACAGCCCGCAGATGCCCGTCTCATTTGGGCTTAAGGCCAGCCGGAACGTCCTGCGCAGGTAGCCGACCAGCTCCTTTCCGAGAAACGTGGCATACTTGTGGTCAGACGAGAGGCCGTCCAGGTAAAATGAGTTCTCCCCGTTTGGCATGACGAGGGCAAGCTGGTATTGCTCTGCCAGCTGCTCATGCCCCCACAGCCCCGCGGCGCCCGTGTATCCATGCAGGAGGAAAAGCGTGCGCATCTTTCCAGAATAAGTGCCCTCGCGCGGGTCATTGGGGAGAAACAGTTGGAAGGTGACGGGGCGAACCAGGGATTGCGAATAAAACTCGACGTCAAAAACAGCCATTACAAATTCTCCTTTTTGTTCTGTTTGTACAATGGGCGACAAAAAACATTTTGCAAATGGCAACATGCCGGACGGAAAAACACGCGGCATTTTGTTCGCTCTGCCCTTATCATAGGGGGAAAATGGATAGAAGTCAATCCTTTTTCTCAAAAACATTGGTTTCCAAAACACAGACCACAACGGTCAGAGTTTTTCCTTTACTTCTTGCCAGTTTTGTGGTATCTTGCAAGCAGGAATTCTTAAAAATCGCGGAAGAGGACGCTTCCGCGCGCTTTGACGCGTCGGCGAAGAAGCTGATTGCGGAGAAGTCCATCCTCTCCTATATCCTGAAGAGTTCACTTACGGAATACGCGCCATACACCGTGCAAGAGATTGCAGAGAAATTTATTGAGGGCGATCCGGAGATCGCAACCTTGGCAGTCCACCAGGACCACCCTGACCGAAAAAAGATAGATGGGCTGCCCACGGAGGACAGTTCGCAGCGGGAGGGTACCGTGTATTTCGACATTTGCTTCAAGGCCCTCATCCCACAGAGCGGTGAGCTGATGCAGATTTTCGTGAATTGCGAGATTCAAAACAACGACACGCCCGGGTACCCCATCCCGAAGCGCGGCATCTACTACGCGGCGCGGATGATTTTCTCCCAGCGCGGCAAAGTGTTCAAAGACCAGGAATATGGCAAGATTTCAAAAGCCGTGAGTATTTGGCTGTGCGAGGACACGGCGGACTCCCGGTCCGACACCATCAACCGGTATGCCTTTGCGGAGGAGTGCCTAAGGGGCGACTACCACGAGCAAAAAGAGAACTACGACCTGATGTCGGTCGTGGTGATGCGTCTGGGAAGAAAAGGGGAAAACAGCGCGGATGACGCCATCCGGCTGCTGAGCAAGCTGTTCTCAACGGATCTGGGATACGAGAAAAAACTAGGCACGCTGCAGGACGAGTTCCACATCGGCGTGACAAAGGAAATCAGCAGGGAGGTGCTGGACGTGTGCAACCTGAGTACCGGGGTTTTCAATAGAGGAATACAAAAAGGTATGCGAGAAGGCATGCAAAGAGGTATGCAAGAAGGAGAGCTGAAAAAGGCCAAAGAGACGGCATTCAATCTTCGTGACGATGGCATGCCGATTGAAAAAATTGCTAAAATGATTAAGGTCAGTGTTGACACCGTGCAAAGCTGGTTCGCAGAACCGCAAATGACATCGGCAAAATAGTTAGGACTATCGTAAATGACAAAGGTATTTGCTATTTACGACACCCCTTTCGGGGGATGCGCACGAATTTGCCACAGAATCATGCTGCTTACACAGCGAAAATTCTGCGCGGCAAACGACGAAAGCGAAAATCGTTTTGTCGTTTGCTATAAAAGCAACGAACCGGAAAATTTGATAAATCCTTGACAAGGCATTGGAAAGCGGCTATACTGTACCCATGGAAAAAAGTGCACAAAAGAAGTAGAGTAGGCCTTGTGCGTCAAGTGTTACCGGAGAGGGAGACTTCCGCTAAACGAAGGGATTCCGCGTTACGAGACCGCTTCCGCTACTGCGCAAAAGAACCGCGCCCCGAACGGCCATTCGGGACACGTTTGTTTTTCGCAGCATTTTTTTGCCCAAATGACGAGACACCCAAATCATAAAAACAAGGAGGAAATCAGACAATGGGTTTCAAATCAGACATTGAGATCGCGCAGGAAACACAGATGCTCCCGATCACGGAAATCGCAAAAAAGGCGGGGATTGACGAGCAATACCTGGAGCAGTACGGCAGGTACAAGGCAAAGATCGATTACAACCTGTTAAAGGAGAGCAAGGCGCAGGATGGGAAACTGATCCTGGTGACGGCCATCAACCCGACACCCGCGGGCGAGGGCAAGACCACCACTTCCGTCGGGCTTGCGGATGGCTTGCAAAAGATCGGGAAGAATGTCATGGTCGCCCTAAGAGAGCCGTCCTTAGGGCCGGTGTTTGGCGTCAAAGGCGGGGCTGCAGGCGGCGGCTACGCTCAGGTGGTGCCGATGGAGGACA
>CAYVVW010000039.1:0-15500 GCA_964455335.1 uncultured Marvinbryantia sp.
TGGAAAGCCCCTCGAAGAGATCCGCCCGCCCCGCGTATTGCTCGGAAAAGAAGCACCGCACCATGTCCATGGCCAGGGTTTTCCCGAAGCGGCGCGGGCGCATGATGGCCGTCACAAGACCGCCTTGATCCCACCATTGCCGGATAAAGTCTGTTTTATCCACATAAAAATAGTTTCTTTCCCTCAGCGTCTCAAAACTGTCGCCGCCGATAAATACTGTCCTGGGCATATGCGTGACTCCTTTTGTTTTTGCTTTTCGCACGTGACATCTTGCGCAAATCTCGGTTTCTATGGCAAACGACAAAACAATTTTCGCATTGTCGTTTACGATACAGCAAACGTGGTTTTCCCTGCGCGTCACCGCAGAAAGGACGCGAATATCTGGTTGCTGACATCTATGCCTGCATCTGTCAGAAAGACGCGCCCCGATTCTCGCGCGAGCAGCCCCAGTTTGCGCCATTTTTCCAAAACAGGCCCGTAGGCCTGCTCGATGCTTGTCTGGAATTGCGCGGCAAATGCCGCTTCCGAGACGCCCTCCTCCATGCGCAGGCCCAAAAACAGCACTTCTTCCATCTGCTCAGATACAGAGAGCGGCATGCCCGCCTCGCCCTTCCAGTTTCCCGCCAGGTATTGCGAAAAATCGGTGTTGTTAGACCACCTGGCATTTCCCGCAAAAGACGCGGCGCCAAGACCGAACCCCAGGTATGGCGTCCGCCTCCAATATCCCAGGTTGTGGCGGCACGCCTTTCCCGGCAAGGCGAAGTTTGCAATCTCGTAGCGCGCGTAGCCCGCGTTTCGCAAAAGCTCCCCACAGAGGCGGTACATCGCGCGCTCTTCCTCCTCCTGCGGCAAAAAGACGCTCGTTTCCCCTTTTTCCCTGCGCGCGGCATCCGCGCCGTAGCGGTCGAAAAAAGGCGTTCCCTCCGCGACCATCAGCCCATATGCGCTGAGGTGTTCCGGGCGCAGCTTTCGCACTTTCCCCAAAGTCTGCCCCCATGAGGCAGCCGTCTGCCCCGGCAGGCCGAACATCAAGTCCACGTTGATGTTGGAAAATCCCATGTCCCGCGCAAGAGAAAACGTGCGCAAAAACCCATCCCAGGTGTGGATGCGCCCGAGCAGGGCGAGTTCCCCGTCGGACGCGGACTGCAGCCCAATGCTTAAGCGGTTGACCCCCGCCTGCAAGTAGCTGGCCAGTTTTTTCGCGTCCAATGTGCCAGGGTTGCACTCCACCGTAATTTCCACGTCTCTCCCGAACGGAAACGTCTCCCGCAAGACATGAAGGATGCGCGCGATCGCTCCGGCGGGCAAAAGGGAGGGCGTTCCCCCGCCAAAAAAGACCGTGGAAACCTCCAGTTCCCAGCGGCCTTTTTCCCGCAGGATCTCGCCTGCCAGGCTGTCGACATACGCGGCTTGCGCATCCTCCCCCGCCGGGAATGAGAGGAAATCGCAATAGGCGCATTTTTTCACGCAAAACGGGATGTGAACGTAGATCCCACAGGGCTCCATTTGCAAACTCCCTCCCCGGCTTTAGCGGTCGTCCAGTTTCAGCACGCTCATAAAGGCCTTTTGCGGGATTTCCACGTTTCCGATCTGGCGCATCCGTTTTTTGCCCTCTTTTTGTTTCTCTAACAGCTTTTTCTTTCGCGTGATGTCGCCGCCGTAGCACTTCGCCAGCACGTCTTTGCGCACGGCCTTGACCGTTTCCCTGGCGATGATTTTGCTGCCGATGGCTGCCTGGATGGGAATCTCAAACAGGTGGCGCGGGATTTCCTCTTTGAGCTTTTCGCACATCTTCCTGCCGCGCTCGTAGGCCGTGGAGGCGTGCACGATAAAGGAGAGCGCGTCCACTTCCTCGTGGTTCACCAGAATATCCAGTTTCACCAAATCCGATCGCACATACCCTTTCAGCTCATAATCAAACGAGGCATACCCGCGCGACCGCGATTTGAGCGCGTCAAAAAAGTCATAAATGATCTCGTTGAGGGGAAGCTCATACTTCAAAAGCGCGCGTTTTTCCTCCATGTAGTCCATCCCAAGGTAACGCCCCCTGCGCTCCTCGCACAGCTGCATGATCGGGCCGATAAATTCCGTCGTCACCATAATCTCCGCGCTGACGATCGGCTCCTCCATGTAGTCGATCTCGGACGGATCCGGCAAGTTGGCGGGGTTCGTCAGCTCCACGACTTCCCCATTCGTCTTGTGGACTTTGTAGACAACGCCCGGCGCGGTCGTCACCAGGTCGAGGTTGTACTCGCGCTCGAGCCGCTCCTGGACGATCTCCAGATGCAAAAGCCCCAAAAATCCGCAGCGAAAGCCAAACCCCAGGGCGACGGACGTCTCCGGCTCGTATTGCAGGGCTGCGTCGTTTAGCTGCAATTTTTCCAGCGCGTCGCGCAAGTCGGGGTACTTTGCCCCGTCCGCCGGGTACATGCCGCAAAAGACCATGGACTGCACTTTTTTGTAACCGGGCAGGGGGCTTGCGCACGGCCGCCTGGTATCGGTCACCGTGTCGCCCACGCGCGTGTCCTTGACGTTTTTCAGGCTCGCCGTCAGATACCCCACCATGCCCGCGGACAATTCCTCGCAGGGGATAAACTGCCCTGCGCCAAAGTAGCCCACCTCAACGACTTCCGCCTTTGCCCCCGTCGCCATCATGGTAATGGGGGTTCCCTTGCGCACGCGGCCGTGCATGATGCGGAAAAATACGATCACGCCTTTGTAGGAATCGTAGATGGAATCAAAGATCAGCGCCTGCAAGGGGGCGTCCGGATCGCCGTGCGGCGCGGGGATTTTCTCCACGATCTGCTCGAGCACCTCGTCGATGTTGACCCCGTTTTTTGCGGAGATCTGCGGGGCATCCTGCGCCTCGATGCCGATGACGTCCTCAATCTCGTGGATGACCCGTTCCGGGTCGGCGCTCGGCAGGTCAATTTTGTTGATGACCGGCATCACGTCCAGGTTATGGTCAATTGCCAGGTAGACATTTGCCAGTGTCTGCGCCTCGATGCCCTGCGCCGCGTCCACCACCAAAATGGCCCCGTCACACGCCGCAAGGCTTCTGGAAACCTCGTAGTTAAAGTCCACGTGCCCCGGCGTGTCGATCAGGTTGAACGTGTACTCCTCGCCATTTCTCGCCTGGTAGATGACGCGCACCGCCTGTGCCTTGATGGTGATGCCGCGCTCCCGCTCCAGGTCCATGTTGTCGAGCACCTGGGCTTGCATCTCGCGGCTCGTCAAAAGGCCCGTGCGCTCGATGATGCGGTCTGCCAGGGTGGACTTGCCATGGTCGATATGGGCAATGATGCAAAAATTTCGGATGTGACTTTGGTCGGTCATAGCACTCCATTTCTCCGCCCGTCTTGGCGGTATGCTTCGTGGGAGACGTCTGATCCGTCGGGCGCGCTACGGCGCGGCCCAGGATGCGCCCTCGGACGCGCGCTCAGTCTCGCTTTCAGATTCGCCCTCCCTTGCAATGCCCGCCTGCACGGTCGGGTCTTGCATATATTGCTGCAATCCGTTCGCCTGCGCGTTTGCGGGGAAGCGCGCAAGCGCCTCCGCGAAATACCGGTCCGCCGTCGCGCGGTCATTCAAGTAATAATACGAAAATGCGAGATAGTACCAGGCATCATATTGGGTCTCGTCTGTCTCGATGGCTTGCTTGAGTTTTTCCGCGGCCGTCTTGTAATCCCCCTGCGCAAAGGCCGTCGTGCCCTGCGCATATTGCTCCTGGTACATCGTGGCGCGCACGTTGGCCATGATGTTGTCGTAGAGCTGCCTGCCATTTCCCTCGAGGCTCTCCTGGTCTACGTCCGCTAAGGCCTTCCCCGCCCCCGCCTGGTCGCTCGCCAAAAACTTCACCGCCGCAGACAAGAGCTGATCGTAGCCGTCCGCCTTGTCCTTTGCCTTTTGCATGGTCTCATTCGCGACGTCGATCTCGCTTTGGTAGGTGTCGATCTCTTTTTCCAAATCTTCCACTTTGGCGCTCTCGGCCGCCAGTTTCGTGTTGGCGTCCGTCACTTGCTTGCCCGCGTCCTGGTTCACGCGCCTCGTGTTTGCGGGGATCGCCAAAAACCAAACCGCGGCCGCCCCCAGCACAAACCCCAGGACGATGTTGATCAAGGTCGCGGCAAAGGAGCTGTCGCGAAACGTGGTCGGCTGAATGATCTGGTCATTCCCGCTCATGTAAGTCGTTGTTCCCGCAATTCTCTCCTCCGATGGCTCTGCGGGGCTGACTTTCCTCTGAAACTTTTTGCCATTTAAATTGGTGCCGACGCCGGTCGCCTCCTCCACCTCCCGCAGATAGCGCAGGGTCGTGGTGTTGGTGGCGTCGATCCGCGCCGCCTTTTTCATGAGCCGCCTGGCCTTTTCGTATTCCTGCCGCTTCAGGTACACCAGGGCAAGCAGCTGGTACGCCTTGACCAGGTTTGGATTTTGCGCGAGGATGCGCTTTAATTGCATCACGGCCATGTCCTCGTCGCCGTGCTTGCACGCCTGCAAGGCCTGGTTGTACTTGCGGATGGTCTGGTTGATCGTCTCCAGCCGGTTTTTGTTGGACTGCAGCTTTTGGATGTAGTACTCGGCGGGGTTTCCCTGCGGCATGATATTTTTGCTGATCACCCACTCGCTTAGGGCGGAGACCACCTCTCCCATCTCGCAATAGACCAGCCCCAGAAGATTTCTGGCGTCAATGTTTTCTTTGTTAAATTTCAAGCTGCGGCGCAGGCATGTGGCGGCCCCCATGAGGTCGCGCACCCCCGCCTTTTCCAGCCCCTCATTGTACAAAAGATTGGAAATGCGCGCAATCCGCTTTAGGATCGTCACGTCCGCCCCGCACCCGGAGCAATAGTCAATCGCGGACAGGGGCGTGCCGCAATAAATGCATCTCATCCGGCTTCCCCCTTATTTCTTGCGCTTCTCTTTTTCTTCTTGCAGCATCTGCCGCAAAATGTCGGTAATATCCGTGAAATCCCGCTTATAGACAGCATCCTCCAGCTCGTTGACATCGAGGCTGGGATGAAACTTCTTCAATTCCTCCTCGTAATCCAGCATGTCCGTTTCCTTTCCATTCCATTTTCCGTTTCTTATATTCTTGTCTTGTCTCGCTATTTCCGTCTTTTTATGCTATTTTCTCTATTTCGTCAGTACGATATGTCATCCCAGCATCGCCTTGATCTCGCCCACCAGGTACAGGCTTCCCGCGCAAAACAAAAGCCCGTCTTTTTGCAAGTTTCGCGCCTTTGCAAATGCCTCCCGGACATCCGGGATGGCAAACACCGGCACGTCCACATACTTGCGAAACAGCCCGGCGAGTGTTTCCGCGGGCACTTTTCTACTGCCCCAGACTTCTGTCGCCACCACCGCGCCCAATTTTCCGGTGTCCGCAATCTGGGCAACCATTTGCCCGTAGTCCTTGTCGGCGACGCACGCAAACAGAAGAACGACACGGTCTTGGCGAACCTGGCGCAGCGTGCGCGCGAACTCCCGAACGCCATCCGCGTTGTGCGCGCCGTCCACGATCACGCCCGGCAGGACCGTCTCCATCCGCCCCGGCCACCTGGCGCACAAGAGAGCCTCTGCCCGCTGCTTGGCCGAAATCCGCCCCTCTTTGTCGATCACATCCATCGCGAGCAGAGCAAGTGCGGCATTTCCCACCTGGTATTCCGCGGGAAATGGCACGGTGTAAACCCTACGCAAATCATAACCGACCGGAAAGGCAAAATCAATGCTTTTCTCGGTCTTGCACAGAATTTCATACATCTCCTCCCGCAGCGCCGTCGCGGGGGCATGCGCACGCTTTGCGTATGCCAAAATCACATCCGCAGCCTCTTTTTTTCGCCCGTCAAAGACCACCGGCACTCCCTCTTTGAGAATGCCGGCTTTCTCCGCCGCAATCTGCTGGATCGTATCCCCCAAATATTCCGTGTGATCCAGGCCGATGGAAGTGATGACTGTGGCGATCGGGTGTTCCACAATGTTTGTGGCATCCAGGCGGCCGCCCAGCCCTGTCTCCATCACAAGGATGTCCACTCCCCACTTGCGAAACAGGTACATCCCCATGGCAAAGAGCAGCTCAAAGTAGGCCGGGTGCGCAAACCCGTCTTTTTGCATCGCCGAAACGGCATCCGAAACGGCCGAGAATGACTCCAGAAAATCCGCATCCGACGCCATCTGCCCATTGACCTGAAAGCGCTCATTGGTGCGCACCAAGTGCGGAGAAGTAAACAGCCCCACCTTTTGGCCGCCTGATTGCAGCATCGCGGACAAAAAGGCACAGACCGATCCCTTCCCATTTGTTCCCGCCACATGGACGATCGGCATCGCCCGATCGGGCCGCCCCAGGCGTTCCATGAGTTCCACCGTATTTGCCAGCTCCGTCTTTGCCGCAAATTTGGGCACTTCCTCAATGTAAGCCACCGCCTCTTTGTATGTCATCTCGCGACAGACCTTCCTTTCAAGTTGTAAATTGTGCATGACGTTATTTTGAGTGCCTTATCACTGTATTTCACTTACTCATCGCAAACGACAAAAATATTTGCCGTTTACGATACATCACATTTTCCAGGGTCGCTCAAATATATTCATGATGTTACGGTAAAAAGATCCCCTACGGATTGTTCCGTGCTTCGCACTCCCACAATCCTACCCTGGTATCATTCATATGATGTCAGGGCTGAAAGCCCTTTTTCAACGATGGGTGGGCACGATGGAACATCGTGCCAAACGATAAAACACCGTGCCAAGCCTCACTCCCGCGCGGGTTCCGCCGGCACAAAGACGCGGTCGTGCGTCGGGTGCTTTGGCTTTTGCGCCTCCTCTTTGGCCTCTTCGCAGAAAAAGTCCTGCGCGCACAAAAGTGACTTTCCGCGCTTGTCGATTTTTTCATACGTGCCGTCAGGCTGCAGGATGTGCGCCTTGACGTTGTCCTCCAGCTGGACTTGCAAAATGTGCAGCGCCTTTTCGCGGATCGCGTCGTCCTCAATCGGAAAGAGGATTTCCACGCGCCGGTCCAGGTTGCGCGGCATCCAGTCTGCGCTGCCCATGTAGACTTCCGGCATCCCGTTGTTGTGGAAATAAAAAATGCGCGCGTGCTCCAGGAAATTCCCCACGATGGAGCGCACCGTAATGTGGTCGCTCACGCCGGGGATGCCCGTTTTCAGGCAGCAGATCCCGCGGACGATCAGGTCGATCTCCACGCCCGCCGCCGACGCCTCGTAGAGTTTCGCAATGATTTCCCGATCGCAGAGAGAGTTCATCTTTGCGAGGATCCGCGCGCGGCCGCCCGCCCGCGCGTGCGCCGTCTCGCGGTCGATCAGCTCATAAAACCGCCCGCGCAGCCAAATGGGCGCAAGGGTGAGCCGGTTCCAGTGTTTTGGCTCTGAGTACCCGCTGAGCATGTTAAAGACGGCCGTCGCGTCCTCCCCGATGGCCTCCGCGCACGTCAAAAGCCCGCAGTCCGTGTACAGCCTGGCCGTCGCGTCGTTGTAATTTCCCGTGCCCAAGTGCACATACCTGCGGATGCCATCCTCCTCTTTGCGCACGACCAAGGTGATTTTGCAATGCGTCTTTAGTCCCACCAGGCCATAGATCACGTGGCAGCCGGCCTTTTCCAGCATCTTTGCCCACACGATGTTGTGTTCCTCGTCAAAGCGCGCCTTCAATTCCACCAGCACGGAGACTTGCTTCCCATTTTCCGCGGCCTGTGCCAGCGCGGCGATGATCGGCGAATTGCCGCTGACGCGGTAGAGCGTCTGCTTGATGGCCAGCACGTCCGGGTCTTTTGCCGCCTGTTTGACAAAATCGACCACGGGGGCAAACGTCTGGTAGGGGTGGTGGAGCAAAATGTCCCGCTGGCGGATGGCCAAAAAAATGTCCGCGCCCTCCTCTATCTCCGGGACGGGCTGCGGCACAAACGGCTCTGCCTTTAGGTGGCCAAACCCTTCCATCTTGTACATTTGCGCCAAAAAGGTCAGATCCAGCGGGCCGCCGATGTGGAACACGTCGTCGCCCTTGATCTGGAACTCGCGCTTTAGGATTTTGAGGAGCTGCTTGTCCATGCCTTCCTGCACTTCCAGGCGGATCACCTCGCCCCATTGGCGCTTCTTGAGCTGCTTTTGGATTTCCGCTAACAGATCCTCCGCCTCGTCCTCGTCGATCTCCAAGTCCGCGTTTCGCATGATGCGGTAGGGGTGCGCGCAGGCCACGCGGTAGTTCAGGAAAAGTTTCCCGATATTGCGCTCGATCACTTCCTCCAAGAGGATGACCGCCCGCTCCCCCTCAGTTTGCGGGGGAATCTCGACCACGCGGGGCAGCACGGACGGCACCTGGACGGTGGCAAATTCCACCGCAGGCCCTTTTTTGCCCTCCTCTTTTTTCACGACCAGCGCGCCGATATTGAGCGTTTTGTTGCGAATCAGCGGAAACGGGCGCGACGAATCCATCGCCATCGGCGTCAGCACGGGGTAGACATTTTCCGCAAAATAGCGATCCACATACGCGCCCTGCTGCTTCGTCAAATCCTCGTGGTTTTCCACCACAAACAGGCCATGCTGGCGCAAGGCCGGCAAAAGGCTCCGGCTATAGGTGGAATATTGCACCTTGACCACTTCCTGCACCCTGCGCAAAATTAAGGAGAGCTGCTCCTGCGGATCCATGCCGGCAATGTCGGGCTTGTGGTAGCCGACATGGACCATGTCCTTTAAGGATGCCACGCGGATCATAAAAAACTCGTCAAAATTGGACGCGGTAATGCTCAAAAACTTCAGCCGCTCAAACAAGGGCGCCGACTTGTCGCGCGCCTCGCCCAGCACGCGCTCATTAAACGCAATCCAGCTGTCCTCGCGGTTTCTGAAATATTCCGGCTTTGTAAAATTTGTTTCCATAAACGCTCACCCACTTCCCCGCCTCGCGCATCTCCGGTGGTTTTTCGCTTGTCCGATTCCCGCCGTTCTGATGACTTTGTTTTTTTGTGTCGTTGCTGTTTTTTATCATGTTACGTAAAAAGACGCCTGCGGATTGTCACTGTCTGCGCCTCGCCTCGGTTGTGCCAAACGCGTGCCTCGTGGGAAAGGGCTTTCTCTGCCGGATGACCGGCCGGATGTGAAAGACTTCCTCGAATGCCTCCGCCTTTTGCGGGAACAGCCCCCGCTCCAGGGTGATGTCATCCGCCGTTTCCACGTGGATGACCAATTCCCGATCTTTTTTCTCCAGGCGCACCTGGCTGATTTTCTGCTTGTGGCTGCGATCCAGCGCGTTCGCCACGCGCAATATGGCGGAGAGTTTTAAGATCACCACATAGTCGCGGTCGGACATCCCCGGCTGTTCCAGGATTTCCTCGTAGGACGCCTCAAAGGTGTTATACTTCACCACGTTGGCGATGATGCGCCGCTCCTTGTTGGACAGCCCGATGATTTCCGTCGCCAAAATGATCTGGTAAGAGCAAAGCGCGCCATCCGACAAATTGACATATTTCCCGCACCCGTGCAAAATGACCGCGATTTGCAAAAGCAGCCGCTGCCTGGCGTCAAGCCCCGCGCTTTTCCTCACTTTGTCGAAGATGGGCAGGGCGAGCCCCTCCAGGTTTTTGATGTGGTTTTTGTTGCACTGGTAGCGCTTCGCAATCATGCGCGCCGCCGCCACGATGTCGTCCTCAAAATTGTGCTCTGTGCGGATATACTTGTTTTTCTGCGCAAAGTCATAGGCCATACCGTCGCTCAAGCTAAGGCCGGGCATGAAGATATTTTCCGCGCCCATCTCGTCGATGAGGCAGTGGTAAATCGTCGCGGAGGGCAAAATGAGCGACGCGCTCTCCTGCGGGATGCCATATTCCCGCGCAATTTCCTCTGGCCGCTTGTGAATGATTTTGGCGTACACCTGGCGAAATTCCGCGGCTGTGACGGACGGTTTTTTGAGGAGCTCCAGAATATACCCGCCCGCCACAATGAGATTTTTGACCGCCCGATCCTTTAGGTACATTTTCTTAAAACTGACCAATTCGTGGTTGATCAGCTCCTGCGTCATTTCCTCCAAATGCAGGGTCTGGCGCACGAGATCCGCGATTTTTTCCCGCAGGCGCAAATTTCCCAGGCGGATATTTTGCGTGGTCACCAGTTTGTCATTGTCAAAGAGGCTGATCTGGATGCTGCCGCTGCCGACGTCCACGATGGCCGTTCCGTTTTGGATGATTTTGTAAAAGTTTTTCTCCCCAAAGGCGATCGATTTGTAGTCCAACAGGCGCTGCTCGGAGTTGTCCAGCACCTCGAGGGTAAGCCCCGTGCTGCGCTTGACCTGTTCGAGGATGAGCAGGCGGTTTTTGGCCTCCCGCACCGCGCTCGTGGCGCACGCGCGGTACGCGTCCACCTGGTACCCTTGCATGATGCGCGCAAAATCCTGCAAAATGGCGCACAGCCCCATGATTTTTTCCACGCCGACCTTGCCCGTGTTGTAGGTGTCTTTTCCGAGCTCCACGCGGCTGCTGACACAGTCGATTTGCCGCATTCCCCGGCGGGGCGTAAACTCATAAACCTTCATTCCCACCTCGTAGGAACCCACGTCAATCGCCGCAAACATCTTCCCTGCCATCACACATTCCCCCAAAAAAATTGCGCTTTTTATGCCTCTGCCGCGGTGCGGTAATTGCCCAGAATCTTCACGTGGAGCGCTTCTTCTGTCAGCCCCCGCAGGGCATTTTTTACGGAAGTGTCATTGAAATTTCCCTCTAAGTCCACGAAAAAACGGTATTCCCAGTTTTTGCCGGGAACGGGACGCGACTCGATTTTGGTCATGTTCAGGTTGTTGTAAATAAAGTGGGAAAGCATCTGGAACAAGGCCCCGCTGCGGTGGGCGACCTCAAAACAGACGCTGATCTTGTCCGCGCCCGTCTCAAAAATGCGCTGGTTGCAAACGATGAGAAAGCGCGTAAAATTGTTCTCGTTCGCGCAGACCTTTTCTTCGAGCGCGCGAAGCCCAAACACTTCCCCCGCGAACGGGCTTGCGATGGCCGCCTGAGACTTGTCCGCGTCGTCCGCCACTTTTTTTGCGGCCCCGGCCGTATTTTCCACGGCGACGCGCCGCCACGCGCGGTGCGCGTCCAGATAATCGGCGCATTGCAGCAATCCCTGCCTGTGCGAGTACACCGTCCGGATGTCCGAAAGGCTTGCGCCCGGCAGCCCGAGCAGCCTGTGCTCCACGCGCAGGATCTGCTCCCCCACGATATATTGGTCATATTTCATCAGCAGGTCGTAGATCTCGCTGACAAATCCGGCCGTTGAGTTTTCGATGGGCAGCACGGCAAAATCGGCCATGCCGTCCGTGATGGCTTCCAGGGCATCGCCCCACGTTTCCACGGAAAAAGCGTTGGCTCTTTCCCCAAAGTACCGCTTCATCGCCGCCTGGCTGTAGGCTCCCTCCACCCCCTGGAAAACCACCCGCACGCCGGCACGCCCGATGGACGCGACTTCCGTAAAAGGCAGTTTCCCAGTCGCGCCTTTTTGCACCATCAGTTGGTATTGCAGCTTGCGGCTCATGGCGAAAATCTGCGAAAACAGCTCCGCGATCCCATGGCGGTTGAACGCATTTGTGGCCATGCCGCAAAGGTGCGCGAGTTTCTCCTGCTCGCGCGCCTTGTCGAGCACCTTTTTCCCCGCCGCAATCTTATATTCCGCCACCTGGGCGCAGATGCCCATCCGCTTTTCGTACAGATCCACGATCTGCGCGTCCAGCGCGTCGATCTGCTCCCGCAGTTGTGCCAAATCCGCCATGCCGCTCTCCCTCCGTTTCTACTTCCAGAAACCCCGCTTTTTCGCGCAATCTTCCTCTTTCCATGTTCCCCGTTTTTCGCGCAATCTTCCTCTTTCCAGAATCCCCACTTTTTCGCGCAACCTTCCTCTTTCCATGCGCCGGCCACACCCGAAATGCAGCCGTGACCGGCACGCCGCGCCGCAGCGCGCGGCCTCACTGCCCCCGTACTTGCCGTGTCAGCTCTCCTACAAAAGACAAAGAACCAAAGGCGAGGATCGCGTCCTCTTTTTTGGCCAGGCGCATGGCCGCCGCAACCGCCTCCCCGACGGTCTGTGCCGTTTGCACGGACTGCGCGCCCATGCAGGCCGCCGCCTCCGCGGCAAGCTGCCCCGCCGAAAGCGCGCGCGGGTTTTCCGGCGGCTCTATGCAAACCAGCATGGACAGGCAGGGCACCATGGCCGCGAGGATTTCCCGGTACTCCTTGTCTTTGAGCACGCCGCAAATCCCGATGACGCGCCGGTTTTTTAGGTAGGTGCGCACGGAAGCCGCAAGCTGTGCCGCGCCGTCCCGGTTGTGCGCGCCGTCCACCAAAAAGAGCGGATCTTTGCGCAAGACCTCAAAACGCCCATGCCACACGGCGCGCGACAGGCCCTCCCGCAGCTGCTCCTCGCCGATCGGCCACCCATTGGCACGCAGGACATCCGCCGCGAGCACCGCCACAGCCGCGTTTTGGATTTGGAAAACCCCGGATAAGGAAATCTGCAATCGCTCCCTCCCGCGATACGAAAACGACTGCGACTCCAGCCCATAAGCCCTGTCCGTCACCGCGTCGGGGTCAACCACGTAAAGCCGCGCGTTTTGCCTCTTGGCGCAAGACGCGATGACCTCCATCGCCTCCGGCGGCTGCGGGGCGCACACGACCGGCACGCCGGGCTTTAAGATGCCCGCCTTGTGCCGTGCGATCTCGGCGAGCGAATTGCCCAGAAATTGCATATGGTCCATGCCGATCGGCATCAGCACCGAGAGAACCGTCGTGCGCACAATATTCGTGGCGTCGGTGTCTCCGCCCATGCCCGTCTCCAATACCACGATGTCACAGCCTTGCTCCAAAAAGTACAAAAAGGCGATGGCCGTCTCCACCTCAAACGCGGTGGGGGGCATACGCCCATCCCGCAAAAGCACCTGCTCCGCCTGGCGCGCCTTTTCGGCGAGCCGCGCCAGATCCTGTCGGGAGATCTCCCGCCCATTCACTTGAAAACGCTCGCGGTAGGAAAACAGCGTGGGGGAAAGGTAGCACCCCACCCGATAGCCCGCCGCCTGCAAAATGGTGGACAGGTAGGCGAGGACCGAACCCTTTCCGTTCGTTCCCGCAATGTGGACAAAGCGCAAGCTGTCCTGCGGGTTTCCAAGCGCGTCCAAAAGCGCGCGCACACTGGAAAGCCCCAGCACGCTCCCCCGCGACTCGATTTCTCTTAGATAGGCCATCGCCTGTGCGTCACACATCCTGCCTCCTCATTCCCTGCGCCTTGCTGCCTGCGCTTCGGTCGGTGCGAATTTTCTGTCTTCATCATAACATACCGCGCACGCAACCGCAACAGCCAGATTTGCCGATCACTTTGCCCTTGCCAAATCCCGCCTGCGATGTTATGATGCCAGGGTGGGTTGCCCTTTCTCGCGACACGCTCGGATGCCGATGAACAAATCCCTCCGATGTGTCCGTGAAGCGTGTGCCAACCCGGTGATATGCGCGCTACCGCGAAAAGAGCCTGGGGTGCACCCCCTCGGAAGGAGAACGAACCCATGAGACATCTGATGAGCCCTTTGGATCTGAGCGTCGAGGAGCTAGGCGGCATCCTCGACCTGGCAAATGACATCGAGGCGCGGCCGCAGGCCTACGCACACCGGTGCGACGGGCTGAAGCTGGCGACGCTCTTTTATGAACCAAGCACGAGGACGCGGCTCAGTTTTGAGGCGGCGATGCTGAACTTAGGCGGCTCTGTGCTTGGTTTTTCTTCGGCCGCGACCTCCTCTGCCGCCAAAGGAGAGACGGTGGCGGACACCATCCGCATGATTTCCTGCTACGCGGACATCTGCTGCATGCGGCACCCCAAGGAAGGCGCGCCCCTGGTCGCCTCCATGCACGCCTCGATTCCCGTCATCAACGCGGGCGACGGCGGGCACCAGCACCCCACGCAGACCCTGACAGATTTGCTCACCATCCGCTCCTTAAAAGGGCGGCTCGACAACCTGGTGATCGGCCTGTGCGGCGACCTGAAGTTTGGCAGGACCGTGCACTCCCTGATCCACGCCATGATCTGCTACCCGAACAACCGCTTTGTGCTGATCTCCCCGGACGAACTGCGCGTGCCGGGCTACATCCGCGAGGACGTGCTTGTGCGCCACAAGATTCCGTTCGAGGAAGTGGAGCGCCTGGAGGACGCCATGCCAAAGCTGGACTTGCTCTACATGACGCGCGTGCAGCAAGAGCGGTTTTTCAACGAAGAGGACTATGTGCGCATGAAGGATTTTTACATTCTGGACAACCGCAAACTGGCATTCGCGCGGCCGGACATGCTCATCTTGCACCCCCTCCCGCGCGTAAACGAAATCGCCACGGAAGTGGACGCCGACCCGCGCGCCGTTTATTTCCGGCAAGTGCAATACGGGGTTTATGTGCGCATGGCTTTGATTTTGACACTTTTGGAATGGAGGGACGCATCATGTTAAATGTCGGCGCATTGCAAGAAGGGTATGTGCTGGACCACATCGAAGCCGGGAAAAGTATGCGCATTTACCAATACCTAAACTTAGACCAGCGCGATTGCACCGTGGCAATCATCAAAAATGCCGCAAGCCGCAAGATGGGGCGAAAGGACATCATCAAGGTGGAGTGCCCCATCGACACCTTAAGCCTGGACATTTTGGGCTTTCTCGACCGCAACATCACGGTCAATATCATCAAGGACGGAAAAATCGTGGAAAAAAAGGCGCTCTCTCTGCCACGGCAGATGACCAACGTCCTGCGCTGCAAAAACCCGCGCTGCATCACATCCGCGGAGCGCGGGCTGGATCACGTATTTTTCCTCTCCGACCCCGAGCGGAACGTCTACCGCTGCCGCTATTGCGAGGAGCGCTATCAGGGAAAATGAGATGCGTTACCCCAAGAAGGAAGGTCGCCGCTGCCGCGATTGCGCAAAGCGCTATCAGGGTAAATAGGACGCAAGGACTGTCTCGACCCCGATGTTGGGGTCGATGTTGCCCGTCTTGATGGCCTCCTCGGTCGCGATGCATTTTTCCACGATGGCGCACACCTGCCCCTTTGTGAAACGCTCCGACCGGTAGACGCATTTTTTTGCGACATAGGGGTTTAGGCCCAGTTTTTTCGCGACAGCCCCCGTGTCATAGCCAAATTCGCGCAATTCCTTTATCTGCAGGAACTGGTTGAACTGGCGGGTGATGAGAAACAAAATGCGCGTGGGCGACTCATTTAAGGAAAGCAAGTCGCGGTAAAGCGCGAACGCCTGGTGTTTTTTCCCCTCCGCCAGCGCGTCGATCAGCGAAAAAATGCGGTCCTCCGTCCTGGTGGTGCAAATGCTTTCCACGTCCTCGGGGAGAATCTGGCCGCGCTCGGCCGTATAGGACAGCAGCTTGTCCAGCTCCATGCGGATATTGCACATGTCATTTCCCGTTTTTTCCAAAAAACGCGCAAACGCATTCCTGGTGATGTCCTTCCCAAATTTTTTGAAAATCCCGAGAACCCATAC
>CAYVVW010000040.1:0-13286 GCA_964455335.1 uncultured Marvinbryantia sp.
TCTTTCCGTGTTGGAAGCCGCAAAGAGCGCGTCCTCTGTGACTTGGAATATGGGGCAAGTGCCAAATAGGACAGTCAGATCCGCCTGCCACCCGCCCGCGCACGCCTTCCATTGCAATTTTCGCGCCTGCCCGCCGCATTGTGGCGCTTGTGTCGTTTCCGTGGGTGACATGGCACGCAGATCCAGACTTGTAAGCTGGTTGCCGCTGCAGTCCAGGGTTTGCAATTTGGCGTTGCCCGTGACGCAAAGCTGCGTCAGGAAATTGTCCGCGCAATCCAACTGACGCAGGTTCGGCAGCTGGCCGACATCCAGCTGGGTCAACGCGTTATCCCTGCACACAAGCCCTTTGAAGTAGGGCTTGTAGCCAATGGCAAGGCTCTCCAGCTCATTTCCGGAACAGTCCAGCAGATTGATTGCGGCATCCCCGGTCGCATATACGTTCAAAATATCGGATAAGTCCAGCGTTTTTAGGGAATTGTTTGCGCAATCCAGCCATTGCAGCTTTTTGTTCCCGCCCACGTCAAGCGCCGTAAGCCGGTTGTTTGCGCACCACAGGATTTGCAGGCTGCCATGCCCGGACACGTCCAGTGCCGTCAGGTGATTTCCCCCGCAATCGAGTGCCGCCAGCTTTTGATTGCCCGTAAGATCCAGGGATTGTAACTGGTTGCGCGCGATGCGCAAGTCCTGCAAATTTTTATTTTGGCGCAAGTCAATGGCGCCGATTTGGTTGTCTGCGCACACCAAGGAGACCAGCGACGGGTTGTTTTCCACGCAAAGCTCCCGCAGCCGGTTTCCGGAACAAGTCAAGTATTTTAATTTGGGATTTTCGCGCACATCCAAAGACTCCAGCTGGTTGTTGTCGCAATACAGCCCCGCAAGGTTTGGGAAATGCCGCAGCCCCGTCAGATCCTGGATGCCCTTTTGCACCACGTCGATTTCCGTGACCGCCCGGCACTCCGCTTCACTCAAAATGCCGTCGCCGTCCTGATCAATCGGCGACGCCCCCTGTTTTTCCTGCAAAAAAGAAAGAAATGCCGCGTCCGGAAAATTCCTCGTATCCAGAGACACACCTGCGATCTCCGCTGTGTCTGCAAGCGCCGCCCCCTGTTGGCCGGCGGACGATGCCTGCTGTTGGCCGGCAGACTGCGCCTGCTGCTGATCGGCAGACGATGCCGCGACCCGCCCACATAACTGCGAGATGCACATCCAGACTGCCGCCACCCCGATACATGCCCACAGATTTCCCTTTCTCATCCGATTTCCTCCATGACGCGTCCTGTGATTTCACACAACTCCCCCTTATTCTACCCAATTTGGCAACAAATAGCAATCTCTTTTCAATGGGCTTGCAACTTTTCCAAAATTTCGCTATACTACTATCGCAAACGTCAAAACGATTTTCAAATTTGTCGTTTGCGATAGGTGCAGTTTCATGGATTGGGAGGTTTGTGCGATGTTTCGTTTTTTGGTAGTGGTTTTGACGGTAGTTGGTTTTCTGATTTTTACGCTGCCCGTGCTGCTGGTGGAGTGGGTGATCGGGAAATGGAACCCATATCTGCGCGACATTTCTTCCCTGCGGATCGTGCAGGGCGCGTTTCGCCTGATTTTGTGGGAGTCCGGCGTGCGCCTGACCCTGATTGGCTTTGAGCATGTGCCAAAGGATGAGACCGTGCTCTATGTCGGCAACCACTGCAGTTATTTTGATGTCCTGCTCACATATTGCCGCTGCCCCGGGCTGACCGGCTATGTGGCAAAGGACAGCATGGAAAAAATCCCCTTGCTCTCCACTTGGATGAAGCGCCTGTATTGCCTGTTTTTGAACCGCACCGACTTGCGCGCGGGGCTAAAGACCATTTTGGCCGGCATCGACCAGATGAAGCGGGGGATCTCCATGTGCATTTTCCCCGAGGGCACGCGCAGCAAAACCGGAGAAATGCTTCCTTTTAAGGAAGGAAGCCTCAAAATGGCGGAAAAGACCGGCTGCGCCATCATCCCGATGGCCATCACAAACTCGGCGGAGATCTTTGAAAACCATTTCCCCAAAATCCGCCCCGCACACGTGATTCTCGAATATGGCAAGCCGATCTACCCCAACGCCCTCAGCAAGGAAGAGCGAAAGTTCCTCGGCGCGTACACGCGCGACGCCATCCAGGAAATGCTGGACGGGCACAAGCCCCTGATGCTGGCCGAGTAACCGCCCCTTTCTATCATAAACGACAAATATATTTGCCGTTTACGATAGACCCTCCGGGGGATGCGCATCAAACGGTCTCGCGTTCCACAAGAGAAAACCGGCATAGCCGCATTTCCCGGCCATGCCGATTTTTTTATCATGATGTCAAGGTAGAAAGCCCTTTCCCAAGATCGGCACGATGTTCCATCGTGCCAAATGCCCGATAAGACATCGTGCCAAATGCTCGATGTTCCATCATTCCAAATGCTCGATGAGACATCGTGCCAAATGCCCGATGTTCGGACGCAAGCTGTGTTTAGAACTCTCCCGTCTCCTCGTCGAAGTCGGCAAATTCATCGGCCACGTCCAGGGATTCCCCATCGTTCACTTCCAGGGTGTCCGACGCGCCGTCCACGCTCTCATCCCAGACGGCATCCTGCCCTTCTGCCTCGTCTGCCGGCAGCTCGTCGCTGATCTGCGCGGGATCTCCGAAATCTTGGTCAACTTCCTGCTCGGGGTCCTCCACCTCGTAGACTTCCTCAAATACCGCCATGATTTGCTCGTACAAAAATTCCGCGTCGCCCACTTCCAGCTCGCAGTCTTTGAGCACTTCCTCGGCATCGGTCAGGATCAGTCTGCGCACGTATTTGTCAATCTGCACAAGCTGTTCATCCTCGTAGAGGGCGTCTGGCTCTTGCTCGCTGGTGTCCTCCACGATCGTCTGGCTGATGGTCGGGTCTGACTTTTCCATCTCGTCCACCGCTTCCACGCCGAGTGTCATGACTTTCAGGACATATTGCTGGATTTTTTCCGGAATCTGTTTTTCGGCTTCTTCCGTCAGGTAGACTTGCTTGCCCTCGTCTTCGTTGGACACCATGCCATCCACAAACAGTTTCCCAAAGGCTTCCTTGATGGCGTCATAGTTCTCTTTGTCCGCGTCCTCGAGCATCTCTTCGGAGATCCCTTGCAGGGCATCTTCCGTCTCGCCTTCGGGGGCAGTCGCCTCGGTTTCCTGCGGCATGGCCTCTCCCTCATCGCCTTGCGGGGTAATCTCCACTCCGCCCTCTGGCGGCAGCATCAGGTCGATTCCGCCATCCTGCGGCTCAGATGCCTCCCCGTTCTCCTGCGGTTCAGATGTCTCTCCATTCTCCTGCGGGATAATCTCCACTCCACCTTCCGGCGGCAGCATCAGGTCAACACCGCCGTCCTGCGGCGTGGACTCTTCCATCCCGCCCGCGGCCGGGTCTGTCTGTGCCGCCTCGCCGCCCTGCGGGTCTTCCACTGAGCCTGTGTCGACATCCCAGCCATCCCACACGTCGGTCTGCTGCTCGGACTGCGCGGCCTGCTCGGACTGCTCCTGCACTGTCGTCGTAGTATCCGACTCCTGGATGTCGCCGCCGCCCATTGCCTCAAGCGCAGACGGGTCTGTGTTGTCCAAGATGCTGTCCTGCTCCGCGGGAGCCTCCGGGATTTGGCCGTCCAGGATCACCACGCCGTCCTGCGGCTGTTCCTCGGAAGATGGCTGCTGCCCCTCTGTCTGCCCCTGCTCCGCCATCGCGGCCTCCAGGGCTGCCTGCTCGGATGCCTGTGCCTGCTCTTCGGCAGCCTTTTGCTCTTCTTGCGTCGCGCCGGCATCGCCCGCCACATTGGCCTGCACGCGATCCAGGGTGGCCTTTAGCTGAATGATGTCGTACTCCTGCTCCGCGATTTTTTGCATCAATTGCGCAATCTCGTCGCTCTCGTCCGTGTCGATGACAACATCGTAGTTGTTGGACACCTCGTTGACGATATTGGTGATCTCGGTGATGTCGGTCACGTTGTTTTCGATGACCTGGGTCTTTGTCTCATTGATGATGGCCGTGGCCTTGCTCTGACCGACGCTGTTGGACAGGTTGCCCGTGGTCACAAGCTCCTGGTTCGCAAGGTCCACCTTGACAGGGTCGAGCGGCTGCTCGCTCGCGTCCTCATAGGCCATGATGATACCCGTCAGCGCGCCCGTGCCGGACACCTTAAACGGGCAGGCCGCGACGACCTGGCAGTTGGTCACGCCCGACGTGGACAGGGTGGACGCGATCATGTTGCACGTCACCCATGTAAGGTTTGCCGTCTTGACCTGGATGCCCCCCGTGCTGGTCGGCGCGACCAGCGCGCAGCTGTACGTGTGCGTGCCGATCTGCTCGAGCGGAACATAAGAGCCAAGGTGGTCTCTCTCATCCTGGTTCGTGATCGTGAGGACATCCACCGCGTCATAGCTCACGCCAAAATAGCGCATGATGGTGTCCTTTTGCTCCTGGGTGAGATCCGCGCCCAGGGTCACCACCTTGCGGCTGTCCGCCATGGCGGGCACCGAGCCCAAAAGCGCGGCGCACGCGCCGAGCAAAAGCCCTTTGATCCATAGTTTCTTCATTGCTTTTCCCTCCTTGTTGTTACTTGTTTGTTTGTCGTGCATGTCAATTCCGCGACGATTTTTTCAAAGTGCAAAAAATGCGACGCTTTCACAAGCACGTTGTCCCCTTTTTGCAGCATCTGCGGCAGCCGCCCGATGGCTTCCTCCACGGTGGGGACGCACGCGACTTCCACGGCGGGGTTGTTCTCTTTGAATGCCTCGGCCATGTGCCGCGCCAGATCGCCCACAAACAGCGCGCAGGAGATGTCCATGCCCGCCATTTGCTCCCCCACCTGCCGGTGCCACGCCGCCGCCTCTGGCCCAAGCTCTCCCATATCCCCCAAAATGGCCACTTTCCTGCCCGAAAAACCGCAAAGGGTGCGCAAGGAAGCCACCATGGAAGTGGGATTTGCGTTGTAACAGTCGTCCATGACGGTGATGCCGTTCGCCTTTGTGACGCGAAAGCGCCCGTCCAGGGTCTGCGCCTTTTCGATGCCGCGCCGTATGTCTGCATTTTCCATGCCAAACACCTGCCCGACGGCCGCTGCCGCCAGGGCATTTCTCACCATGTGCTCCCCCGGGATCGGCACGGTCACGTCCATCGTGCCCTCCCTGTCGCGGATGCGGCAGCGCGTGCCATGTTCCCCCAGCGCCACCAGGCCGTCCGCGCGCACCGCGCAGGCATCGGACAACCCGAAAAACAGTGGGCGTATCCCATGCACTTCCGAGATCGTCCGCAGCTTGTCGTCATCCCCGTTGAGCACAACAGCCCCCGTCGGGGAGAGGTATTCGAACATCTCTGTCTTTGCCCGCAGCACGCCGTCGCGGTCTTGCAAAAACTCCAAATGGCAGTCGCCAATGTTTGTGATGACGCAGACATCGGGCCGCGCAATCTTGGAGAGGCGGCGCATCTCCCCGAAGTGGTTGATGCCCATCTCCAGAACCGCCACCTCGTCGCCCTCCCTTAGACGAAACACGGTCAGCGGCAGCCCCAGCTCGTTGTTGAAATTCCCCGCGGTCTTTAACACGCGGTATTTTTCGGAGAGCACGCTTGCGATCAATTCCTTTGTGCTGGTCTTTCCCACGCTCCCCGTGATGCCGACCACTTTCACCGAAAGCTGCGCGCGGTAAAATTCCGCCACGTCCATCAGTGCCTTTAATGTGGATCCAACCAGGATGTAAGGCCCCCTCGGGCGCGCGGGCGCGCGCTCGCACAGGACTGCCAGGGCGCCTTTTTCCATCACATCATCGATAAACTGGTGGCCGTCCGCCCGCGTTCCAGGGATGGCCGCAAACAGCGCGCCCCTGGCCACCTGGCGGCTGTCTGTCGTAATCTCCGACACTTCCGCCTTTTGCGCCCCTTGCGCGGCAAGCAAGGTCCCGCCGCAGGCGCGGGCGATGTTTTCCAATGTCAAGTTTTTCATGATGCCCCCACGTGCCTTTGCGACACCGCAATCAGCTTTTCACACAAGTCCGCAAATGTCATCCCAAGCGCCGCCGCCTCCTGGGGAAGCAGGCTCGTCGGGGTCATGCCGGGCAGGGTGTTTGCCTCGAGGCAATAGAGCTGCCCGTCTGTCTCGTCGAGGATGAAATCCATCCTGGCATACCCCGTGATGCGCAGGGCGCGGCAGGCCGAAAGCGCGCAGTCCTGCACAGCCCGCGTCTGTTCGGGGGAAAGCCGCGCGGGGCACGTCTCGGCGGTATTTCCCGGAATGTATTTGTTCTTGTAGTCGTAAAATCCGGAAATGGGCGCAATCTCCACAACGGGGTAGGCCTCCCCGCCCACCACGGCGGCGGTCAGCTCCCGCCCCTTGACATATTGCTCCACAAGCAACCGTTCCTCGTAGGAAAACCCCTCCGCGACCGCGCGGGAAAATTCCTCCTCGTTTTGCACGACATAGACGCCCACGCTCGAGCCACCGCAGGCTGTCTTTACCACCAGCGGAAAACGCATGCCCAGCTCGCCGGCCGTCTTTTGCTCCCCGCGCTTGGTAAGGATGGCGCAGCGCGGCGTCGGGATGCCATTTTCCAAAAAAATCTGCTTGGTGATGCTTTTGTCCATCGCCAAGGCGCTGCCAAAATACCCGCAGCCCGTATAGGGTATGCCGAGCAAGTCGAATGCCGCCTGGATCCGCCCGTCCTCCCCGCACGCCCCATGCAGCGCGAGGAACACGATGTCCGCCGCCTCGCAGGCGGCAAGGACGCCCTGCCCGAAAAACGAGCGGCGGCCAGATTGCATCTCCCCGATCGCATGGTCAAAGCCATGGATGTAGGCGATTTCCCGCTCCAGGTCATACGTCTCGGGGAACGCTTCCCCCGCGCAAAGCCCCTCTTTTCCGCAAAACACGTCCAGCAAGATGGCCAAATGGCCTTTCTCCCGCAATGCCTGGCACACTTGCGCGCCGGAAACGATGGAAATCGCGCGCTCCGTGCTCGTCCCGCCCGCCAATACCACGATTTTCATGTCTGATTACCTCACATCTGACCCAACTTTGCGCGCAAGAACCCCCGCAAAAACAAGCCCGTCAATGTCCCTGTGCCCGGTCTGCCAAGATCTTGTCGATGCTCACCAGCTTGACGCTGAGGACAAAAATCTCCGTGGCAATGGCCAATTCCTCCGGCGTGGGATAGGACGGCGCAATGCGGATGTTGGCGTCGTCGGGGTCTTTTCCATAGGGGTATGTGGCCCCCGCGTCCGTCATCACAAGGCCCGCCTCTTTTGCCTTGGCCACAATCGCCTTCGCGCACCCCGGCAGAGCGTCAAAGGAGATAAAGTAGCCGCCGCGCGGGCGCAGCCAGGAGCCGATCTGCAAGCCCCCCAGCTCCTGCTCGAGCACGTCCAGCACCGCCTCAAACTTCGGGCGCAGCACGTCCGCCTGTTTTTTCATGTGGGAGACCATGCCGTGAATGTCCTTAAAATAGCGCACGTGGCGCAGCTGGTTCAATTTGTCGTGTCCAATGGTCTGGATGCGCAAGGCCTCCCGGACGAACTTCAGGTTTGCCGGGGAGGCCGCCATGGCGGCAAGGCCAGAACCCGGGAAGCTGACTTTCGAGGTCGAGCAAAACTTAAAGACCATGTCCGGACGCCCCTCTTTTTTGCACTCCATCAAGAGTTCGATCAGGTGATCCTGCTTGTCCTCGTACAGGTGGTGAATGCCATAGGCATTGTCCCAGTAAATGCGAAAATCCTCCGCGGCCGGGGCAAGCCGCGCGAAACGGCGCACCGTCTCGTCAGAATAGGTGATGCCCTGGGGGTTGGAGTACTTTGGCACGCACCAGATGCCCTTGACCGTCGGGTCGTTGTTGACATACGCCTCTACCTGATCCATGTCCGGGCCGTCCAAAGTCATGGGGATATTGACCATCTCGATGCCAAAAAATTCCGTGATGGAAAAGTGGCGGTCGTACCCCGGCACCGGACAGAGAAACTTTACCTTGTCCAGTTTGCACCACGGCGTGCTGCCCATCACCCCATGGGTCACGGAGCGCGACACCGTGTCAAACATAATATTCAAACTCGAATTTCCATAAATGATGATTTGGTTTGCGGGCACTTCCGTCATGTCCGCGAGGAGCTGCTGCGCCTCGGGAATCCCGTCCAGCACCCCATAATTGCGGCAATCCACCCCGGCCTCGCACTTTAAGTTTGACGTGCTGTTGAGCACGTCCATCATGCCCATGGCCAGATCCAGCTGCACGGCGGACGGCTTGCCCCGCGACATGTCCAAGTGCAGGTTTTGCCGGCAGATCGCCCTGTATTTTTTTTCCAATTCTTCTTTCAATCCCAGTAACTCTTCTTGGCTGCGTTCCTGGTAAGCTGTCATTTTTTCATTCTCCTCATCTCTCATTCCTCATCGCGGGGCGCATAGGCAAAAAAGCCCTCCTGCCCCAATTCCTGCGTGCGCACGGCCCCCCGCACTTTGTATTGCAATTCCGGATTTTTGATGCTGACCCTTGTGTGGTCCGGCACGGAGGACGTGATAAAGGCATTGCTGCCGATCACCGCCCCCTCGCCCACGACGGTTTCCCCTCCCAGAATGGATGCCCCGGCGTAGACGGTCACATGGTCTTTTAATGTGGGATGCCGCTTGACGCTGCGCAAAGACTGCCCGCCCTTCGTGGAGAGGCCGCCTAAGGTAACACCCTGGTAGATCTTCACATGGCTGCCGATCACGGTCGTCTCCCCGATCACGACGCCCGTGCCGTGGTCGATGAAAAAATATTCGCCAATGTCGGCGCCCGGGTGGATGTCGATGCCCGTCAGGCTGTGCGCGTGTTCCGTCATGATCCGCGGGATCATGGGAATCCCCAGGGCGTGCAGCTCATGCGCGACGCGAAATACCGTGACGGCATATAACCCGGGGTAGGAAAAAATCACCTCGTCGGTGCTAGAAGCCGCCGGATCCCCCTCATAGGCCGCCTGCACGTCTTTTGCCAAAAGTTCGCGCAAATGGGCAAGCCTGCGCAAAAACTGCGCCACCGCCTGCTCTGCCCTTTCGCGGTTTCCCCCATCGTCCCTGCCGCCCGGGCACTCCTGCCCGTCCGCAAAGTCGAATGCCTTTTCCACTTGCTTGGACAGCTCGTAAGAGACCGCCTCCAAAAGCTCCCCCACATGGTAGCGCACCGTGTGGCCCTGGATGCGCCGGTATTCAAAATATCCGGGAAACAAAAGCTGGCGCACCGTGTCACAGACCCAGATGATCCGCTCCCTGTCGAGCCGCTTTTCCGAATCGATGTTGCGGATGATGGCATGTTCTCCATAACTTTCCACCAGCGACGCCACCAGGTCTCCCATGGCATCCTTCAGGACGCTCCCCATATGCCCCACTCCTTTTTCGCAATCGCCGGCATCCAGCCGGCGGCAGCGCGCCATGACGGAAGTATAGCACACTTCCCAAAAAAGCGCAAACCAAACCACGGCCACCCGAAAAAATTTTTGCGAAATTTGCGGGCGGGGGATGCGCGCATGCCGTGGCGCCACAGGCAGGGTGTGGATGTCACAAGTATTTTAGGATGACATCCCACACAGTCTCGTTTTCAAAGCCCAGCCTCCAAATGGCAACCCCCGCGAGGCCGTAGTCCGACACCAGCTTCATTTTTTCCCCGATGGATTTGTCATCTTCCATCCAAATCTGGTACAAAGACCCGTCGTCGCCCGTAAACTCGGCATAGTTCTGCCCGGTCGCTTCATCCCAGGACGGCTTGACGTCGTTGTTTTCCAGCCGCTGCGCGCTCTCTTGCATCCCCATCGCCTCGCTTGTCACGGACGTGGTCCCGTCAGCGTGGGTGACGGTGTTCCACAGGCGGGTGTAAAATGGGATCCCGCTGATGATTTTTTCCGCGGGCACTTCTTTCAATGTGTCCAAAATGCCCTGGTTCTCAAACCCGAGGCTTGCCACAGACCCCGCGTCAGACCCGCTGTAGTGCTCGTCATATCCCATGATGACCACATAGTCGCAAACCGTGCCGAGCTCCTTGCGGTTGTAATGCGCGGAAAATGGCATGGGCACGGGCACGTCCACCGAGAGCGCCAGGCCGTTCGCCCTGCACTTCACGGACAGCTCGCGCAAAAACTGGATGTAACCGTCGGCCGCCTCCTCTGGAACACTTTCAAAATCCACGTTGATCCCGTCAAACCCGAACTCGATCGCCGAAGCGATCAGCTGGTTTTCGATGCGGTCGCGCGAGACGGTCGCGGAGAGGACCTTTGTGGTGTCCACCCCCGCGCCGAAATTGTCAATGAGCGGCCACACTTCCATGCCGTTGCGGTGCGCCGTCTCCACGTAGTCCGAAAGCGCCAGAGACTGCAAGTTCCCCTCGTTGTCCAGTATGGTGAACCATGTGGGGGAGATCGTGTTCACGCCCTTGATGGCCGCAATGTCGTAAATGATGCCATAGTTCGCGTCCATGTTTGAGATGACGTGCCAGACCATGTTGATCTTGTAATTTTTCCGGATGCTCTCGTAAACCGGCTCCTCAAACGTGCTCGCGGTCGTCTCCGTCTTTTGATCCGCCAGCCTTTTGTTGGGGAGGTAGCCGTAATACCCGTCCTCCGTCACGACCCCCGTCCAGTCCTCCATCGTCTCGAGGACCGTCACCGTCTCATTCTTGGAAAGCTCCCGCAAGATCGGGCTTTTGATCCCTCCCTGGAGGCGCAGCTTCGTCTTTTTGCGCACGCGCGCCACTTCTTTTTCCCCAAACTCGTTCGTGATCACCGCCCGGTTTGGCTCGGAAAACAGTGTATAATCAAGGGCGGTAAATTGCTTCACAAAGTCGAGCGCCAGGTAGACGCTCTGCCCCTGTGTCTTTACGATCTCGTAGCCCACGCTCTCCGTGCGCCCCGTCGCCGCGTACTGGCTGCTGCCGGCCGCCACCTCGATGATGTCCGAAGGCGTCGTGTAGCGGAGCAAATTTGCCTCGCCATCCCAGTAGAAACGGTCGTTCAGCTCCGTTTTCACAAGGCCGAAGTCCACATAGCAGACATCTCCCGCCAAAATGCCCTTGTACGCGGACACGCGGTCATGCACGACCAAAGCCACCTGCCCGTCGTCCTGCAGCCCGAAGTACTGCCCGCTGTCCATCACTTCCTGGCTCGGGGTATACTTTTTGACGACCTTGGTAACCAGCGCAATCGCGACAACGATGACGATCAGCAGCGCCACTGCCAGCAAGGGCCTCGCCTTCTTTTTCATCCGTTTTCCTCCTCATCCTCTCATGATCCGGGCGTCAAGAGGTCTCCCGACGCCGTCAGTATACCACACTCCTCTCTGGTAATTCTACTGTTTTCGACTTTTTCAGAAATAATTCATAATTCCTTAACTTTTGCGCACAAGGGGTTTGGCGCCGCCGTTTTTCTGTGTGAAATCTTGTGTGTCCCGTGGTTTCTCATTTCTGATCCGGTCGAAGCCGATACCACAAATACGGTTTTGCACATCCATCTGATAGTCCCGCATATAATTGGTCGCCTCCCGGACAGAATTTGCAATCTGGTACGACGTGCTGCGCCGCCCGTTCAGCCACAGCTCTACGCCCTGCGCCTGGTAGGTGCTCAGCTCCCTGTAAAGCGTGCTGTTCTTGACATTGCGCTCCGTCACGAGGTCCGGCTGCCGTACTTCCTGCTGTCTGTTTCCGATAGAGATCCCTCCTTTGCGCGTTCTCCAGGCGCGGTTCCTTGCATTGGGTGCGTTCGTGATATATTTTCCCCGCATGGAGAACAATTATTTTACATAATCGAGAAGGTTTGTGGCATCGCAATTTTTTATTTCCTAATTTCCTACCTCCTTTCCCGCGTTACTATCAGTCTACCTTGCTCTTATTATTTATTATATATAATTTGATACTATATGCAAGTAATTTTTTCATGTATTTGAAATTATGATAAATGCCCTATGTTTCATAAATTTTTTTGTCAGATCTTCGCTTTTCCTTTGCATTTTTTTGGGAAGTGGGTTATACTGTTGGTGGACTATAGACAGCAGAACATTTCCCTTCTGCGACCTTAAGGATTCATGACTGGGAAAGGAGTGGTTTCATGAAACTGGAAAAGCTGAACGAAAACCAGATACGCTGCACACTCACCCGCGAGGACTTGGCAAACCGTCACCTGAATCTTCTGGAATTGGCCTACGGGAGCGAACGGGCAAAATCTCTGTTCCGTGAAATGCTGCAGCAGGCGGCATACGAATTTGGTTTTGAGGTGGACAACATTCCTATTATGATAGAAGCGGTTCCCATGTCGTCCGATTCGCTGGTGTTGATCATCACAAAAGTGGAAGATCCCGAGGAGTTGGACGCGCGCTTTGCCAAATACGCGCCAGACGGGGACGGGGAGTCCGCGCTGGCCGCCATTGCCGCAAGGAAATTGGAGGGCGCGGACGACATCTTGAACTTGCTTCGCAAGATACGGGATGGGCGCAAGAGCGCGCAGGACGCGCCGGGGAAGCCTTCCGCAAACGGGGAGGGGCAGCAGGCGCTTCCCGCGGATCTGACGCGGCTGTATTGCTTTGACACGCTGGACGACGTCATCCAGGCGGCGTGCGTGTTAGACGGCAGCTACCGGGGGGAAAATTCCCTCTACAGGCACCCAGATAGCGGGGAGTACTACCTGTTCCTTCGCAGCTGCAAGCACACGCCGGAAGAGTTCAACCGCATTTGCAACACAGTTGCGGAGTACGGCGCGAGCGAAAAATATACCGCCGGGATTTTGGGCTACCTTGCAGAGCATGGGGTCTTGATTCTCGGAAAAGACGCTTTGCAAACGTTGGTGAATGTCCGTTAGGCAGCAAAAAAGGAGGGGCTGCCGCACCGGTAGATGCGTCATCTACTGTGGCGGCGGCCTTTTTTCAAGTGTCGGGCAAGCCGTCCGGTTGGAAAGGAAAACGATGTTGGGCGCATTGCGCCCCAGGGAAAGGATGTGGTGACAGGCCATGAAAGTATTGGAGTCCGCAGAAAATTATTTGGAGACGATCCTCATTTTAAGCCAGCGCACGGACTATGTGCGCTCCACCGATGTCGCGGCGGAGCTGGGATTTTCCAAGCCGAGCGTCAGCGTCGCCATGAAAAACCTGCGCGAAAACGGGTACATCCAGGTCGACACAAGCGGCCACATCACCCTGCTGCCCGCCGGGCGGGAGATCGCCGAAAAGATCTACGAACGCCACCGGCTGCTCACCCAATGGCTGGTGGCGCTCGGCGTGTCTGAAAAAACAGCCGTGCAGGACGCGTGCC
>CAYVVW010000040.1:13296-14606 GCA_964455335.1 uncultured Marvinbryantia sp.
TTGTCGAAATGAGCCAAGAAACACACCCGCGCCGATGGTTCTTCTTTTTCCTGCTTGTGTGGGCGGCCGTGCTTTGCATGCCCGCCTCGTCCGAAGCGGCAAAAAGCTACCGCATGGAAAAAGAGGGCAAGGACACTTACTGCTATGACCAGGATGGGCATATGCTGAAAAACAAGGCGGTCCTTTTCCATGGCAAGACCTATTTCTTCGGGCAGGACGGGCGGATGCTGCGCAAGGTCCTGTTCAACATTGGGGATAAGACGTATTGCGCCACAAAGGACGGCTCGCTTGCGCGCGACCGCGTCATTACTTATAAGAAGAAACAGTATTACTTCGGCTCGAACGGCCAGCGCCAGGTGGGCCTGGTTTCCCGAAATGGCAACCACTATTACTTTCGCAAGGCGGGCGGCTACTTAAAAGACAGCTGGAAGAAAATCGGCGGGTCTTACTATTATTTTAACGAAAGAGGCCGCATGTGCCGCAATCAGTGGGTCGGCGCGCATTATGTGGGCGCAGATGGGAAGCGTGCCCGTTTTTCCGTGGAAGCGCCGAAGAAGGAGAAAACTAAGCGGACGATTTCCATGGCGAACTTAAAGCAGCACCCGGAACTTCCCACGGGGTGCGAGTCCGTCGCCCTGACGATGGTGCTCAACTACCACGGCTTTCGGCTGTCCAAGACCGCCATCGCCTCCAAATACCTGCCCATCAGCCACACGGGCAATTTTGTGACTCAGTTTGCGGGCGACCCCTTTTCCACAAGCGGCGCCGGCATCTATGCGCCCGGCCTTGCCGCCACGGCAAACCGCTTCCTAAAGGAAAAGCACTCCAAGCTGCGCGCTTATGACCTCACGGGGATGCCTTTTTCCCAGCTGTACCGCTTTGTGGATGGCGGCACGCCTGTCCTCGTGTGGAACTCCATGTATATGCGCGATCCCGTGCCTTACAGCAATACCATTGAGGTAAATGGGAAATCCTGGCGGTTTTTCCGAAATGAGCATTGCGTTGTGCTGGCCGGCTTTGACAAGGCAAACAATCGCGTGCTGGTCAACGATTCCCTAAGCGGGCTCGTCTGGCGGGACGCGGACGACTTTGCGCGCCACTACAACACGCTTGGCAAAATGGCCGTCGTACTTTTGTGACCGCGGCAGTTCCATCTTGTGACTTCTAGGAGGTAGGAGGCCAAACCGATGAATGAAGAAAAAATCAAGCAGGGCGTGCGCCTGATTCTGGAGGGGATCGGGGAGGATGTGACGCGCGAGGGGCTGATCGAGACGCCCGACCGCATCGCCAGGATGTACCGCGACTTGGCC
>CAYVVW010000041.1:0-14073 GCA_964455335.1 uncultured Marvinbryantia sp.
CGTGCATCAGCCGCCCAAGCTCGGTGTCGTCCTGCATGGCGGAGTTCACATAGATGATGTGTGCCCCGTCCTTAAATTCCTCGCCTGTTTCATCAATCTTTTTTCGGATGTGGTAGATCGGAAGTTCGCGACCGAGGACATCGTTTCTTGTGATGAAGATCAGGTATGTCTCAGGCAGCTTCTCAAAGTCGCTTCCGGCATCGAGTGTGTTCATGTCCATCAAACCGGAATATAGCAAACGACAAAACGATTTTCGTTTTCGTCGTTTGCTGCGCCGAATTTGCGCTGCGTAAGCAGCATGATTCCGTAGCAAATTCGTGCGCATCCCCCGGAGGGGCTATCGTAAACGGCAAATATTTTTGTCGTTTACGATAGTACCGTGCGCGTTTGGGATGCGCACCCTCTGAAGCTTGCTGGATCTCCACGGCGTAGCGCTGCCCGTCCCAATCCTGCGCCACGCAGTCCAGGATGGCGGAGCGGCCTCGGAGGTTCTTATAGTCGGCCTGCAAGGTCTGCTCCCGCACTTTCAAATGCTTCTTTTCCATGATCACCTGCAGGATGTATTCCGTGCATCTCTGGTCTTTGAGTACGTTGCGCATAAAGGCGTCGCTCATAATTGTGAGATTTTTTATGCGCTCCTTGTACTGTTTGTAGCGATCGTTCTGCCCATGGCTCATATGCATCCCCCCTTTTTTGTCTTTTGAAAGGGGATCGGCAAACATACCCGGCTTCCCCCTCATCATACCACGGTTCTCCCCTGCCGGCAAGGGAGGCGATTTTTTTGCTGCCGTGTTCCAGTGCTTTTTGCAAAGAGATTATATCATACTTATAATGATAGAACAAATAAAAATTTTATAAAATATAATGATTTAAAATGTTCTATTCTGCTGTAAAACATAAGTAAAACATAAGAAAAAATCTTTGAAGATTTTCAAAGAAGGAAAAAGTGTAAGCACTCACGTAACGGAGATACATCTTTTAAGCGGCCTCCAGTAAAAAATCGTCCGAAAATACGCCGTACATACTCCGCCAAATTCTTTAAAAAGTTAGTTGAAGTTATCCAAAAACCGTAGTATAGTAGGGATTAGTCGAGTCTCAACAAAACGCCTACAAAGATGTTACGGAGTGGATATTTTATGAAGCATAGCAAACGCGTCTTTTTCTCATGGTTGCTGCTGGCCGGGTGCCTGGCTGGCGGCACTGTCCAAGCCTCGCGGGAAACTGCGCTGGCCGCCGCGCGCCAAGGGGATGTCTCACGGCAGCTCGCGGCGAGCGAAACAGTCCTATCGGCGAATGGCCAGCAACAGTTTGCGAAACAAAATACGAAGCAGATCTCCAAGGCAAGCACCAAAAAGAAGGAAAAAAAGGGCTGGCACACAAAGGCGAGCGGGAAAAAGTACTACGTCAAGCCAAATGGCAAGCGCGCGGTCGGCTGGACCAAGATCAAAAAGAAGTATTACTACTTCAAGGAAAATGGAATCTTGTATGACAAGCCCGGCTGGATGTCCAAAAATGGCGCGCGGTATTACCTGCGAAAGGATGGCAGCCGTTACAGCGCGGGGATGTTTCGCATCGACGGAAAGTACTATTATTTTGGCAAAGCGGGCAAGCTCGCCACCGACAGGCGCGGGGCCACATGGAAGGGAAAAACCTACAACATCGATGAAAAAGGTGTCGTGACGCCGGTCTCCGCACTCGAGGCGCAGTGTTCCAAAGTGACGAAGGCATTCATCGCCAGGCACACCAACGACACGATGACAAGGGAACAAAAACTGCGCGCGTGCTTCAATTACTTATTGGGCTGTATGCGGTATCGCCCGATGGTGGCCAACTGGTCGGAATTTCGCGTAAAAGAGTGGTACTACCAAAAGGCAATCAACCTTTTCCAATCCCCGACGTTGTCGGGAAATTGCTACTCATTTGCGTGTGGCGTGGCGGCCTGCGCCAAGGAATTGGGATATCGGCCGACCGTGGTCGTCATCACGGCGGACCATGGGTTCGTCATCATTGACGGAAAGTATTATGACAATATGTATGGCGGCCTGTTTGCATCGGAAAAGTCCTCGCATCCAGGGTATACCGTCTATGTGCAAGCAGAATTTTGAGGAGGTGTCTGTTATGCGAAAAAGAAAGAATGGGTTTGGAAAGGCATTTGTCTTGTTTTTGGGAATCTTGCTTCTGTCGTTGGCAGTTCCATTTGGCGCGTCTGCGGCAACGAAGAAAGGGCTTGTAAAGTCCGGAGGAAAAATTTATTACTACCAGAATGGGAAGAAAGTGAAAAATTGCTGGAAAACGGTTAAAGGACACCGCTACTATTTTGCGAAAAATGGCGCGGCCGTGCAAGCACCAAAATTGGAAAATAAAAGTAAAAATATCATCGGCAAAAAAATCAAAGGAAACTGGTATGGTTTTGACCAAAAAGGCCGCATGGTGAAAAACGGCATTTACGCGAGCTTTGAAAATGCAGAGGCAAAGCTGTTCGTGTTTACCAAAAGCGGAAAGGCGGACATCGCAAAGACGCAGCGTTTGCGCAAGGCGACAGGGTACGAGGTCAATGCCAGCGCCGCGCGCGCGATTCTGGGAAAACCAAAGAAAACAAAAGAGAGCAGCAGTTGTTACAAGGATGGCGGCACAGACCTGCTCCTCACATACCCCAACATCCTGGTCTCGCTTTACCGGGGATGGGATGGAAAGGAAATCGTATTGTTTGCAGAGCCGCGCTGAATTTGCGCTGCGTAAGCAGCAGAAAGGAATGGTGACTGTGGTGATTGGAAAAGAATGGAAACGACGAAAATGGGCGCTGCTGCAAATCGGGTTACTTGCAGTTTCCCTGTTTGCGATGCCAGTCGGCGCGAGGGAAAATGACGCGCAGGCAGATTTCCCAGCATCGGCATCCCAAGCGGAGATATCCCGAACAGAGGTGTCCCGAACTGAGATGTCGCAAATTCATGTGATTGGGGATGCCCGATTTTTGAAAACTTCCCAGGAGAGCCGACAGAAAGTCAAAAAGGGATGGAAATGGATCGGGGGCAAGAAGTATTACAGAAAAGAAAATGGCAAGAACAAGACGGGGTGGTTTTCTTACAATGGCCATCGGTTTTACCTTGACCCGAAGAAAAATGGGGCGGCCGCGACAGGGGTGCGCAAGATTCAAAATAAGTATTATTGCTTCAACGAAAAGGGGAGATTGGTCAAAGACAGGCGCGCCTACCAAGTGGGCGAGAACTATTATGCCATTGACGCAAAAGGACGCGCGAAGAAACTCTCCGAAACGGAAAAACAGGCAGTTTTGCAAGTCAGGACTTTTTCGGGTTCTCGCTTGAGAAACGCATTTGAATGGGCCGCAAAATTGCCCTATCAGTCGATTGATACGGAAGGAAAAACGCCGCAAGCGTTTGCATCCCATGGATTTACCTACAAGCGCGGCGATTGCAACGTTCAGGCATGCACCTTTTACTACATGGCAAAAGTGCTGGGATATGACGCGCATTTTGTGAAAGGAGTCGTGCCACAGGCAAATGGGAAAAAGGGAAAACACGCCTGGGTGGAAATCGACTACAAAGGGATGACCTACGTGTTCGACCCAAACCTTGCAGGGCAGTATGCGTCCAAATTTGGGAAAGACACCGGATGGAAATTCCAGTATGGCGCAAAAAATACCTACAAATACCAAGAGATCAAACGTGTGAATTGAGTGTATGACCTACGGAAAACCCAACGTCATCCTTTTTTGTGCGCGCACGAAATGCGTGTCCGATTGACGCGCGTGTCGTCATACTTTGAAAATTGAGAAATTTTACGGAGGATAGATTCATGAAAAAATGTGTAGCTGCAGCCTGCTGTTTGGCATTGGCATTTGGGAATTTTGGAAATTTTGGCATCCTTGGAGATGGAGCGGGTACTGTTTTTTCCGCTGACGCGGAAAGCCCTGCTGGCGAAGCGGATGCCAAGGATGCGACACAAGTGGAAAATATACTTGGCGAAAAGACAGATGCGTCCTTTGTTGGCCAACTCACCAATGAAACAGGAAGCGATATTACCGGTTTCTTTGTGGAAAAGTTTTCTGAAGGACAAGAGGGAAGCGCGGAGAATGTGCAAGATGGCGAAGCGCTAGAGGGTACGGAGGACGCGCAAGACGGCGAGCTTGCGCCAGATGGCACGAATTTCCTGACAGATGGAGAGGTGTTCGCCCAGGGTGAGACGCGCATACTTTATTTGCCACCACTGGACGATGAGGAAAGCGACGCATCCGGGCAGGAGACATCTGATGATGCGGAGAGCAACGTGTCCGAGCAGAATTCATCTGACGGAGAGGAGAGCAACGTGTCCGAGCAGACGGCATCTGACAATGAGGAAAGCGACGCATCCGAGCAGGATACATCCGACGGCGCGGATGCAGACGCACAGCCGCTGTGGGTTGTGCGGTTGCAATTGACACAGGAAGATGCCTATGAACTTCATGTCTGGGATTTGTCGCAGCTGGAGTGCGCGTCGATCCGCCTGGAGGGAGATGTCGCCTATTTGGCGTATGAAAAAGACGGCGAGGAAATCAACACGCTAGAGCGCGAGCGGAAGTTTGCCGAGGACGCTGCGGGGCAGAGTGCAGAAGGGCAAGACGCGGAGAGCCAGCAGGACGCTGCGGGGCAGAGTGCGGAAGGGCAGGATGAGGACAATCAGCAGAGCGTTGAGGGGCAGGATGCGGAGAGCCAGCAGAGTGCCGAAGGGCAGGATGCCGCGGAACAACAGGCGGAGGATGGGCTTGCGGTCTATGAGGACTATGCAGATCTCTTTTCCGATGGCTCCGCAGGAGAAGCGTCTGACGCGGGAGATGCGGCCGAAGTGCCAGCAGAACCGATTCCAGAGCCTGCACCAGAACCAGCGCCGGAGCCAGCCCCCGCGCCAGAGGAAAATTGCCTGGAGGGCGGCTTGATGAACTAAGCGCGTATACTTATGCGCCAGAGGAAAATTGCCTGGAGGGCGGCTTGATGAACGAAACGCGTATACTTATGCGCCAGAGGGAATGGGGGCAGACTGTCCGAAAACATGGACGCGCATTTTGTAAGTGGAAGATGGCGGCAGAGATCTGCGTCGCAATACTGCAAAAGTGGAGACATCGCGGAACAATTGCGTACACTTGGAGCGGAAAGTGGGATTCAACGACCGCCACGAGACGGTTTTCGGACGGCTTGGGGGCTGTCTGAAAATGGCATGGGATGGTGGCGGTAGGATGCGCAACGAGATAAGAGATGCAGTGGGATGCGCAACGAGATAAGAGACGCGGTGGGATGCGCAACGAGAGAAAAGATAAAGTGGAGGAATGCGATGTCTTTGATATCCAACCAATTTGCCATATTTGTCCTGGTGGCCGTGGCGGCTTATTACCTCGTTCCGAAGAAATGCCAATGGGTGGTTTTGCTGTTGTTTAGCTACGCCTACTACTTATATGGAAGCGCGCGTTTTTTGTTTTTTCTCGTTTTTTCCACAGCGGTCACTTATCTTTGCGCCTTGCAAATCGACCGCATGTGGCAGGCGGGAAAAGCGCAAAAGGCTGTCAAGCCGTTTGTGGCCATCGGCCTCATTGCAAATTTGGGGATGCTTGGCGCAGTCAAGGGTTTTTCCCTTTTGCTGCCGCTTGGCATTTCTTTTTATACGTTTCAGTCATCGGGATACCTTTTGGATGTTTATTGGAAACGCGTGCGCGCGCAGAAAAACCCATTTCGCTATGCGCTTTTTGTCTCCTTTTTTCCGCAAATCCTGCAAGGCCCTATCGGCAATTATGGGAGGCTTTCCAAGCAGCTGTTTGCGGAGCACGCATTTTCCTGGGATGCCATTTCTTATGGGACGCAGCGCATCATTTGGGGATTGTGCAAAAAAATGATTCTCGCGGATTGGGCGGGCGTTTTTGCGGATGCCATTTGGGGTGATTTGGATCGCTATAACGGCATCACGCTGTTTGCCCTGTTGTTTTATGGCATCCAGTTGTATGGGGATTTTTCCGGCGGCATGGATGTGGTGATTGGCATCGGAAACCTCTTTGGCATTACCATGGATGAGAATTTCCGTATGCCTTATCTGGCAAAATCGATGGCGGAATTTTGGGAACGGTGGCACATTACTCTGGGCGAGTGGATGAAAAATTATGTGTTTTACCCCGTCTCGCTTTCCCGTTGGATGATGCGTTTTTCCAAGTGATCAAAGAAACGGTTTGGGCGAAAAATGGGGCGTGTCGTTCCCATTGCGCTCTCGGATCTTATCGTATTTTTTCTGGTCGGCATTTGGCACGGCATCAGTTGGAAATACGCGTTCTATGGGTTGCTCAACGGCGGCATCATCGCATTTAGCGAATTGATGGCCGGCCCGTACCGCAGCTGGAAAAAGGCATTGCGCATCACTGGAAAAGAGCCGTGGTTTCAGGGATTTGCCATTCTGCGCACGTTTCTATTGGTCAATTTTCGCTGGTTTTTTGACCGCTCGGACGACTTGGGACAGGCCTTCTATATGATGCGGCAGGCATGTGCGCACTTTGCGCCGGCGCAGCTTTTGGACATTCCGGCAGGGAGGGCGGGAACTGCGTTTGTGCCGCAGGCACTGTTGATTTTGGCCGTTGGGTGTGCCGTCATGGTGGCTGTCGGGTGCGCCAAAGAAAAAGGCATTCACATCCGGGAAAGCATGTCGCGCCTGCCGCTTCCCATGCGGGCGGGCATCTTTTTGCTGCTGTTGGTATGCATCGGGCTGTTTGGCTCGACGGCCGCACCAAGGGGGTTCCTCTATGCGCAATTTTAAGAAAACGCTCTGTGCGGTTTTGGTCGTGGCCGCATCGCTTGGGGTATTTTGGGCATTGGATTTTTTGTTGTACCCATGCACCTTTATGCGCAACGACTTGCACGCTATTTGCACGGAAACGTTTGACGACCTTTACGTCGGCACGTCACACGGAAAGCTCAATATCGACCCGGAGGCCGCGCGGGAAATCAATGGGCGCACGGGGCACAACCTGTGCGTGGGCGGCGAATATAGCATCGACGTGTACCACATGCTGCGCCTCGCAATCGAGCAGGGACATGCGCCTTCGCGCGTCATTTATGAGATTTCCCCAGCATATTTTACGCTGGAAAAAGAGGAGGGCAACAATTATCTGCTGTTTTACCACGAGTTTCCCCTCTCTTTTGCGAAATGGGAATATTTTTGGAATGCCGTCGCAAAGTGTGATTTGCGCGCGCTTCTCTTTCCGTGGTATGAGTATGACCTTTCCTATGAGCTGGAAAACATCGGAAAGACCGTGCAAAAAAAGTGGGAAAAAGATTATGGGACGGAGGATTTTCGCACCGAGACGCAAACTTACTACGAGAGCGGGTTCGTCGGGCGCAACCCCGTGGATACCAGCACATTTCGCTTTGACGGCATCCAGCCGTTTGAACGGGAAAAGCTGCGTGCGGAACATTTGGAATACCTGGAAAAAACCATTGCGCTTTGCAAAGAAAAGGGCATCGCGTTTGTGGCGGTCACGACGCCAGTTCCCACAGAAACGTTGCGCGCATACATGGATTCCTACACGGACGCGGATGCCTTTTTTGGGGATTTTTTCGCAAAACAGGAAGTGCCGTATTTGAATTTTAACAACCAGACGTATTTCAAATATGCCTCCCACAATCTGGAAAGTTACACCGACCTCGATGGCCATATGCACACGGAGGCCGCGCGGGAATTTACAAAAAATCTGGCAAAACTCATGGAAAGAAAAGAAGGACAGCCGTCATGAAACGCATGAAATCAGTATCGTTTCGCGTCTCATATCGGAGCGGCATCTTGCGCAGAAAGGCGGATTGCAAGATATGAAGAATGTTTTGGAATATTTGGAACAAACGGCGGCGCGTTTTCCGCATAAGACGGCATTTGCGGACGAGGCGCAAAGCTGTACGTTCGCGGAGTTGCTCGACGGGGCAAGGCGCGTGGGGAGCGCGCTTGCAAAGCATGGGTGCCGGCATCAGCCCGTTCCCGTCGTGATGGAAAAGAGCGTGGACACCATCCAGATTTTGCTGGGCATTGTCTACGCGGGCGGGTTTTATGTGGTGCTGGACGCCGCGCAGCCAAAGGCGCGCCTGGCACAAATTTTGCAGACCCTGGAGGCGCGCACGATTGTCGCGGACGAGGCGGGCGCGGATGCCCTAAAGGGAATGCCCGATGTTGCAAATGCGCCGGAAACACATACGGTTGCTGGTGACGAGGCGGGCGCGGCTTCCTTAAAGGGGATGCTCGATGTTGCAAATGCGCCGGAAACACGTACGGTTGCTGGTGACGAGGCGGGCGCGGCTGCGCTAAACGGGATGCCCCAAGCGGCGCATGTATTGGACGCGCGCCAGCTGCGCAAAGGAGACGTGGACGAGGCGTATCTTGCGGCCGTGCGCGCGTGCCATGCGGATATTTTCCCGCTCTATGTGATGTTCACATCGGGTTCTACGGGCGTTCCCAAGGGCGTGGCGGTGAGCCATCGCAGCGTCATCGATTTCATCGAGGAATTTGCAAAAATGGGCGCGTTTACGAGCGACGACGTGCTGGGAAACCAGGCGCCATGGGATTTTGACGTGTCGGTCAAGGACATTTACACCGGCCTAAAGACCGGAGCCACGGTGCAGATCATTCCGCGGCGGCTCTTTTCTTTTCCCGCGCCGCTGATTGATTTTTTGATGGAGCGGGGCGTTACCAGTTTGACGTGGGCGGTGTCCGCCTTATGTATGCTCTCCGCGTTTAACGGGTTTTCCTACAAGGTTCCGGATCAGATCCGGCGCGTCTTTTTTTCCGGCGAGACCATGCCCATCCGCCATTTGAACGACTGGCGGCGGCATTTGCCGAACGCGGTGTTTGCAAACTTGTATGGGCCTACGGAAATCACGTGCAACTGCACGTATTATGTGTTGGATCGCGCATTTGCCCCGGGGGATGCCCTTCCAATCGGCCGGGCGTTCCCGAATGAGCGGGTATTTTTGCTCGATGAAAACGATCGGGAAGTGACCGCCGTTGGGGAAAAGGGGGAGATTTGCGTGTCCGGGACGGCTCTTGCGCTCGGGTATTACAACAATCCGGAGCAGACGGCGCGCGCGTTTGTCCAAAACCCGCTCAACAGCCATTATCCGGAGACGATTTATCGCACGGGCGACCTTGGGATGTACAACGAGCGCGGGGAATTGGTCTTTGCGTCGCGCAAGGATTTCCAGATCAAGCACATGGGGCATCGCATCGAATTGGGCGAGATCGAGGCCGCGCTGGAAAAGGTGGATGCCGTGGTGCGCGGCTGCTGCCTGTTTGACGCGCCAAAAAACAAAATCGTCTGCTACTACCAAGGCGACATCGACAGGCGTTCCCTCGCGCGGGCATTGGCCGCGTTTTTGCCGGATTACATGGTGCCCAACATTTTCCGGCAGGTGCAAGAATTTTTCCTGACAAAGAATGGAAAGATTGACAGAAAGCGTCTCCATGCGCTATATTTGGAAGAAGCCAGATAAAATCATGCAAGCCCTCGGCGCGGGCTGCGGGAAAGCGAGCGGCGCAGTAGGATGTAGGTAAGGCGGTGGCAACTGCGGTCGAATCGACTGTGTGGGCTGCGCGAAAGCGAGCGTCACAGGATGCGGGTAAGGCGGTGGTAACTGCTGGTGAATCGACTGTGTGGGCTGCGCAAAGGAGAGCGGCATGGTACAACTGGTAGCTATGGAAGAAGGAGGATTTTGCAGCATGGAAACATTGATGGAAATTTTGGAAGAGGTGTGCCCGGACGTGGATTTTACGGCGGAGACGGCTTTGGTGGACGACAAGCTGCTCTCGTCGTTTGACATTCTCTCGATTGTCAGCGAGATCAGCGACGCGTTTGGCGTGACGCTGACGCCGGCGGACATCATACCGGAAAACTTCAACTCGGCGGATCGCATGTGGGCGATGATCGCGCGCATCCAGGGCTAGGATAGTCCAAAATGCCTTTTGCGCCCAATCACGGAACAACCCCATGGCATTGTGACGCCAGGGACAAGGAGAGAGAAAGAACATGGAAATTATGGAAATTTTGAAGGCCGCGCTGTTTGGCCTTGTGGAGGGAATCACGGAATGGCTGCCGATCAGCAGCACGGGCCACATGATTTTGCTAAACGAGTTTGTGCGCCTCAATGTGTCGGAGGAGTTTCTTTCGATGTTTTTGGTGGTGATTCAGCTGGGCGCTATCCTGGCCGTGGTCGTGCTGTATTTTCGGAAGCTGTGGCCATTTTCCGCAAAAGAACCGCATTTCATAAAGTACGACACGTGCCTGATGTGGGTCAAGATTCTGGTGGCGTGTATTCCCGCGGCGGTCGTCGGGATTTTGTTTGAGGAAAAATTGGACGCGCTTTTCTACAATTACCAGACGGTGGCGGTCATGCTGATCGTGTTTGGCATCTTTTTCATCGTCGTGGAGTACCGCAATCGGGACCGCAAGCCGCGCATCAACTCCATTGCGGAGATTTCGTTCCCCGTTGCTTTTCTGATCGGGGAATTTCAGCTGATCGCCGCGGTCTTTCCGGGCACTTCACGATCCGGCGCGACCATTTTGGGCGCCATCCTGGCGGGGGTTTCCCGGCCGGTGGCGGCGGAGTTCACGTTCTTTTTGGCTGTTCCGGTGATGCTGGGCGCTAGCCTTTTGAAATTGGTGAACTTTGGGCTTGCCTTTACCGCGACGGAACTGGTGCTGCTCGGGGTGGGCATGGCAGTGGCCTTTGTGGTGTCCGTCATCGCCATCCGCTTCTTGGTCGGGTATGTCCGCAACCACAATTTTACGGCCTTTGGGTGGTACCGCATCGCGCTGGGATGCGCCGTCCTGGCCTATTTCGGCCTGTTCGCGTAAAGGGGATCGCGATGGTTATCAAGCTGCCGGAAGGGGTCAAGCAGATATTGGGCGCGTTGGAGCGCGCGGGGTTTGAGGCATTTGCCGTGGGCGGCTGCGTGCGCGACAGCATCCTCGGGCGGACACCAAACGATTGGGATGTCACGACGTCCGCCGCGCCTGCTCAGGTCAAGACGCTGTTTCGCCATACCGTTGACACGGGCATCGCGCATGGGACGGTGACGGTGCTTCTGGGCGGGGAAGCCTATGAGGTGACCACGTACCGCATTGACGGGGAATATGCGGACGGGCGCCACCCGAATGGGGTGACGTTTACCGACAGCCTCACGGAGGATTTGCGGCGGCGCGATTTTACCATCAATGCCATGGCGTACAATGAAAGCCGCGGGCTTGTCGACGTGTTTGGCGGCGCGCGGGATTTGGAGTCGGGCGTGATTCGCTGCGTGGGCGACCCGGGGCAGCGCTTTGGGGAGGACGCGCTTCGGATGTTGCGCGCGGTTCGTTTCGCCGCGCAGCTCGGTTTTTCGGTGGACACATGCACGCAGGACGCCATCCGCGAGATGGCAGGGCGTTTGCGCGCCGTGAGTGCGGAGCGCATCCGGGCGGAGCTTGTCAAATTGCTGGAATCCCCGCACCCGGGGAAGCTGCTCCTTGCCTACGACCTGGGGATGACGGCCGTGTTTTTGCCGGAATTTGACGCGGCCATGCAGACCCCGCAAAACAACCCGCACCACTGCTACAGCGTGGGCATGCATACCATAAAGGCCGTCGAGGCGGCTTGCCAGGACCGCATTGTCCGTCTGACGATGCTCTTGCACGATCTCGGGAAACCGCAGGTGCGGCAGACGGTGGACGGCATGGACCATTTTTTGCGCCACGCGGAAGTGAGCGGGCAGATTGCGCACACGGTGCTGCGGCGCCTGCGCTTTGACAACGAGACCATCCGGCAGGTATGCGCGCTTGTGCGCAACCATGACAAGTACCCGAAATTCCAGGAGGGGGATCGGCAGGCGATCTTAAGCGGAAAATGCGTGATCCGCCAGGCAGCCGTGCGCCGCATGGCAAGCCGCGTAGGGCCTGACCTTTTTTGGAAACTCTTGGACGTGCTCTATGCGGATGTGTGCGCGCAGAGCGATTTTCACAGGCAGGAAAAACTGATCTTGATTGGCCAGATGCGCGCGCTTTACCAGACCATTACCGAGGAAAAGCAATGCCTGTCGCGAAAGGAACTGGCCGTCAGCGGAACAGACCTCATCCGCTGGGGCATGCCCCCCGGGCGGCAGATCGGGCAGGCACTGGACCGCTTGCTGCAGGAGGTCATCGAAGATCCGGCGCGAAACACGAAAGAATATTTGAAAAAAACACTGGAAGAATGGCAGGAAATTTGATAGGATAGGAAAAAATGTCTCATTGATGGGAGGGTGTGTGATGGATTACAAAAAAATGTATGCAGAGTGGCTGCAAAATCCCGTATTTGACAAGGAAACGAAAGCGGAGCTTGCGGCCATCGGCGGGAATGAAACGGAAATCAAGGAGCGCTTTTACAAAGACTTAGAATTTGGCACGGCCGGGCTGCGCGGCATCATCGGGGCGGGCACGAACCGCATGAATCCCTACACGGTGCGCAGGGCGACCCAAGGGCTGGCAAATTATATCTGCTCCGTGGGCGGGCAGGAGCGGGGCGTGGCGATTGCCTACGATTCGCGCAGGATGTCCCCGGAATTTGCCGATGAGGCGGCGCTTTGCCTGGCGGCAAACGGCATTAAGGCCTATGTGTTTGCATCCTTGCGCCCCACGCCGGAGCTTTCGTTCGCGGTGCGCACGCTGCATTGCATTGCCGGCATTAATATCACGGCCAGTCACAACCCGCCGGAGTACAACGGGTACAAGGTGTACTGGGAGGACGGCGCGCAGATTACCCCGCCGCACGACACCGGCATCATGGCCGAAGTGCAAAAAGTGACGGATTATGCCGCGTTAAAGACGATGAAAAAGGAAGATGCCATCCAGGCGGGCCTGTACGAGACCATCGGGGAGGCCATCGACGATGCCTATATCGAGGCATTGAAAAAGCTGGTGATTCACAAGGACAGCATCAAGGAGCAGCAGGACGGCATCCGCATCGTTTACAGCCCCTTGCACGGCACGGGCAACATCCCCGCGCGGCGCGTCTTGCAGGAGGTCGGCTTTACGCACGTCTACGTGGTCAAGGAGCAGGAGCTGCCGGACGGCGATTTCCCGACCGTCGGCTACCCGAACCCCGAGGCGAAGGAGGCATTTACCCTGGGGCTTGCGCTCGCGAAGGAAGTGGACGCGGATCTCGTGCTTGCCACCGACCCGGATGCGGATCGCCTCGGCTGTTACGTGAAAGACGCCGAAACCGGCGAGTACCACTGCCTGACGGGCAATATGTCCGGCTGCCTTTTGGAAGAGTATGAGCTAAGCCAGGTGCAGGCGACCAGGGGGCTGCCCGCGGACGGCGCGGTGATCAGCACCATCGTGACCACCAACCTTGCGGGGGCGATCGCCAAGGCCTACGGCATGAAGTTCATCGAAGTGCTGACAGGCTTTAAGTACATCGGCCAGCAGATTCTCGGCTTTGAGCAAAAGGGCGAGGGCACGTACCTGTTCGGGTTTGAGGAGAGTTACGGCTGCCTCATCGGCACGCACGCCAGGGATAAGGATGCCATTGTGGCAACGATGGCGCTGTGTGAGGCGGCAGCCTACTACAAGAGCCAGGGAAAGACCTTGTGGGATGCCCTAAACGAGATGTACGAAAAATATGGGTACTACAAGGACGACGTGACTTCCATCACGCTGGCCGGCATCGAGGGCCTGCAAAAAATACAGGAAATCATGGGCAATCTGCGCCAAGACCCGCCAAAAGCGTTTGGCGAATACGCGGTTTGCTCCGCGCGGGATTACAAACAAGGGACCATCCGCAACCTGCAGACAGGCGAAACCGCCCCGACCGGACTGCCCGCGTCCGATGTGCTGTACTATGACCTAAACGACGATGCGTGGGTTTGCGTCAGGCCTTCGGGCACAGAGCCAAAGGTAAAAATATACTATGGCGTCAAGGGGAGCTCCGCGCCCGACGCGGCCGCAAAGTCCGGCGAGCTTGGGAAACAAGTGGTCGGGCACATTCAGGCGATGCTATGATGTTACGGTAAAAAGATACCTTACGGATTGTTTCGTGCTTCGCTGTCTAC
>CAYVVW010000042.1:0-14054 GCA_964455335.1 uncultured Marvinbryantia sp.
TCGCTATTCCCTTGATGTGCCGGGACTGGCATACGCAGGCGGCACATGGGATGGATCCAAGTATACGACCTTCCGGCCGGATAAGGATGCCATTTTACCGTTCTGCGACGATGAGTATTTTGAAAACGATATTGTCGTTCATTTTATGCAGTTCATCGAGGTGGTTTACGGCAAGGAGACGCAAGAGGAGAATCTGAGATTTATCGCCCATGCACAGGCCGACGAACGTGTTCGCCTGAAGAAACGTCTTTCTTCGCTGCAGGCACAGGCAGAAGAGACGGCTCACGAGTTTCAGAAAATGGGGCTAACGGTAGAAAATATTGCCAAGGCGGTCAAGGTGAGCGCGGATGTGGTAAGGAACTGGCTCTCCGAGCCGCAGGTTACACCCACAAAATAGTCGGGCGGAACCACTACAGAAAAAGAAGAAGTGAGGACGAAGGATGACGCTTGAAACAAAACGCTTGATACTGCGCCATTGGGAAGAAAGCGATGCGGGAGATTTATACAAATACGCCAGCGATCCCAATGTGGGACTGATTGCCGGATGGCCGCCGCACCAGAGCATCGATGAGAGCCGAAACATCATCAAGACTGTGTTTTGTGGATCAGAAGCCTATGCCGTGTGCTTAAAGTCGGATAACCGAGCCATCGGAGCTATTGAATTGAAATTGAACGGTCATACCGATATGACCGAACGTGATGATGAATGCGAACTGGGCTACTGGCTCGGAAAGCCGTTCTGGGGACAGGGCATCATGCCGGAAGCTGTCAGGGAAATGCTCCGCCATGCTTTTGAGGATATTGGTATGAGCAAGGTGTGGTGCGGATACTACGAAGGCAACACCAAGTCGAAGCGGGTTCAGGAAAAAGTGGGCTTTCAATACCAATGGACAACCGAGGGCGTGGATGTCCCGCTGCTGCACGAAAAGAGGACAGGTCATGTAAATGCCATGACCAAGGAAGCGTGGTTGACAAAGAAGTAAATCGGAATTTGGGAAGAAAACGAAAATGATTTGCGCGTTTTGTGACGCTGCTACACGGTGGTAAGCAGCGCCTCGCACGCGCCCATCAGGCGGTATTCCCCGCTTCCCGCGGTCAATAAAAGGCTGTCGCCTTTTTGGAAATCCAAGGATTCGCCGCCGCATTGCAGCGTTCCGCTGCCATCCAATATCAGGAAGCTGACAAACGATTCCTCCCCCGCCGTTCCTGTCAGCGACTGTGCGAGATGCCCATCCAGAAAGGCTTTCTGCACGGTAAAATACGCGCACTTTGCCACATAGGGGTCGAAGGACGGGCTGCGCAGGAGCGGCGCGCGGTTTGTCACTTCCAGTGCCTGTTCCACGTGCAATGCGCGCGGCTTGCCGTCCTTGCCCACGCGCCCATAGTCGTACACGCGGTATGTGACATTCGAGTTTTGCTGAATCTCCGCGATCAGGATGTCTTTGCCAATCGCGTGGATCGTACCGGCCTCGATGAACAGCACGTCGCCTTTTTGCACGGGAATGGCTTGCAAAACTTCCGTCAATGTGTTGTCTTGAATGCGCGCGGCAAATTCCTCGCGGCTGATTTCCTTTGCGAATCCGTAGTAGAGAAACGCGTCCTTCCCCGCCTCCAATACATACCACATCTCGGTCTTTCCATATTGCCCCTCGTGCTGTAAGGCGTAGGCATCGTCCGGATGAACCTGGATGGACAGACGATCCTTTGCGTCAATCAATTTGATGAGAATCGGAAAATCCGAAAACCGCTCACAGTTCGTCCCTAAAATCTTGCGCCCCCATTTTTCGATATATTGCGGCAGGGTCATCCCCGCATCCGGCCCATTTGCAACGACACTTGGACCGTCTGGGTGGCAGGACAATTCCCACGATTCCGCCAGGGTTTCCCCCGCAAATGCCTTGTGATACGCTTCCGCCAATCGGCGCCCGCCCCACAGATATTCCTGAAAACTCGGCTGTAATTTCAACAGTGCCATTTTTCGTTTCCTCGCTTATCACCTTATTTTTTCAGCGTCACGCATCCGCCAGCCGCACCATCGCCGCAGTCAGGGTATCCAGTTTTTCCACGGCATCGCGCAAATCTCCCCCTTTGACGCCCATGTAAAATTTGATTTTCGGCTCTGTGCCGGATGGGCGCGCGCAGCACCAGGCATCGTCGTTGAGTTCAAAATAGATCACGTCCGATTTGGGCAGACCCGTCGGTGTCTGTTCGCCGGTGGCAAAGTCCGTGCGGCAATCCGCCAGGTAGTCGCGGCATGCGCAAACCGTGTAACCGCCCAATTCCTTCGGCGGATTTTTGCGCAAGCCCTCCATGATTTGCCGGATTTTCTCTGCGCCGTCGATGCCCTTTAAGGTGAGCGTGTGCAATCTTTCCTTATAATAGCCATATTTGTCAAACAAATCGAGCATCTGCCCCCACAGGCTTAAGCCCCGCTCTTTGTAGTAGGCCGCGGCCTCGCACAACGCCATCACCGCCACAACCGCGTCCTTGTCGCGCGCGTGGGTGCCCACCAGACAGCCGTAACTCTCTTCAAACCCAAAGAGGTAGGTGTGGCGATTTGTCTGCTCGAACAGCTTGATCTGCTCGCCGATGTACTTAAATCCCGTCAGCGTCTCAATCAACGTGACGCCATACGCCTCGGCCATGGGCTTCGCCATGTTCGTTGACACGATGGTCGTCACGACCGCGCCATTTTCCGGCAGCATCCCTTTTTCCTTGCGCTGGGAAAGCTCATACTCGCAGAGAAGCATTCCGGACATATTTCCCGTAAATCCCACATAATCGCCGGATCGCAGGTTTCTCACGTAAACTCCCAGGCGATCCGCGTCCGGATCTGTCGCGAGCACCAGGTCCGCGTCCACGTCCTTGGCGAGCGCCAGCGCCATGGCAAATGCGCGCACGTCCTCCGGATTCGGGTAGGGCACGGTGGGGAAATTGCCATCCGGCAGCTCCTGCTCGGGCACGACATACACGTTTTCAAATCCCAGTTCCGACAAAATGCGGCGCACGGGGAGATTGCCCGTCCCATGCAGGGGCGTGTAGACAATTTTCAATTCTTTCCCCTGTTTTTTGACGACTTCCGGATTGAGCACCAGCCGCTTTAAGGCTGCCATGTATGCCGCGTCGATTTCCTCGCCGATCAGTGTCAAAAGCCCCGCCGCCTGCGCCTCCTCTGGCGGCATGGCCTTGACGGCGGTATAATCCGTGATGGCATTGACGCACGCAATGATCTGCGCGTCCTTTGGGTGGGTGATCTGCGCGCCGTCCTCCCAATAAACCTTATATCCATTGTACTCCGGGGGATTGTGGCTGGCCGTCACCACGATGCCCGCCGCGCAGCCGAGTTCGCGCACGGCAAAAGAAAGCTCCGGCGTCGGGCGCAGCGCATCAAACAAATACGTCCGGATGCCATTTGCGCACAACACGCTTGCCGCCTCTTTGGCAAACTCCGGCGACATATGCCGCGAGTCAAAGGCAATCGCCACCCCTTGCCCCTGCTTGTTTTCCCGCAAGATAAAATTCGCCAGCCCTTGCGTGGCTTTTCGCACCGTATAAAGATTCATGCGGTTCGTGCCCGCCCCAATGATGCCGCGCAGGCCGCCCGTGCCAAATTCCAGATCCTTATAAAACCTGTCAACGATCTCCCCCTCGTCCGCGCGAATGGCGCGCAGCTCCTCCTTCGTGCCCTCGTCAAAATAGGGATTCTCCATCCAAGTGAGAAACCGTTCCTTCGCTTTTTCCCTGATGTCCTGATCCATGTCCGTTCCTTCCCTTTTCTTTTCGTTTCGTCTATCCTGTGATTACTTCCTGTCTTGCTCCGTCTATTCCACGATTGCTCCGCGTTTCGCTCCGCCCGTCCCTGCGATTGCTTCCTGCCTTGCTCCGTCTATCCCGTGATTGCTCCGCATTTCGCTCCGCCTGTCCTTGCGATTGCTTCCCATGCCATCTGCCATCCTCACTCACATGATGATACCAGGTGCAAAAGGTCATGCATTCTCCATGCTCGCATGGAAAAGCATGGCTCTGTGCCCCGCAAAACACCAAAAAGAGCGCAAAGCACGGAGAAATGAAAGGGCTTTCTACCCTAGCATCATTCCATGATTGCTATGCGTTTCGTCTGTCCTGCGACTGCTCCGCGTTTCGCTCTGCCTGTCCTGTGATTGCTTCCTGCCTTGCTCCGTCTATTCCGCGATTGCTCCGTGCCTCCCATCCGTGATGAGGGATACCAGGTAAAACGGCCCGGCCGCATTTTCCGGAGCCTCCCGCACCGTAAGCACAATTTCATGTCGCCCCCACGCGCCGTCATACACTTCCGTGAGCGCCAGGCAGTCGCCCCAATCCTCGTCAAAATTGCCATCCAATGTCACCGCGTGGGCGTGGTCGCCATCCACCACCGCCTCCACAATCGGTCGCGGTTTCTGGACTGCGCGCAAATATTGGACAGACAGGTGCGAACATTCCAAGGTCAGCGAGAACCGGTCGCCCTTTTTGCCCGCCGTCCAGCCGTTTTTGTAGAGGTCGAGAAGCCCCAGACGTTCCCGCGGGTCCGTCAAAAAGCCCTCCAGACGCGGGTCACAGTTGTCAATCTGATAGCGCCTTGCCGCCTCAAAGCGATTCGCCGTCAGAGGCGCGGGGGCACACAAATCTTCCTGGCCATGTCCTGCTAACAGCAAATCGCCCGCGCCATTCTGACCATGCTCTGCCGGCTGCAAATCGCCCGCGCCATTCTGACCGTGCCCTGTCGGCTGCAAATCGCCCGCGCCATTCTGACCGTGCCCTGTCGGCTGCAAATCGCCCGCGCCGTCCTGCCTCGCCTGCTCCCACATTCGTTCCAGATTCCAAGTGATCCTATACGCCAACAGCCCATGCCCCCTGTCGTTTGGGTGCAAATTGTCCGGCGTCACAGAGGACGCGTCAACTGTGCCGTCCAAAATCATGGCGTACAGCCCCTCCCGCATACTCACTGCGGGAATCTGGTAATGCCGCGCCACCTGATTGTGGTAATCCTGCGCATTTTCTCCCGTATCATAGCACACATTGTTTAAGATTAGCACGGCCGCGCCCGCGCGGTACAGCTGGCGCACCACGCCCTCGAATGTTTCCTGGAAAAATGGGGTGGCCTCATCGTTCACCGAAAAATCAACCACCACAAAATCCGGGCGGTAGCGCAGCAGATCCATCCATGCCCTGGCCGCGCCATAGAGCGAGGTCGTGCCGCCGATGCCCGCATTGATGTAGGAAAACCGGCTCTTCGGAAACGTCCGCTCCCACCAGGAAAACACCTGCGCCGCATAACACAGGTCCGGCTTGGACGCAAGGCTTCCCTGCGTGATAGACCCGCCCAAAAATCCGATGTGCAAATCTTCCCCCGCCGATGCGCGCCGCATCAGATTTTGGATGCGCGCGGGATTTCCCGGCACTGCCAGGGATGCGCGCGCCGCTTGCTCCCTCTCCATGAAAGCTCCTTCCCGCAAGAGAAACATCCCAAGGATGCGCCCTTGCCGTCACCGATCGTTCGTCGTGCGATTGCGCTGCCAGTCAGGTCATGACACCGGTCGTGTGCCATATGTTGCAAAACGAAAATAATAGACATCTTTCAAGTGACGGCCGGGAAGCACCCCAGCGCCGTCGCGCGCTCCTCGATAAACGCGGAGAGTTCTTCCGCCATTTCCTCAGCCTCCGAGATGCGGATGTGGCCCGGCGTGCCGCAGCCGTTCCGCTTGTAATAAAAATGCACCGTTTTCTCGTCATGGAGCGCGCGCGTCACGTCCTCGATGGCGTCATCCCAGCTCTTGTCGTGTTCCATGATGCTCGTCGCAAGCACAATCAGCGCGTCCGGGTACAGATCATGCAAATCCTCCACCCATTTCCGGTAAGCCTTGCGCCACGCGGCCGCCTTTTCCCCGTGGTAGTCGTCTCGCATGAAATTTTCCGGATGGGCATCATTTTGCCCGATGGCGATCACAATCACATGCGGGATAAAATCCAAAAATCCCCAATCCGTCACCTCGCCAAGCGCCGGGTTGTATTGCATTTTGTCCCAGACGGACTCCATGCCCAAAAGCCCCGGGGCGTTGAAATACCCTGTTCCGTCGAGCAATGCGATGCCGCCTTGCGCGATGTCATGCATTTGCGCATGGAGCTTGCGCGCCGTCATCCACGCATAGGAATACCACGCGTTCGAGTATTCCCCATTGTGCGCGGGGTCTGGCTTTCCCTCATACCCCACCGCCTCCGAGCACTCCCCCGCAGAAATGGAATCCCCAAAAAAAACAATCCTGCGCTCCGGCAGCGGATTAGGTGGCAACAGCTCCGTCTCGTCCGTCACGCAAAAGCCGCCAAAATAGATTTTGTGGCAGGCATCCTGGCGCTTAAATAACGTCACCGTATGCGCGCAGTCTGGCAAATCCTTGGCAATCAAAAACTGGCGAATGTCCTTATTTTCCTCATTGCCCCCTTCGGTCAGGCTGAACTTGCCCTGCACCCCGTCCAGAATATATCCCATATAATTTTGCCAGAACTGCCAGTGGTTTTCAATGACGGCATAAATCTCCGTTCCCTTAAAACGCAGCGTCGCGCTCGTGGCCGGGTAGATAAACATATACTCCATCGGATTCTTTTCCTCTACGCGCCCCATATATTGGATATGCCAGTCATTTGCGTCAACAAAGGTCATGCGCCTGCTCCTTCCTGCAATGTCTCAGATCTATGCTATGTGATAGTGAAACGTGTGCCAATTCCCCATTTTTGCGAGGCTTATGACACGCCCTCGCGCTTTAAGAACTCCAGGTTTTGCCGGATGAGTGCCGTGCGCTGCCTGACGCAATCCGCAGACCGCAATGGATCTGCGGGCGTCCCGAACACATAGTCAACCAGACGGTCCACTGTGGTGGTCGCCACGTGGATGCGCGTGTCCGAGGACGCATAATAAAGGTAGATGTCACCATTTTCCCTCGCGATGGCGCCATTTGTGAATACCACGTTGGACACGTCGCCCACGCGTTCCTCCCCGCGCGGCCCCAAAAGCAAGCCGGACGGCTCCGCAATCACCCGGGAGGGATCGTTCAAATCCGTCGCAAAGGCATAGAGCACGTAGCGCAGCCCAGCCGCCGTGTTGCGCACCCCGTGCGCGATGTGAACCCACCCTTTTTCCGTCCGAATCGGCACTGCGCCCGCGCCATTTTTCGCCTCGGTAATCGTGTGGTACTTGCGCCTGCTCGTGAGGATTTCCTCGTCGATCACCGCGTGCGCGATGTCCGCGCACAGCCCAAAACCAATGCCGCCGCCACTCCCTGTCTCAATAAAATCATCCATGGGTCTCGTGTAAAACGCATATTTCCCATCGACAAACGCAGGGTGCAATACCACATTGCGCTGCTGCGGGGATCGCAGCGTTTTTAAGTTGTCCAGGCGTTCCCAGGTTTTCAAATCCCGCGTGCGCACGATGCCCGCGCAAGCCACGGCCGCCGACAAGTCATCCGCCGACGTATCCTTGCTCTCGGAGCAAAACACGCCATAAATCCAGCCGTCCTCGTGCCGCGTCAGCCTCATGTCATACACATTCGTCTCTTCCGGGCAAGTGTCCGGCAATTCCACGGGGTAATCCCAAAACCGGAAGCCGTCAATGCCCGTGTCGCTCTGTGCCACGGCGAAAAAAGACTTGCGGTCATTGCCCTCCACGCGCGCCACCAGATAAAACTTCCCATCCAGCTCGATCGCCCCCGCATTCATCACGGCATTCACGCCGAGCCGCTCCAAAAAATAGGGGTTTGTCCGCGGGCTCAAGTCATATTTCCAGTGCAGGGGAATGTGTTCCCTCGTGAGCACCGGGTCTGCATACCTTTGCAGCACGCCGCCATATTCCCCGCTTTTTTGATTTTTCTTTTGGGTCAGGCGTTCCCATTTTTCCTGCTCAACGTAATATTGCTTATGAAGCATCCGACAACCTCCTTATCACCTCGATGCACATCCGCCCATTGTGGTAAGGACATTTCCACGGCTCGACGATCGGCCTGCCCTCGATGGGCGCGCCGTCCGCCCGCACATAGCCATACCACTCAGACCCCGCGCGTTTGTCGACCACAAATTCCTTGATAAAAGCCCAGATGTCCTGCGCCGCCTGCAGATATGCACCCTGCCTTGCGCCTTGCTGTCCCGCATCCTGATGCATCCCCTGCCCTGCGCCTTGCTGACTTGCTTCCTGATATACACCCTGCCCTGCGCCTTGCTGACTCGCATCCTGATATACGCCTTGCTGGCTCGCATTCAGAAAGCCGACAACCGCCTCTGCCTGCACCCACCACACGCGCGTCTGGTCAATCACCCCATTTTCCGACTCATTTGCCAGAGAATGGCCCTGGTAGGCATCCTGGTAAACTTCCCGCACAAGATCCGCCGTTATGGGCGCCAGTTTTTCTGTGTAAGACGCGTCGCCCAACACCTGGCAGCCGCGGTCGATGAGCCAGGAAGCCTCAATGTCATGCCCAAACGAGTGCAAATCGATCAGGGGATGCCAGTGCTTGTCAAAAAAGACCTCCAGGCGATGGCGCGCAAGATTGTATACCTTCTCCGCAAAAAGATCCAGCATCCTTCGCAGGCGCGCGGCCACGTCCGCATCCCCCGTCACGTCGTAAAGCTCCGTATAAGCCTCAAAAACGTGCAGCAGCGTATTCATCGTTTTTTCCGCCATCACGCCATTTTCCGAGAGCTTTTCATTTTCCGTCGGGCGAAAATCCTCTGTAAATGCCTCCAGATAGCCCTCATCGTCCGTGCACTTTTCCTCCACCAGGCGGAACAATTCCATCGCCAGCCGCAAGGCCTCGCCGTCCTTGCGCGCGCGGTAATACGAGGAAAGCGCATAGATGGCAAACGCCTGATTGTAGGTGTGCTTCAGCCCGTCCGCCACCTGCCCGTCATAAGTGAGCGCCCAGTAGATGCCGCCATTTTTGCGGTCAATGCAACGGTCGCGCAAAAACGCATAGGCGTGATCCGCCTCCGCAAGCAGCGCATCATCCTTAAGCAAACAATAGGCATTGGAAAAAAACCAAAGGATGCGGCTGTTTAGGATACACCCCTTCACCGCCCGCTTATCCAGGCGCAAATCATAGCCGAGAAATCCATAATAGCCGCCAAATGCGTCGTCGCGCATTCCCTTCCAAAAAGGGATGATGGAGCGCACCAGATGATCCCGAATCTCTTGAACGAACATAAAATCTTCCTATCTATACATCTATACAGTTGAAAGTTACGTTGCTGTATTGCATCCAAAATACGCACGAACTCGCTACGGAATCATGCCATTGCCGCGTGCAGCAAACCTAGCGCATGCTGCGTTCCGCAAACATGGCGCACACCGCGTTCCGCAAGCCTAGCGTATGCCAAGTTCCGTGTCGGACGCGCGCGTCACACTATGTTCCACAATATAGGAAACCACCTCGTCCACCGTGGTGAACGCAAGCGCCACATAGCTGTCCGCAGCCCCATAATAAATGGCGATGCGGCCTGTCTGCGCGTCATGGATGGTGGCGCATGGGAATGTGACATTTGGCACAAATCCGCGCTCCTCATACCAGGTTTCCGGCGTGAGCAAAAAATTCTCGCAGCGGTATTTCACAATGGATGGCTGGTCAATGTCCAAAATGGCGCCGCCGATGCTGTACACAAGCCCATTGCAAGTGCCCGTCACGCCGTGGTAAAACAGCAGCCACCCCACGGACGTTTCAATCGGCGCCGCACCGCCGCCAATCTTCACCGACTCCCACCATTCGCTGGAACTCCCCATCACATGGCGATGCCTGCCCCAGTAAACCATGTCCGGGCTTTCCGAAATGTAAATGTCGCCAAACGGTGTGTGCCCGCTGTCGCTCGGCCGGGACAAAAGCAAAAACTTCCCATTGACCTTGCGCGGAAACAGCACCGCATTGCGGTTAAATGGCAAAAATGGGTTTTCCAGGCGCGTAAATGTCCGGAAATCCGTCGTCTTTGCCATGCCAATGCCCGCCCCATAGCAATCCTGGCACCAAATGACATAATAAGTGTCCTCAATCTTCACAAGGCGCGGGTCATATGCGTAAATAGGCAAAAACGGCTCGCCCTTTTCGTCCACAAATGGAATCTTCTCTTTCTCAAACTCCCAGTGAATGGCATCCTCGCTGTGCCCCAAATAAATGTGCGGCACGCCATTGACCTGCTCGCCGCGAAACACGCCGATAAATTTCCCCTCATACGGCATCACGGCACTGTTGAAAATACGCGCCACGCCCTCCACTGGGTTGCGGTCAATGATCGGATTTTCGTCATACCGCCAAACCGGCATCCACGCCTTGCTGCTTGCGGGCCGCTCCTGCCACGGCATATTTGGAACTGCCTGCCCAATGATCTTGACACCTTCCATCTTGAAATCTCATCCTTTCCCCGAGTGTTTTTCTTGATGCTCGTTATTGTGTGACCTTCCTTTTTGTTGCCCCTTTTGATACTTGCCCTTGCGTGGTTTTCTTTTTGCTGCTTCCTGGCTCTTTCCCTTGTGTGGTTTTCCTTTTTGTTGCTCCGCGGTTCTTGCCCTTGTGTGGTTTTCCTCTTATTGCTCCCTGGCTCTTGCCCTTGTGCGGTTTTCCATTTTGTTGCTCCCTGGCTCTTTCCCTTGCGTGGTTTTCTTTTTGCTGCTCCCTGCCCCTTGCCCTTGCTTGGTTTTCCTCTTGTTGTTCCCTGGTTCTTGCCCTTGCGTGGTTTTCTTTTTGTTGCTCCCTGGCTCTTTCCCTTGCGTGGTTTTCCTCTTGTTGCTCCCTGGCTCTTTCCCTTGCTCACAGCATACGTAGGCATGGCTGGAAGATGCCTTTTCACTCCACTCCTTGCACTTCCCATACCAGCGTGGCTTTTGGGGCTTGCCGCCTGGTCACGGTCACCGCGCAGGTCGCCTTCTTCGTGCCATTGTTTAGGCGGGCGGTGATCACCGCCTTTCCCGGACGGCGCGCCACAAGAACCCCGTCTTGCACCCGCACGACCCTGCGGTTGCTGGAGTGCCAGCTTGCAATGCGGCACGCACTTTTTTCCGGGGTAATTTCCCAGCGAAGCCGCGTGCGCTCCCCTTTTTCCAGTGTGACTGACTGCTCCGCAAACCGCAATTTTGCGTTGTTGTGCGCCTCGGCGCGAACCGTCACGTCTGCCGAGAGCGCCTGCAATTTTTCGGCGACGCGCGCCCTCGCCTTTTCCGTTCCGGCAAGCCCGTCCGGGCGATAGGGGTTGCCCTCCGGGCTTTTGCCAAAAATGGTCGCATAGAGCACGCAAGCCGCCAGGTAACTTCCGCTGGTGCTGGCGTGCAGCCCATCGTCCGAGAGCAGGGAAATGGACGGCAAAATCTCCTTTCCCCGCCGAAACGCCATGCCGACGGGCGCAAGCGCGGTCTCATATGTGGCAGAAAGCCCCGCGTACATCTTCCAGACCCGTGACAAATACGCATCGGGCGTTTTCCCGCGTTCGCCCGCGTGCTTTTGATAGGAAGCGTTCCCCTTCTTCGGCGCCCACGTCATGTAGAGAACCGTCCGCGCGCCCGCCTGGCGCACCATCGCGTCCAATTCCCGCACGGCCTGGCGCATCTTTTCGGGATTTGCCACGGCCTCATAACTGCGGTCCTGCAAGACGACCGCATCCCACTTTTTCTTTTTGAGAAGCCTTCGCAATTCCCTCCCAAGGCGCACGGACTCCGCGTCCTCCCCATCCGGATAGAGGAACTCATACAGCGAATGCCTGCCTTTTGCCAGCACCGTGACGTGCGGGTCTATCCCCTGTTGGACGCAAAGCCTGCGGAACATCTCCGGCATCTTGTTCTTGAACGTGTGGCTGTTGCCCACAAACAAAATCCGGGGCTTCTTCTTTGTGATAAAGGCACTTCTCCTCGGCAGGGGCGCAAACCAGTCATGCTCTGCCCTTGCGGAAACTGCCCCCACAAAAAGCACGGCCGCCAGAACCAATGCCATGACCCTTACCCGTGTCAAAATTCCCACGCAGATGCCCCTCCTTCCCCTGCTCCTATCCACGTTCTGATCCATTTGCTGCAAAGTCATGCCGCTTGCGCAGCGCAAATTCGATTTTCCATTCTCCGCAGCCCATCACAGAAACGGCTACACCTACTATAGTATAAACCAACGCAATGCGCAACGGAAAATTTGCAATCAGAAACGCAAAAAAGGGGCACTGTCCGCAGTGCCCCTCCCCATGCCTTGGCGGACTTTGGGAAATCGCGTATCGTCGTGCATCTTCCTACCGTACCGATGCGATCCAACCCTTCAGCTCCTCGGCTGTCGAAGAAGCGCGCAGCACTTTTCCTTGCACAATCGTGGTATCTTTGGAAACAGAAGGCTGCAATGCCTCCGCGCTCTTTCCCATGCCGCTGCCCCCGGAAGTCGCGAACAGGATGATCTTTTTTCCGGAAAAATCATAGCTTTCGAGAAACGTGTTGAGAATCGTCGGCGCAATGCCCCACCAAATGGGAAATCCCAAAAAGATCGTGTCATATGCCGCTATGTCGGCATCTCTGTCCGCCAGCGCCGGCCGGCTGCCCTTGTCTTTCATCTCAATGGAGCTGCGTGATGTCTTGTCCATCCAGTTTAAGTCTGCATCTGTGTAAGGCACTTCGGGTTGAATCTCATAGAGATCTGCGCCCGCCGCCTTTGCCAGCTCTTTCGCCACACGCGCCGTCACTCCGCTCGCGCTAAAATATGCCACCAATGGTTTTTTCATTTTCTTCATGCCCCCTTTTTGCGTTTCTGTCGGAAAAGCGCTACCTTTTCCCCGCTTCGCCATACTTTTGGAGTTCTTCTTCGATGAAATTTCTGGTCACGTCGTCCATCTTGTCGTCCATGTCGCCCTCCCGCATGATCTCCCGATACAATTCCAGATTCGCCTCAACGCTCGCGCGCAGCACATCCTCGATGCGTCTGCGCTCCTTTGGGCTGGAGCACCTTCTGGCAACTTCAAAAAACGCCGCCAAATCCTCCCTGTCCGCATTCCTGCGCACCGCGCGACTGGATGCAAACTCCTTTCGGTCCAGTTCTTCCACCACCCGAATCCACAGGGCAAACGGCGTCATGCCTTTCACCCGATAGAACCCTGGCGCGCCCCGTTGCACGGCCTTTCCCGATGAACGAAGCGTCTCGATCAGCGCGCGCGGGTAAGTCTCCACACTGACAAAGATGGCCACGTCCTCCTCTCGAATTTCGTTGCCCTGATCCCCTTGAGCCTTGTAGTAACTTGCGTACCCAACTACCTTGTACAGGTGGTCGATGGTCATGGTCTCGTCCGGCCGTATGAGCTCGATGATATTGTGATCCCGAAAAAATCCGCCGCCCGCGCCTCCGACCGGAGCGCCTGGCACTTTCTTTCGGATGACCATGTCCGCGCGCATGAACCGTTTATAGAACGCATCATCCGCTTCCAAATCCAAGTTGATGCTTCGCCATTCCGCAGCTACACCTTCTTCTTGCAGCTCCCTTGCGAGCGCTCCTGCCAGCATGATTGCTTTATCGTGATCGTTCATCTCGAAGTCCTCCTCAAAAAAGCCCTTGGACGCGCTACTCCCAGAATCGTCCATGCCGTTCCCACGCCTATGGCAAGCAGATCGGGAGTTTGTGCCTTCATTTAACTCATAGGGCGTTTTTTTATTACTTCTAGATTATAATCCATGAAGGGTGATTTGTAAAGGTATTTTTTCCTTATCTGCGTTGCGCTCCACCTGTTGGCTCAAAACCACCCGGATTATTCACCTGTCTTGACTATCCTGTATCAAACGTTCACCCTCCCCCTTATCCTAGCATGAATCCAATGCATCCGCAAGGTCTTACCTGATTTACAATCTCAGCATCTTTAGCAACTCTAACGACCACCCGCTCTCAGTCTCCTCGGATTTCACAGATTTTGTCTGTCTGTTCCAAACCACCTTCTGCAGTTTCGCCATACCCAAGTTTCACCTGTCATTTACCCAAAAGGCAACCCCAAGGGCTGCCCCTGGGATTGCCTTTCATCTTTTGATTTGTTTGACAGCCTCCCATTGAAAGTCTCAA